>DASUWP010000202.1:0-18101 GCA_036378335.1 Acidobacteriaceae bacterium | reverse complement strand
CGACGCATAAAGCATACTTCGGATCCTCCGGATCGGGTTCCATGTAGAACGCCTTTACGGCGGCAGGATAGCGATGGACCATGACCGGCCGGTCGAACTGCGAGGAAATATAGGTCTCGTCCGGTGAGCCGAAGTCGTTGCCGTACTCAAACGGATGTTCGAGCAGACCCTTGGCGTGCGCCTCATTCAGCATGGCAGCGGCTTCGTCGTAGCGCAGCCGCGGGAAGGGCGCTTGGATCGATTGCAGCTTCGCGATGTCGCGCTCGATGACTTTGAGATCGGGCAAACGGCGCTCGAGGACGCGGCCGACGATGAAGCTGAGGAAATTCTCCGCCAGTGCCATCAAGTCGTCGAGCCCGGCATAGGCGAGCTCGGGCTCGACCATCCAGAACTCGGTGAGGTGGCGACGGGTCTTGGATTTTTCCGCGCGAAACGTGGGGCCGAAGCTGTAGACCTTGCCTAGGGCAAGCGCGGTACTCTCGATGTAAAGCTGACCGCTCTGCGTGAGGAAGGCCTCGTCCCCGAAGTACTCGACAGGAAAGAGCGTGGAAGTACCTTCGCACGCGGCTGGCGTGAGGATGGGGGGATCGGTCAGGACGAAGCCGTTGTCGTCCAGGTAGTCGCGCGCAGCCTTGATGATCTCCGCGCGAATGCGCAGGATGGCGGACTGACGCGGCGAGCGGATCCAGAGATGGCGATGCTCCATCAGGAAATCGACGCCGTGTTCCTTCGGGGTGATGGGGTAGGGCTGCTCCTCGGGCACGCGCTGCACCACTTCCACGTTCTCGACGTCGAGCTCGTAGCCGCCGGGCGCACGCTGGTCGGCCCGCACGCGACCGGTCACGATGACGCTGGACTCCTGGGTAAGGTGCTTGGTCGTCTCCCAGACTTCCGGTGTGACCGCGGCCTTGGGCATGATGCCCTGCACGGTGCCGGAGCCATCGCGAAGGATGGGAAAGAGCAGCTTGCCGGAGGCGCGCATGTTGTAGAGCCACCCGTGGAGGATGACGGTCTGGCCCTCATGCTGCTTCAGGGTGGCGATGGTCGCGGGGATGGCGGTTACTGGCGTGCTGGACTGTGTGCTAGATGGCGTTACAGATGTATCCGTCATTGTTTCAAATTCCGAATTTCTCGAAGGTCTGGGCGGCGCGCATGGCTATCGTGTCCGGCGTTTCGCCGAGCTCGTAATGAATCTCGAGCAGTGCGGCGGGCGAACGCGGTGCTGATTTGAGTGCATCCATCGCCGGCTCCCATGAGATTTTGCCATCACCCGGCCACAGGTGCGCGTCGCGATCGCCATTGTTGTCGTGGAGGTGGGTTGACCCGATCAGCGGCAGCAGGGTTTCGAGCGATGGGTCGACGCCTTGCATCAGATTGGCGTGGCCGATGTCGAAGCATACGCCGACGTTCGCGAAGTGACCGGCGCGGATGACTTCTGCCAGGTTCGCGGGCGTGGTGGCTTCGTTCTGAATGTTTTCAAGCAGCAGCTTGACGCCGAGTGGCGCGCCGAAGGCCTTGAGGTGCTCGATGGCAGTGATGGCGTATTCAAGGGTGCGCTCGTCCCAGTCCGAGTCGCGGTCGCCGAGGTGCAGGATGAGGAACTGGTAGGGCAAGATCTCCGCCGCTTCGAGCGCGCGCTTTACCTCATCCATGCCGTCGATACGGCGCGATTTTTCGTGGTGCACCACGTTGATCGAAGGCAGGCCGCCCCGGCCCATTTCGGAGTCGGCATAGAGCGGTCCGTGCAGCGAATGCGGCTTGACATCGCTCGATTGGAACCAGTCAGCGATCTCCTTGATGTGCTGACGACTGGTGTAGTCGAAATGCTGTTTCGCAGCGAAGACTTCAATAGCCTGCGCGCCGCCGCGAGCCAGCGTGTCGAGCAAGCCGGGGTGCAGGCGCTGGCGAAGAAAGACATGGGTGGAGAGGGCTCGGAGCATGGGAGGTGGTTCCGAGGGCTATTCTCTCATCTGCGGTCTGTTTCTTCGAACTAAGGCTGACGGGCCGTCTCAAGTCTGCTCCATCTCTCGCTGGAGGGACCCTTCGCGTGACTATCGGGGAGAGCTGCCCGAGATATGTAACACCCAACCGTTGCTCGACACACTTTTTGGCCCACTGGTATGCTGGCGAGGTTAGAGTCAGAGTGCGCGGCGTGCGCCAGGGTTCGGAAATCCTATGCGAATGACAATCGAGGATAACCGAACCCATTTCATGGAACGTCTTCTGAGCCTCCCGTTTCTATTTATACTTTTCGCATTCTGCTCCCTGTTAACGGCCGAAGAGGCATTTCATCTAATACGCAGCCACCCGAATTCGATCGCGTTTTACAGCAAGTACTCAGTCGACCATCACTCCGCGTGCATTCCACGGAGCGCCGATAATACGGTGCTGGAATGTCCCACGCAGGGATACGGAAGCATTCTCCTTATCTGCAATCACCTCGGATGCGGGGTCAAGGAGCCCTCCACGGGACTCGTTGTCGATCCTATGGAGGCGAAGCGCATCCGCGGCGAATGATCATGACTTCCGCTACCGCCAGCACACCGGGCACGACGCCACGGTCTTTGCCCTACGCGCTCCGTTTCTTCCTCTTCGCCATCTTCTCTTTCGACATCGCCTCGCTGGGATACAACCTGATCGCCCGCGCATTGGGCTACGGCATTCCTTACTCGTTCGCGTATTTCTTTGCGCCCCAATTCTTCTTCTCGGATCTTTTCGAGTTTCGCGAGCGATTCCACCACTACGGACGGCCGGAGTTTTTCACGCAGCACGGATATTTCATGTATCCGCCAGGGATGACCCTCCCGTATGCAGCGCTGCTTGCTACACCATCGCCACGCGCGACCTTCTTTGCTCTCACACTCGCGACGGTACTCTTCTTCGTTGTCTGTCTTTTCCGTGCGCTCCGCACGCGGGGGGTCGAAGGAGGAAGCGCTGCCCTGCTGAGCGTGGGAATCGCCGTCACTTCCTATCCGTTGATTACCGTGCTGCTGCGCACGAACTTAGAGATCTTTGTTTGGATCGTCACTACCTGCGGACTCTGGAGTGTCTATCGTCGCCGCTACATATGGGCGGCGGTGTTCTTCGGCTTTGCCACTGCATTCAAAATCTATCCGTTTCTTTTCTTCAGCCTTCTGCTCGCCCACCGTCGATATCGTGAACTCGCCATTGGCATCCTGACAGTGCTGGGCGTTACGTGGCTCGCGCTCCGCCTGTTGAGCCCCCACGTTGGCTATGCGCTCCGGTGGGACCTCGACCAACTCCGCGCCCTTGGCGGCGCCTACGTCGCTGCGCCGGTAAGTCTGGGCTATGACCATTCCTTTTTTGCCCTGATCAAGTTCGCCACTCTTCCGTGGCTGCCGAATCTTGCGCCATTGGTCCGTCCATACACCTGGATCGTTGCTGTAGGCGGGCTCGTCTTCTACTTCACACGGATCAATAAGCTCCCGCTGGTGAACCAGTTCATCATCCTGTCGGTTCTGGCAGTGACGATCGCCCCCGTCTCCTACGACTACACCCTGCTCTCGCTCTACCCATCGCTTGCGCTGCTCTGCCTTTCTGCGCTCGACACCGCGCCACGCGATCAGGGAAAACTCGTCCCCTTCTTTCTCCTCTACGCCACCATCCTGACTCCACAGAGTTACATCATCCTGCACAGAGCGCATTTTTACGGAGAGCTCCGCGCACTCTGTCTGCTGGTCCTCGTCATTCTGGCGGCGGTGCGACTCATCCCGGACAGAACCTCAGGCGCAGAAAACCTCGCCGCTGCTCCATTAGGGAATAGCCACGCCGAGATCCTCTCCGCGGACTCACAGTAGGAAATGCTTTAGTACCCTGCGGCCTTGCCGAAATGATGGCGATGGTCCTGACCACCTTCTAGCTTTCCGGTCTTCGGGTTGACAGCGATGCACTCGCCATCGCTCCAATGGCCGGCTTGTTTTAGGGTGTAGCCCTCGGTGGTGAGTTTTGCGGCAGTGTCGGCGGGGAAGCCGGCTTCGACATAGAGCGTGTCCGGCAGGTACTGGTGGTGGAAGCGCGGGGCATCGACCGCCTGCTGGATGTTGAGTCCGCCCTCGGCGGTGCTGAGGAAGATATTGAGCACTGTGGTGGTGATTCGCGGGCCGCCGGGTGAACCGAGCACCATGCGCACTTTGCCATCCTTCAGCACAATGGTCGGCGTCATTGCGGAAAGCGGGCGATGACCGGGCGCGATGGCGTTGTTCGGACCCTGGATGAGGCCGTACATGTTGGGCGCGCCTTGTTTCGAGGCGAAGTCATCCATCTCGTCATTCAGCAGAAAGCCGAGACCGGCAGCTGTGACGTGCGAACCGAAGCCGTTGTTGAGCGTGGTGGTGACCGCGACAGCGTTGCCCTCGGCGTCGAGAACGGAGTAGTGGGTGGTATCGGTGGATTTTGGTTCGGCCACGGTGGCAGTTGGCGGCGGTGGCAGGAAGCCGGCGGGCCGCTTCAGATCTTTTGAAGGCGTGGCGTGGCCGGGCACGATGCTCTTGCGCCAGGCATCGGCGTATGGGGGATTGAGCAGTGCGGCTTGCGGGATCTTCGCGAAGTCGGGGTCGCCGAGGTAGTCGGTGCGGTCCATGTAGGCGCGGCGCATGGCTTCCGCGATGAGTTGAACTTCGGGTGGAGTACGATCGCCAAGCCTTGCGAGATCGTAGGGACGCAGGATGTTCAGCATTTCGACCAGCGCGATGCCACCGGCGGAAGGCGGTGGCGCGCTGACAATCTCGTAACCGTGATAGCTCCCTTTGACCGGAGCACGTTCCCTGACCTGATAATTGGCGAGGTCCGCCTCTGTGATGAGACCGTCGTTGGCCTTCATCGCTGCGGCCAGCTTCTTCGCAATCTCACCATGGTAGAAGTCGTCAGGATCGGCGGCGATACGCTTGAGGGTAGCGGCGAGCTCGGGCTGGCGGAAGGTGTCGCCGGACTGGTAGTAGCCGCCCCGCTCCGCATCCACATGGAAAACTCTGTGGGATTCGGGGAACTTTGCGAGGTCCGCATCGTGCAGCTCCTCGGCTTCCTCGTCACTGAGCGTGAAGCCATCTTCGGCAAGCTTCATGGCCGGAGCCATGACTATCTTTATGCCCAGCTTGCCGTATTTTTTCTCCGCATAAGCAAGGCCCGCGACTGAGCCGGGCACGGCGACGGATTTATATCCGAGCGTGCTGGCGCCGGGAATGACGTTGCGCTGGGAATCGAGATACATATCGCGTGAGGCGGCGGCAGGCGCGGTCTCGCGGAAGTCGATGAAGAGATCGTGCTTTGCGCCCTTTGCGAGATGGACCAGCATGAATCCGCCGCCGCCGATATTGCCTGCAACCGGATGTACGACTGCGAGGGCAAAGCCGGTGGCGACCGCTGCGTCGACTGCATTGCCTCCCTGCTTCAGGATGGTGACACCAGCATCGGTCGCGTCGTGATGCACGCTGACAACCATGGCGTGCTCGGCGCTGACGGGCGTTTCGTCCTGCGCGAAGGCGTGAGCGGTTGCGACAGAGAGTGGGAGCAGGAGCGCGGCCAGAACCCGGGATGTGCTTTGCATGCATGGAGTGTAGCGAATGCTTGCGCTCTCTCGAGATGCACTTGACTGCAACACGCAACCAACCTGGAGGCGCCCGGTCCAGGCGCTTCATCCTTGACCGTCTCTATCCGGCGCAGCTCTGATGCGGTGGAATGCATGTAGCACAATATAGCGACTAGCCTTCCGGCGGCGTCTCCCTCCGCAAACGCGCAGCTGCTTACAATGACCGAGGCATGTCTGTCACGCTGCGTTCGTTTGCAAAGATCAACCTGGGATTGGCGATCGGCCTGGCGCGGCCGGATGGCTTTCATGCGCTGACCACCGTCTACCAGACGATTGCACTGCATGATCTGGTTACGGTGACGGCACGGCGCGCCGCCACACACATCAGCATCACCTCGAACGATGAGCGTGTGCCGACGGATGCACGCAATACCGCGTGGAAGATGACAGAGCGGGCGTTGGCTGTATTGGGTGTAGCGGCTGAGGTGACGATTCATATTGAGAAGCGGCTGCCGGTGCAAGGCGGGTTGGGCGCCGGATCGGCGAATGCGGCGGCGGCCCTGCTGGGGCTGGAGCGGGAATTGGGCGCCGCATTGAGCGCGGACGACCGGATGCGTGTGGCGGCGGAAGTGGGCTCCGATGTTCCGCTATTCCTCCTGGGTGGAGCGGTGCTGGGGCTGGGACGCGGCGAAGTGGTCTCGCCGTTGCCGGACGTGCCCGCGATGGTCTGCGTGGTTGCTGTGCCGGAGATCGGGGTGTCGACACCTGCAGCTTTTCGGGAATGGGATGCGCGGCATTCTGCATTGACCCCATCCGCTTCTGCCGATAGACTTGAAAGGTTGAGTCGGTCTGTCTCCGCAGCATGGGGTCAGCCGTACTCCTCCGGTGTCTCCTGGGCAGGCGCTTCGGAAAAGATATTCTCCGAAGCACATTCGGTCCAAAGAGGAGACCTGGCCGAGACTCCGCTTCTCGCGCTTGTCCGCACCGGGATTGCAAACGACTTCGAAGAGGTCGTCTTTGCGCAGTATCCCTCTCTTGCAGACATTGTGCGCGCGCTTTGGAGCTCCTCCAGCAATCCTGAGGACGCGGCTATTTATGCTGCACTATCGGGCTCGGGTTCGGCCCTGTTCGGGCTGTATGCGAGTGCGGAAGCGGCAGATCGAGCGGCAGAGCGTCTTCGGCATCGCGGCATTGTGGCGCTGCGGACCGAAACCTTGCCTCGCGAGCAGTATTGGCGCACGATGTGGGTGGATTAAAGTAGCTTCCGGCGAAACTGCTGGCAGCAGCATCCCATCTCCGCCAGCAGCCTGTTGGGCGATCGACTAACGGTAGGTCAAGTGCCTTTCTGTCCAATCCGGCCAAAAGCGGGCCAGATTGGAGGGCCTCCAAGGTCGAGGAGTTGAAAAGTAGTTTCTACTGGGCGATCGACTAATGGTAGGTCAAGTGCCTTTGGAGCACTTTGTCTAGGTTCGAATCCTAGTCGCCCAGCCACTCTGTTCCGGTGCACCGTGCGCCGGAGCGTCTGTCGCGGATGCAGGTCAAGCCGCGGCGCGAGACATCAACGCAGTTCACCAACGCAAACCAGCTTGGGAGACACGTGATGAAGCAAGAGACGGCAGTGGCGACCGAAGTCGAGCCGGAGACGGCGAGTAGCAACAACTTTCAGCCCGCACCGGAACGCAAGCGCAACCGCGGGCTGAGCGAGGACAAGCGCTTCAAGATCTTTGCCGGATCGGCGAACCGCCAGCTTGCTGAAGAGATCTGCAAGCAGATAGGGGTTCCACTGGGTGAAACCAAGATCCAGCGCTTCGCCGATGGGGAGATCTACTTCCAGCTACTCGAAAACGTGCGCGGGGTGGATGTCTTCGTCGTTCAGCCTACGTGCAATCCGGTGGACTCGAATCTGGTGGAGCTGCTGATCATGATCGACGCTCTGAAGCGCGCTTCTGCCGGTCGCATCACCACCGTCGTGCCGTATTACGGATACGCCCGTCAGGACCGCAAGGACCGTCCGCGGGTGGCCATTTCGTCGAAGCTGGTTGCCGATCTGCTGACCACGGCCGGCACCAATCGCGCGCTCTTCATGGACCTGCACGCAGCGCAGATTCAGGGCTTCTTCAATATTCCGGTCGATCACCTCTTCGCGAGTCCGGTGATGGTGGGCTACTTCAGCAAGAAAAATCTGCCGAATTTGACTGTCGTCTCACCCGATGCGGGCGGCGTGGAGCGTGCGCGCTTCTTCGCAACCAAGATGGGCGCACCGCTGGCTATCGTCGATAAGCGGCGCACGGACATCAATGTGACTGAGGTGATGAACGTGATCGGCGATGTGCGCGGGCGCACCTGCCTGATCATCGACGACATCGTCGACACGGCGGGCACGCTGGTGAAGACCGCCCATGCGCTGCTTGACGAAGGGGCAACCGAAGTTTACGCCTGCGCGTCGCACCCGGTGCTGTCGGGCCCGGCTGTGGAGCGCATAGCCAGCTCGCGCATCAAGGAGCTGGTGGTGACCAATTCCATACCGCTGTGCGAAGAAGCCAAGGCGGTGGACAAGATCAAAGTCCTGTCGATTGCCGGCCTGCTCGGTGCGGCGATCGAGAGCATACACATGGAGACGAGCGTGAGCTCACTCTTTAACTAGCAATCGGTTTCGACAAAGGGAGTAGGGAGGAGCCAGGCTCCTCCCCATGACCGAAAGGATAGAAGAGAACAATGGCAAGCACAGAACTGGTAACGGCGGTGACCCGCGAGGGCAAGTTCAACAAGAACGCGGCACGCCGCGTGCGCGTGGCGGGCAAAATTCCCGCAGTGATTTATGGGGCGAAGGAGCCTTCGGTGGCGGTGGAGCTCGATCCCAAGCAGATGTTGCGAATTCTGCACTCGGCATCGGGCCACAACACCATCTTCGATGTGGACGTGCAGGGCAGCGCACGCGTGAAGGCGATGATCGTGGACTGGCAGTACGAGCCAATCAAGGGCAGCCTGCTGCACATCGACCTGAAACGCATTGCGATGGATAAGGCGATGATCGTCGAGGTGCCGATTCACCTGGAAGGCATTCCGGTCGGAGTCAAGGCCGAGGGCGGCCTTCTGGATCAGGTACTCCGCGAGGTCGAAATCGAGTGCCTGCCGGGAGACATTCCGCCGCACATCTCGCTTGACGTGACCGGGATGAAGCTGCACGACGTCGTCCGCGTCTCCGACCTGCCGCACGGGGGCAAGTTCAAGTTCATCACCGACGAGGACGCAACCGTGGCCCACGTGACCGTGATCAAGGAAGAAGCGGCGCCGGAGCCAGATGCCGTAGCTGCTGCGACAGCAGCTGAGCCCGAGGTGGTGAAGAAGGGCAAGCAGGAGACGGAGGAGGCAGGCGGCGAAGCTGCCAAGGCCGGCGGCAAGAAGTAGGCAGTGCTGTTCGGAGCGAGGCAACCGGAAGAGGCGCCAAGGAATGCCGAGGTGCGGGAATCAGTTCGGGGACCATTTCTGGTCGTCGGGCTCGGCAATCCTGGAATCGAGTACCAGTGGACCCCGCACAACGCCGGGTTCCTGGCTATCGACCGGCTGGCAGAGCGCGCCGGGGCGGTGGTGAACAATCGCCGCTGCCGGGCTCTGACGGCCACGATGCGCATTGCGGGCTGTGAGGTGCTGCTGGCAAAGCCGGAGACCTTCATGAACCTGAGCGGGTTATCCGTCCGGGCTCTGGTGGAGGAGTTCGGGATCGGCAGCGAGGCTGGCGGCGACGCGAAGCGAAGTCCCAGCTTGCTGGTTCTTTACGATGAGCTGGCTTTGCCCTTGGGCACGCTGCGGGTGCGAGCAGGAGGATCATCGGGTGGCCACAACGGCGCCCGGTCGATTAACGGCGCGCTGGGCACGGAAGAGTGGGCAAGGATCCGGATCGGCGTCGGACCGGATGGGTTGGAAACAGCGTCGCGGCGGGGGAAGGATTACCTGCTGACGCCGATGCGAAAGAAGGAGCTGGCGGTGCTCGACGATGTGCTGGATCGCGTCGCCGAGGCTGTGGAGACAGTCATCGTGAGCGGAGTCGCCGCGGCGATGAACAAGTGGAACGGGCTTGCGGGGAATGGTTCCCCGAAGACCGAGTGAAGCGGGAAACAGTATCTGGAATTCAGGTCTGAAGTTCAGGTTTTAGGGAAGAGAGAAACGCATGCAACG
Source organism: Acidobacteriaceae bacterium (assembly GCA_036378335.1). Lineage (GTDB taxonomy): Bacteria > Acidobacteriota > Terriglobia > Terriglobales > Acidobacteriaceae > KBS-83. The sequence goes on along the minus strand of DASUWP010000202.1, from coordinate 8,380 downwards.
TAGCTATGAAGTGATGTTCATCGTGCGCCCGGATATGGAAGAGGCGGATGTCGACAAGCTGATCGCGGGACTGGAGCAGACCATCCACCACGGTGGTGGCGTTCTGAAGTCAACCGAAAAGCTGGGCCGGCGCAAGCTGTCCTATACGGTGCGCAAGTTCAATGACGGTAATTATGTCCTGCTGGTGATTCAGGCGGAGGGTGGCCTGATCGCTGAGGTGGAGCGCCGTCTCCGCGTAACAGAGCCGGTGATCAAGTTCATCACCGTGCGCATGGACGAGGAAGAGAAGCGGGCGGACAAGATCAAGGCGATCCGCGCGACGCGCAAGAAGCTGAGTGCGCAGCCAGCCGCTGCCGCTCCTGTTTCTGAAGCCGAAGCGCCGGCCACTACAGAAGCCGCGGCCAGCGCCTAACTGCGTCATTGAGAGTAGCGCCGGCCATGTGCCGGCACAGCAATCCAGCCGGTCCTGCTTGCGCAAAGAAGCTCACAGCAGGGCCTGTCCCGTCGACTGAATATGAAAGCCGGGCGGGAAGAAAGAAGAAGGAAACCATGGCTGAAGAAACCAGCACAGCAACCGCAACACCGCGCGGCCCCGAGAGCGCGACAACCGAGCGTCCGGCAGGAGATCGTCCTGATCGTCCGGTAAGCGATCGTCCAGACCGTCCCGCGGGCGGCCCAGGTGGACGCGGCCCAGGCGGACGTGGACCCGGTGGTCCGGGTGGCGCACCGGGGGGACGCAAGTTCTTCCGGCGGAAGAAGGTCTGCAAGTTCTGCGTGGAGAAGATCGACTCCATCCATTACCGCGATGTGCGGCTGCTGCAGCAATTCGTTGCCGAGCGGGGCAAGATTGTTCCCCGTCGTCTGACCGGTGTCTGCACCACGCACCAGCGGCGGCTCACGCGCGCCATCAAGCAGGCCCGCAACATCGCCTTGCTGCCGTTCGCGGCGCGGTACTAGTATGGCGCGTTCCGGCTGCGTGGGCACCTTCGATTGCCCGCAACACTGGAGCGCCCACAACATTGAGGAGAGTTATGGAAGTCATTCTGAAGGAAGACGTCGACACACTGGGTCACCGCGGAGACGTGGTGAAAGTGGCTGACGGCTATGGACGCAACTTTCTGCTGCCCAAGAAGCTGGCGATTGAAGCCACGGCGGCCAACCGGAATGTGGTCGAGCAGATGAAGCAGTCGGCCCTGCGCCGCTCCGCGAAGGAGAAGGCGGATGCGCAGCAACAGGTGGCGCAGATGGAGCAGGTGGAGTTGGTCTTCCAGCGCAAGGTGGGCGAGAACGAGCACCTTTTCGGCTCGGTGACCTCCTCGGATATCGCGCACGCGCTGGAGCAGAAGGGCTATGCCATTGATCGCCGCAAGGTGCAGCTCGATGAGCCGCTCAAGCAACTCGGCGAATTCCACATTCCGGTGAAGCTGCACCGCGAGGTGAGCGCGCACATCAAGGTCACCGTGAGCGCCGAGGACGGCGAAGTCTAGACTTTCTTCGTTCACAAGACTGAAGGGCACGCCTCCTCGCGCAGCGTGCCTTTTTCTCTGCTCCGCCACGATTTCTCGTGTAGTCTGCAGCCCATGCGACGAGCGCGTCTTCTCCTGCTACCGATGCTGGTTCTGGTATGCCTGGTCGCGCGCGCGCAGTCCCGTCCCTCCGGTTCTCCTGGTCTGCTCCAGACACCGGTCGATGTGCGGCTTGGCGACTCGACCATTCCGCTCGCCGGCCCGTGGAAGTTCGCGCCCGGCGACTCGCCCGGCGAGAATGGCGCCCTGCTCTGGGCGAGCCCTGCATTCGACGACTCGGCATGGTCGGAGATGGATCTGCATGCCAGGCCCAGCGACACGGATGCAGCCTACGGAGATCCGGGTTACATTCCTGGATGGGGCGGCCGCGGCTTTCCGCATCTCACCGGCTTCGCCTGGTATCGTCTCCGTGTTCATCTCGCCAGGTCGCCCCAGGCGCTCTGGCTCAAGATGCCCGATCACGTCGACGACTCCTATCAGATCTTCGCCAACGGGCGCTACGTTGGCGAATTCGGCCACTTCACAGCCGCCGGCGTCGAGTCCTTCCGCTCGCGTCCTCTCACCTTTCAGCTCCCCGCGCCTGACGCTAACGGGGATATGCTGCTTGCGATTCGCTGTTACATGGAACCCTGGGTGCTGGTCAGCGGGACTGCCCCAGACAGCGGCGGTATGCACGAGGTGCCGCTTCTCGGGTTACGCTCCCAGATCAAATCGATTCAGGCGCAGGAGGTCACGGGCCGCATACTCAACGTGCTCACTTCGATCTTCGTCGCGCTGTTCATGCTGATCGGCGCAGCCGGAGCGTTCTGGATCTGGCTGCTCGATCGGCCGCAGACAAAATATCTCTGGCTGACGCTGGGCCTTGTCTTCGTTGCCGCTTCCACTCCGGCCCTGCTGGTCGCCTTTTTCTCCTATGCATTCACGCAGGCGGGCGCAAACATTCTGGTAGAAGCCTTCAATATTCTCGGTCTGGTCTGCTGGATTTTCTTCTGGAGGCAATGGTTCGAGCTTCCACGGCAACGCTGGCCGGAACTGCTGGTGGCGCTGTCTGCGGCGATAAGAATTCTGATGGATATCTTCATACGGTGGTCGGCGCATGCGAGTCCATCTCTCATTCTGTTTGCTATCGAGCTCCGGGCCGCGTGCAGTGTCATCCTTGGCATCATGCTGTTTGCGGTGTTGTTGCAGGGCGCCCGGAAAGACCGCACAGCCGCTCTCCTGGCCCTGCCGCCGATCATCCTGCTCGCCATCAGTCTGTTGAGCGTCGAACTGCTCACCTGGTTCGCTGTTCGAACGTCCATCTTCCCTTTCGGAATTCAGATCAGCCTCAAGGACGCCGCGTTGGTCCTGCTTGTCCTGGTTACGGGTGCACTTGTCGCACGGCGCTTTGTGAGTTCCCAGGTCAGCCAGCGGCTGGAACGACAGACGGTCGACCGTGAGTTGGAACAGGCGCGCGAGCTGCAGCAGCACGTGCTCACGCCCGAGCCCGTCTCCTCATCGTTCTTCACGGTCGAGACTGCGTACCATCCCGCCCGCACCGTGGGTGGCGATTTCTTCCAGGTGTTGCCTCACGCTGACGGCTCGTTGCTGATCGTGGTCGGCGATGTCTCCGGTAAGGGCATCGCCGCAGCCATGCTGGTCGCCGTCCTGGTGGGCACGGTGCGCACCCGCGCGGAGGAGAGCTTTGATCCTGCCGCAATTCTGGAAACCTTGAACCAGCGCCTGCTTGGCCGCGCCGGCGGCCATTTCGCCACCTGCGTTGTTGCGCATTTGCGGCCGGGCGGGATAATGCTTGTCGCCAATGCCGGGCACCTGCCGCCGTATCGCAACGGGGTTGCACTCGATCTGCCCGGCTCCATCCCGCTCGGCATTCTTCGCGACGCGCACTATGAGCTGCACACCATTCACCTGGATCCTGCCGACCATCTCACCTTCCTCACCGACGGCGTGCTCGAAGCTCGCAATGCCGCCGGGCAGCTTCTTGGCTTCGAGCAAACTGCGGCGTTGTCATCACTTCCGCCGGACGCGATCGCCCGTGCTGCCATCCACCACGGCCAGGACGACGACATCACCGTGGTCAGCGTGCGTGTTGGCCTGCGTGACCCGGCCGTAGAAAGTACTTCGATGCTCGCAAGCTCGCCGGTTTAGCTCGGCCTTAACTCTCCCGTCACCCCCCGCCGTAGATTATGCTTTCCTGCCTTTCCGATCCGGCATGATTGGAATTACAGCCTGAGTTCCACTCCGGCGAGGTGCTCGTTGTGCCCAGTGCGCGTCTGCTTGTCTGTTTCTCGTTCGCTCTCCTGCTCGCGCTTGCGGTTGCGGCCGCTCCGCAGGAGACGACTGCTCCACAGCAACCGAGCCCACCACAACCTGAGTCCGTTCAGCCGGTGATGCCGTCCGTGCGCTTGCCCAACGGGGGTGCCGGGATGACGGCGCCTATCGACAACACCATGGTGAAGACGGACAGCGCACCGGCGGGCGCGTTGCCTGCAGTGGTTCCTGCGGGCAGGCCGAGCATCGGGCTGGTGCTGGATGGTGGCGGCGCACTTGGGCTGGCGCACATCGGCGTGCTGAAGTGGTTTGAGGAGAACCGCATTCCGGTGGACCGCATCACCGGTACCAGCATGGGCTCCCTCATCGGAGCTCTCTACGCAACGGGCCGCTCCCCGGAGGAGATCGAGCAGATCGCAACCGGCGCCGAGTTGCCGAACATCTTTCATCTCTCAGTGAACTACGACCAGTTGAGCTACCGGCGGCGCGAGGATCGCCGGGAGATGCCGGGTGCCTTTGAAGTAGGGCTGAAGAACGGCATCAGCCTGCGCAATGCGCTGCTGACCGATCGCGGTTTGAATGAGTTTCTGCACGATGAGCTGCGCAACTATGACGGCGATCATCTGCGCTTCGATCAGCTTCCGATTCCATTTCGCTGTGTCTCCACGGACCTGAACACGCTCCACCCGGTAATTTTTTACGGCGGATCGATACCGCTGGCGGTGCGAGCGTCGATTGCGATTCCCGGAATCTTCGCGCCGGTAAAGTATCGCGGCCACTATCTGGTGGACGGCGCGATCATGGAAAATCTGCCGACGGAAGTGGCTAAGCGCGATCTCCGGTCGGATGTGGTGATTGCGGTTCTGTTGCCATCGACGGAGTTTGCCGACAGCGATGTGGCCTCTGTGGTGGGCGTCTTCGCGCGTGCGTTCTCCGCAGGGACTGCACGAAACGAACGTGAGTCGATGAAATTGGCGAACGTCCTGTTGACGCCGGATACAGGCAAGTATGGTGTGGGTGAATACGGCAAGGCGCAGGAGCTGATCGACGCCGGCTATGCATCAGCAAAGGCGCAGAGCGGAGAGCTGCTGAAATATCGGCTGTCGCCGGATGCGTGGAAGGAGTACCTGGCCGACAAACGGGCGCGGCAGCGAGTGCGTCCGGGGCTGCTTGAGACGTTGAAGATAGAAGGGGGCTCGGCCGGGGCCAAAGAGAACGTTTCAGAAAGCATGAAGCCTCTCCGAGGCAAACCGATCCAGCCGAGGCCCATTATCCGCGCGCTGAATCAGGTCCAGAATAATCAGACTTACGAGGCGGAATTCGTAACGCTCGCGCCGCGGCGCCCGGATGGCACCGCCGCACCCGGCCCAGACAATGGCGTGCTGGTGAACCTGGAGCCGACACGCAACGGTCCGCCGTTCCTGCTGGTGGGCGCAGACATCACCGCCGTCACCGATAACGTGTCGCGCGGCACACTCGACCTGCGGTTCATCAACAACGACCTTGGCGGCTACCAATCGGAGTTGCGCAGCGATCTGCGGATCGGATTCCTGACGCAGGCTTCAACGGAGTACTACCGGCTGCTGAAACAGGACGGGCTGTTTGTGCAGCCGCATGCCGGGCTGCTGCGGCAACCGGTCTATATCTTCAGCAATCAGCATCGTATTGCGGAGCGACTGCAGCAGAATGCCGGCGGCGGTCTCGATTTTGGACGCACCTATCGCTCGCGCGCGCAGCTTGCCGCGGAGTGGCGCTACGAAACGGTGCGCTGGCACACCCAGAGCGGCGACGACTTCCGCCCGGATCTCTCCGGAACCGCGCAGACAGGGGTGCTGCACTTCACCTATAACAGCCTGAACGCAGGCCAGCTCGCTACCAATGGAGTGCTGTTCGATGTTGCGGGCGGCGCGCTGTATCACTCGCTCGGCAGCCAGAATGCGCCGCTGGCACACCTCAATGCGATGTATTCGACGACCATCTTGGATAAGAACATCGTGGGATTCGGCATAGCCGCGGATACGTATTTCCGCCACAATGTGGCCGACCCACTCCGCTTCACATTGGGCGGCCCCATGCGGCTCACCGCGTCATCCATCGATGAGTATCGCGGCACGGACGACATGCTGGTGCGGGCGGGATATCTGCGACGTATCGCTTCCCTGCCCACACAACTCGGAGACGGTCTCTACATCTCCAGCGCGTATGAGGCCGGCGAGCTGTGGTCGCCGGAGCGGCGGACATTTCTGCGACAGGATGGTGTCCTCGGTGTACTCGCGGCGACCCCGCTTGGCTCGGTTACGCTGGGCGGGTCAGTGGGCGATGCAGGCCGGAGGAAGTTCTTCTTCACCTTCGGGCGGCTTTTCTAAGCCCGCATCCGTTCAACGTATGCCTGCCGTAAACTGTTGGTATGGCGCGAACCGAATCCACGATGCAGCCTCTGGGCACAATTGCCCCGGACTTTTCGCTTCCCGATGTTCTCTCCGGCAAAACGGTGAGCCGCGACAGCGCGAAGGGTGCAGGCGGACTGCTGGTGATCTTCCTCTGCGTGCATTGCCCGTTCGTGAAGCATGTCGAGCAGGGCATCGCGCGATTTGCGGGAGACTACGCAGGACAGGGACTGGGCATCGTCGGCATCAGCAGCAACGACGCAGTCGCCTTTCCCGACGATTCACCTGATGGCATGCGCGCGCAGGCAAAGCGGCTCGGCTTTACCTTCCCCTATCTCTACGATGAATCGCAGCAGGTGGCACGTGCGTACGACGCCGCGTGTACGCCGGACTTCTTTCTCTACGATCGAAATCTGAAGCTGGTGTATCGCGGTCAATTCGATGCGAGCCGTCCCAGCCTGCATGTGCCGGTGACGGGCAGCGACTTACGCCGTGCAGTCGAAGCGCTGCTCGCGGGCAAGCCGCCGCTCGAACAGCAGCAGGCGAGCCTTGGCTGCAATATCAAGTGGAAGTAACGCCGCCCACATGTCTTTGTCAGGCGGCGTGTGAGTTCAGGCTCACTTCGTGCTTGTCGGCGTGATTTGAGCCTCTGCTGATTTCAGCGTGAAGTGGTGCGTCACCGGCTGAGCACCTTTCTGCTGCTGCGCGATGGAGGAAGCAACTGCCTGCTGCATGGCCTGCTGCTCCGGCTGCGGCGCTGCCTCAGGCTCCCTCTCCGTCCCCGCAACCAGCGTAAAGAGGTTACGTTCAAGTTGGTTGCGATGCTCCGTCTCCCACGCAAGCGTCTGCGACTGCCGTAGCATCGGCGTTGCCATGCGCGCCAGGTTCACCCCATGCTGCAGCGCGTCTGCTGTGAAGTTGGCTACCGGCTGGTCGTCGATGGTAAGCGCGTAGTCACCAGCAGCGAGCCCGGTGACGGTGAGCGTCTCCTGATCGAGCGCCGTCTCCAAATCGCCGGCCTTCAACGCCAGGTCCGTAACTGGATCGGTGCCGCTGAGCGGGAACGGCAGAGGCAAGGCATTTTCGATCTCGGTCCACTCGAGCGTGCCGGTCTTCTTCTCGCGCTTCACATCCGTCACGCTCGCATTCTGCACGTCAGTTGCCTTTGCGCCGTGCGCGTCCACCGTCACGCTGCTGACAAGCGCGGGCGCGTGCCATGCTTTCAGGATGCTCGCAGCCATGATCCAGTGCACCCCCTCGCCTGGATGAACCCGGTCCGGGATGAGGCGAGAGGCCAGATCGGGATGCGCCGCGTTGACCTTTTGGAGTACATCGACGACGGGCGCGTTCAGGTCAACAAAGCCCTGATGGGTGCGATCTGCTTCGTTGCGATCGAAGGCGCTATAGGCCTGCATCACCTCGTTGTAGTGCTTGGTGGGCTGCGTGACGTCGTCGTATGGAGATGGACCGACCAAGGTGAGCTTTACGCCCGGTACTCCGGCGAGGATAGTGTCCACCATGGATTTGTAACCGTCTTCGTACGTTTTTTGAATCGCGGCATTTGGCTGGCGATAGTAGCCGTCGTTCATGCCCAGCATGATGGTCACAACATTGGGCCGGTATGGCAGGATGTCACGCTGGATGCGCAGGTCGATCGGCCCGGCCCAGCCCCCGGAGACCTTGTCGCCGCCTACACCTGACTGTGTCCACTGGTTTTTCCAGGTAGGAAATCGGGTCAGTACATACTCCTCCACGAAAGTCGAATAGAGACGCTGCTCCGTGATGCTGTCGCCGTAGAACACGATGCGATCGCCATCATGAATTGCAAAATCGCTGGTAACCGGTGTGGCTGTTTGCGCAGAGGCGAAAGGAAGGACCGAAAACAGCAGGCCCGCACAGAGGACAGTAGTAGATCTCGCAATATCGCTCATGGAGCAAAAGTCTAAACCGAGATCGGCTACGATGCGGAACTGCAGACGTAGTAGGCTCAGTTTGTGCCGAGCGAGCCCTCATCGCGCAAGCCGCTGCTTGCCATCGAACAGTTGACAATCGCGTTTCGCGGAAAGCCTGTCGTGCGTGATTTGAGCCTGGCGATTGCGCCGGGCGAGGTGCTGGGCCTGGTAGGCGAATCGGGGTCGGGTAAGTCGGTTACATCGCTCGCGATCCTTGGACTGCTGGAGAGCGCGGCCGAGGTGC
>DASUWP010000201.1:0-4933 GCA_036378335.1 Acidobacteriaceae bacterium | reverse complement strand
AAGATTGTTGCGGCCGCGAATACCGCGATCCGCGGTGCTAGTCCTGCTTCCAGAAAACGCAGCAGGACGAAGTCCTGCAGCAGGAACTGCTGAACGCACGCGAAGATGATGTAGCCAATGAAGCGTCCCACAAATTGAGTTGGCGTCGGCGGTACATGCAGTGTCCCGATGCGGGCAGCGCAGGCGATGGCTATTCCAGCAACCAAAGCTGCAGCGCCGACGATCCAGGCCGAGCGCAGCAGGTTTCGAGTCGTCCAACCCATCGCGGCCCGTCCTGCCCAGGACCTCCAAGTTGCCCATGCGATGAACGCTGCCGCGACGACGTAGATGCGGGCCTGCCAAGGCCGCGGCGTCCAGAGGACAGCCTGTATAAGCAGGAAGGCGACTGTGAGTTCGACGGCTGCGCGCCTTCGGCAGGTAGAGACCGTGGGCTCGCCGACCGCGGATGCGGCACTGGAACCTGCTGCCATGTGTGTGTGACCGTGCAACCCTCAAATTGGGATGCATGCGCCGCACGCTAGTGTGTGCGTTCTACAAGGTACTGCGCCAGCGACTTGAGCGGGGCCGCGGCGTCTCCAAACGGTTCGAGGGCTGCGAACGCATCGGCGATAAGCTCGGTGGCGTCACGCCGGGATTGCTCGATGCCGAAAACGGCGGGCCATGTAGCCTTCACGGTCGCCGTATCCTTGCCCGCCGTCTTCCCGAGTTCCTCCGATGACTGGGTCATATCAAGCACGTCGTCAACGATTTGAAATGCGAGCCCGGCATTTTCGCCAAACGTACGCAACCGTCCGATGACATCGCTGGCGTTCGCATGCTTCCCGGTCGCGCCGAGCGCGTAAAGGCCACCCGACACGATGCTCGTTGTGATGAGGGCGCCGGTCTTTGCGCGATGGATCGTCTCCACAAGTTCGGCCGTGGGTGCTACGCCTTCCGATTCGATATCCACGATCTGGCCGCCGATCATTCCCGGCGCAAGCCCCGTCTCCAGATCGCCGAAGCGTCCGATTCCTGTACTAACTGCCGTGGAGACCTCCCGGAGAATTTGCACGACGGCTTCGCCAGGTATGGGAAGCGTCGCAATTGTCTGAAATGAGAGCGTCTGCAGGGCGTCGCCGGCCAGAATCGCCACGGCTTCGCCAAATGCGACGTGGCACGTTGGCTTGCCCCGGCGTAGGTCGTCGTTATCGAGCGCGGGTAGGTCATCATGGATGAGAGAGTAGGTGTGCAGCATCTCGATGGCAGCGCCAAGATCGGCCACACCTTCCGGAAATTCCCCCGAGCCGGCGACCATCCGTGCGGCTTCCATGCAGAGGATGGGGCGGAGCCGTTTGCCCCCGGCGAAGATGCTGTGGCGCATCGCACGATGGATGGAGTGGGGCAGCGTGTCAGGTGACGGGAGGAGCCGTTCCAGCGAAGCGTCGGTTAACGTCACGCCGGACGCAAGCAGTGAGCGTACGGAAGAATCCATTTGCGTTGATGATAAATGAGCACCTGCGGACTGGCGTGGCGGGTCTATGCTCAGAGTCCAGACGTGCGATCCTAGGGAAGGCAGAGACACGAAGCTCAGGGAGATCAAGAATTTGGCAGATATCGCAACATTCGTAAAGAACTTCGGCAGCTTCCAGGAAAAATACTTCGCCGGAGCGGACAGCATCTTTGAAACGCTGCGGCAAGGTCAGAGCCCGAGCACTCTGGTGATATCGTGTTGCGATTCGCGTGCCGATCCCGCGATGCTCCTGGGGGCGACTCCAGGCGATATCTTCGTTGTGCGAAACGTAGGCAACCTGGTGCCGCCCTATCGAAGCGACGCGGAGATGCCTGGTATTCGCGCTGATATCGAGTTTGCAATTAAGGGCCTCAACGTGTCGCACATCATCATCCTCGGGCATTCGGGATGCGGCGGCATCCGGGCGCTCATGGATGGTGAGGGCATCACCGAAAACCATTATGAGTTCATCGGAAATTGGGTGAGTATTGCGCGCGAGGCACGGGATCGTGTCTTCCGCGAACTTCCCAACCAGCCGGATGCAATCCAATCGCGTGCTTGCGAGCACTGGGCCATCGGGCTTTCACTCAAAAACCTGATGACATTTCCTTGGATTCGCGAAAAGGTCGAAGCAGGCGTCCTCACGCTTCATGGCTGGTACTTCGACATTCAAGCCGGCGAGTTGCTGGCATATTCGGCGGAGACGGAGAGCTTTGCACCGCTGGTCTCGCGTTCTGGTGCGGAGATTTCGAAAGGGCGTTAGCCGACAGCATTCGGCAGCCTCTTCCGAAGACTGGCCGCTACAAGTGCAAGCACCGCGATCAGGCTTATCCCATCGCCTGCGATGTCGTCCCAGCCGCGGACGTATCGTAGATCAATGGTAGATGTGCCCGCAAGTACAGCGAACGCGATCAGGCCATCATCGCGCTGAGCCCGTTCTGCGACGGTCTGCCTATTCAGCAGCACGCGCCATGCAGGGTAGTCGCGCAGATTGAGAATCAGGAACTCCGGACGCTTGCCCTGGACGGTAAAGTGCTCTGGCGCGGGGCCGGGGACTGACCGCGCCGGCGCTGGGGCGGATGACTCCGGTGCTAGCCAGTACGGTGGCTTCCCGATTGTCAGCGCATCATTATCGGCGGTTTGGGGCGTGTATTCGTCAGTCGGCTCTGCTCCTTCCTTTCGAACGAATGCATGCACATGGTCCGCCACAGTTTGGTTGCTCTCCGCCAATTGATGGAACGCCTTGTACATGGACACGGTAAGGATCCCTGCGCTCGCCAGACCGAGGACGCTAACAATCCGATTACTGATCCGAACCTCCGATATCGCGCTTGCCAATGCCAGAGCAGTGAGTGGTGCTACTACGGTCAGCAACCTCCACGGGAACTGAAGGAAGAGCATCTCGGGTGTGTGCTGCCAAACCGGATTGCTCCACCCCGTCAGCAGAAATGTGACGATCGAGAGGAACGAGAGTAGCGGAACCAGGTGCAACGGGCGGTGTTCGAAAGGCGACTGATGAGTCCGCTGTTGATTCCAGCAGGCGAGCAGCGACAGGTATGCGGCAAGCAAAAGCGACACTGCTACCCAGGATGCAGTACGCAAAACAGCATCGTGAGCGACAGCATCCACCGAGCTGCCAGTGCGCTCGAACAGAAAATTATGGTCGATGCGCATGTTGACGATCGTCGCCATCGAGACCTGAACAAACCGCCGCTCCCACGCTGCCGGAACCAAATAGAAGGCGGCCAATCCGAAGCCAAGCAGAGTCCCAATTGCCGAAGGCTTTGCGATAGTACGAAGCGTCGCGGCAATTCGTGGTGGCCTTCCCAGAGCTTCTGTTCCCATCCGCGAGACGACCAGAACCGCAGCTGTATAACAGCCGATCACGGCGGCGGGCGCATTCGTCAACCACAATAGAGCGATTGGAACTGCAACCCGCACGACTCGGACCTCAGGAGCAAGCACCGCTTTGAGCAGGAGTGGCATCCATGCGGCCGCGAGCAGTTCTGCATAAGCAGTCCGCTCATATGCGGTGAAGAGCATGTATGGGTTAACCGCGTACAACACAGCAGCCAGCACCGCGGCTTTGCCATTCGCAACCGCACGTGCGGCCCAATACATCGAGAGCCCCGCAGCCGTTAGGCATATCCAAGTGAAAATGATCGCGGTGGCAGTCCAGGCGACCTCAGGCGGCAGGCCGGGAATATGCGTTAGTAGAAGCCCTATCAACGCTCCCACTGTCCATGAAATCGGCGGATAGAAAACGAACCGCGGCTCCCCCGCGTTATATGCCGGACTGTAGGCCCATCGAGGGTACAGTGTCCCGTGGCTGAACTGGCGGGCGGCCTCTATCCAGTTCAGCAGATGAAAATTGAAATCGTGCCCGTAGGAAGGACCGTGTACCGCTAGCGGAAGCACCGCGATTGCGGCTGCTGCTGAAATCAGCAACAGAACGCGCCGGTCGGCGGCTCGCGCATTCATCGAGGCGTTAGCGTCAGAGTATGAGTCGTGGCGCCCTGCGGAATCCCGTTGAACGGCATCGCGTAGGTTCGCCCGTGCAGCCAATCCTCAAACTGGTCCATGTACCACGGACTGGCCGGATTCCCGGACTGGCCGAGTACTTCATTCAGAGTCGTCCGGTCTGGATTGCCGAGGTCCGTTGTGAATCGCTCCGTTGGGCCAAACGAGTGTCCGATCTGCTTCACTGTAGTCGCATCGCCGCTGCTTGCCTGTGGCCCGGTCCCTGGGCGAACGCCTAGCACGTAGGGAACGATGCTTCGCGACAGCAGTGGATGTTCAATATCCACCGGGAACACCTTGCCCATGTTCCAACCAGTGAGGTCGTGCGGCGCTTTCAGATCTCGCAGCCCCCGTTGCGTTACCGCGGCAAGAAAATCGTCCCAGTTTGCAAAGCCGGGTGGAAGCCATCGCGCCGGCGTGTGCGTCATGAGTTCCTCTTCGACGCTCTCTTTTTCGCCCCACGAGTACGCCTGCCACAAGTTCCCGAGGCGCGCTGCATCTGGCGAAAGGTCCTTCACTTTCGCCAGATCGGCGCCCTGCACAATCAGCGTCGCCATCTGCGGCGCCAGCTTCGGAATCAGCAGCATTGGCCACAGCGCCTGCCGGGCCGCATCAACGATGGCGGCCGCGGATGAATCCGTGTCCACGCTACCGTTCCACTTACGCAGAATGTCCGCCGCCTGATGGAGTGTCTTGTCGTTCTTGAACGATCCTCCAGCATGGTCGATCGAGTAGGCGAGCCGCTCTGCTATCACCTGGTCCAGTTCGGAGAAGACATCCGTCTGTAGCGCCAGCATATCCGACGGATTCAGCGGCCGCGCCGGAGTGAACGATGCCGATGGTCCCGGCGCCTGTACCTTCGCTGCACTTGCCTGCAGCACGCGATAGATGCGCTCGGTCCGGTACGGTGCCATCCAGTTCAGC
>DASUWP010000200.1:0-3301 GCA_036378335.1 Acidobacteriaceae bacterium | reverse complement strand
GTCAACCAGGTGAGCGAATATTCGGCGTTCTTTCTTCCCAATCCGTGGCGGCTCATCATTGATATTCACGGCGGGCGGCAGCCCGGCGGCGCGCCGCAGCAGCAGGTGGCTTCCCTTCCCTCGCCACCAGCGCGCGCGCCGCAACCAAACGTCCATGCGGCAGAGCCAGTGGCCGCCGGCAATCAGAACACTCGTCAGGCGACGCGCGCGCTGCGCGACATCGCGGCTGTGAGCACGCGGCCCGATCAGGTGAAGGCGACCAATCGGCCGACCACGCAGCCCATCGCCGCGAGCGTTTCGTCGCCGGCCCTGTCTGTCAATATCCCGGCAGATACTGTGAGTACCGCAACCACTTCGCGGCCTTCTTCTACGCGCAACTCTGCGAAGAGCAACGCGAATCATCCCGCTGCGACCAACGACGAACTGGCCGACGATGACGACGAGAAGGACGCGACGGTTCCCAGAAGTGCCTCGCATGAGGCAACGTCGACAGTTGGCGGACAGCGCTCACTGACCCGTGCGCTGGGACTGAAGATCGGCCGCATTGTGGTGGACGCAGGCCACGGCGGACACGACTCCGGCACGCTCGGCCCGGGCGGCATTCAGGAGAAGGATGTAGTGCTCGATGTCGCGCTGCGCCTGGGCAGACTGCTGCGCCAGCGGATGGGCGCGGACGTGATCTACACCCGCGATGACGATACCTTTGTCCCGCTCGAGCAGCGCACTGCGATTGCAAACAAGGCGCAGGCCGACCTCTTCATCAGCGTGCACGCCAACTCCAGCTCCGACCCAACGGCGCGCGGCGTGGAGACCTATTATCTGAACTTCACCACCTCACCCGATGCTCTGGAGGTCGCGGCGCGAGAGAATGCCGTCTCCGATGAGTCAATCCATGAGCTCTCCGGCCTCGTGAAGAAGATCACCCTCAAAGACAAGATTGACGAATCGCGCGAGTTTGCTGCGGACGTGGACACTTCGCTATACGCGGGACTCGAGCGCGGAAACCCCGGGTTGCGCGATCGCGGCGTGAAGAAGGCTCCGTTCGTAGTGCTGATCGGCGCCAACATGCCTTCTATCCTGGCGGAGATCTCGTTCCTCACGAATTCGGACGATGCAACGCAGCTTGGTGATCCGCAGTATCGTGAGCGCATCGCCGAATCGCTCTACCGCGGCGTGTCAAAGTATGTGAATGGCCTGAGCGGACTGCGGATTGCACAGAACAGCAGTCACGCTTCCAGTACTGAGTGATCCGTTGCCGGAAAAACGAGTCAGCGCCCGCATCAAAAGAGTAAACTTATAGTTGATGTCGTTGCGCTCGCGTCCCCTTCGTCTCTCCCGTCTCTCAATGGTTGCCACGGCTTTGCTGGCGTCGTGCTTTCTCGCTCCGGCGCTGCGGGCTCAGCAACTCTCCACTCAATCGCTGTCGAAAAAAGTGATCGCCACGGCTGCGCCCGCTCCGCTGCTGCCGGAGAGTTTTGCCGGATTTGAGCTTCAGGGTCAACTGCAGAAGACCACGGCGCCGGGCACCGCAGACCCTGCCAATCCGCAGGTGCTGTTGGAGGATGGTTTCCGCGACTTCGCGTCCGGCACGTATAAGAGCAACATCAATACGGTGACCATCCGGGCGATGCGTTTCGGGGATGCTTCCGGCGCCTACTCCGCATATACCTTCTACCGCATTCCGGGAATGGCCCCGGAGGACATCGGCAAGGGCGGCGCGGCCAATGGAGACCGCGTGCTCTTCTGGAATGGCGCGACGCTGGTAGATGCGAAGTTCGATCACCTGACCGCGATGTCTGCCGCAGCACTCCGCGACCTCGCCAGCAAGGTGCCGATGGTTGGTGGAACTGCCGGTGTGGCGCCGTCACTTCCAGGCTTCCTGCCGCGCACCGATCTCGAGCCGACCCACACGCGCTACTCGTTGGGGCCGGAGTCCTACACGCGCAGCGGTGGGGTGCTGCCTGCCTCGCTGATCGATTTCAGCAAGAGTCCCGAGATCCTGAGCGGCGGCTTCAACCTGCGCAGCGGCGAAGGCACGCTCACCATCATCGAATACCCCACTCCGCAGATTGCCGCGGAACGTGAGCGGGCAATCGCTGCTTACCTCAAAGCGGGCACTCAGCCGCAGCAGCCGTTCACCGAGGCATTGGAGAAGAGCAACACGCAGGCTCTTGCAACGCGGCGCAGTGGTCTGCTGGTCGCGATCACGAGCGGCGGCTTCGATGCGGCTGACGCACACAAGCTCTTGGACAAGGTCAACTACGAAGCGTCCGTGACTTGGAATAATCCGGCAGGTTACGTCTCGGAGCCAACCAAGGCTGCGCGTCTGCTGGTAGGCATCGTCACGTTTTGCCTCATCGCCTGCGGCGCGACATTTCTGCTGGGCATCTTTCTGGGCGGCGGGCGGGCGCTCTATCGCGTTGCCCGAGGCAAGCCGGCCTCCTCGATGGAGGATATGGAGTTCATCAAGCTCAATTTGCGGTGAGCGGGGATGGAGGTGTGGCAGCCGCGCAACCCTTTGTCGTCCGGCGGCTACGGTCTCATGTGTCCCAAATTGAACCAACTCTGGTGCAGAGTTTCAACTAAGGCTTAGAAACATCAAGAGTTACCCGGTACGAAAATAAATCTTAGGCGAATAGACGGCGAATAATCAGGTTGGTAGCGTCTGCCCGGGCGCTTCTAGCAAAGACTGTAAAATCTGCCATTTACAGCGAAAATGATTTGGCCTTGACACCCCCATAGGCCGCCCATACTATGACGCCAAGAAAGTTCTGATGGCCTTGCCTCCGTTGGAACTATTCTCCCTAAAGAAAAAGCCACCCTGTTGCCGGGTGGCTTTTTCGTGCCTGTCCCTTGAGTGAACAGGATCACCTCCCGTCGCGTTCCCTGGTCTTTGACCATGCTTCATTCGCCTCCACGGCCGCTCTGCGCTCGCCGCGTGACGGACCGGTCCTGGCGGGGTTCATCCGGCGATCCATGAACGCTGACGGGGCAAGGAATGCATTCCTCGTGCGCTTCTGCGCTCTCTTCTCATCATCGGCAGGAGAGAGGATTCCATGAACCCCAAGCCAGCGCGGTCGACCTTCGCGGTACGCCCTAAGCTTTACCGCTCAGGCAGGCCGACGCTACAATCAAATCAGCAGATTTCCTCCAAGTGTCCGCCGAGCGGCCGAGGTGAATGCCGCTTTTCGTGAAGAGGGCAGCTCTGCGCAGAGCTCAGACAGGGCGCGACCATGCGAAGTCTGATCCAGGAATGCCGACGTAGCTCAGTTGGTAGAGCAGCCGATTCGTAATCGGCAGG
>DASUWP010000199.1:0-4551 GCA_036378335.1 Acidobacteriaceae bacterium | reverse complement strand
CCTTGCGCCCTCCTCGCAACCGGGTCGGGGTCGCTGATTCAGGAGGGATTCTTACTGCAGGGTCGTCTTACTTTCCCCATGTGCTGCGCTGGGACGACCCTGACCCGATCTCCTTAACTCGTTGATACTGTTCACCTGCCGACGCCTGCAGCTGCCTGGCCGGTGAACTCCGCCGCCCGCAGCTTCGCGCTGCGCGACCGCGGATTGCGATCCGTCTCCTCCTCATCGGCGGTGATGGGCTTGCGGGAATCAAGCTGGTACATACCTACCCTGGCTCCGTCGCGCATGGCGTCCTTCACCAGCCGGTCTTCGAGCGAGTGGAAGCTGATCACCACCAGGCGTCCTCCGGGCTTCAACAGCCCCGGTGCCGCCTCGAGCAGCGCCTTCAACTCCCCCAGCTCATCATTCACACGAATTCGGATTGCCTGGAAGGTCCGGGTCGCCGGATGCAATCGCTCCTGTTTCATCGCCGGGGCGGCAGCCGCTACGATCCGGGCAAGTTGCCCCGTTGTCGTAATCGGCCGCGCCCTGACAATGGCTCTGGCGATTCTCCGCGACCTCCTTTCCTCTCCGAATTCGTAAATCAGGTCGGCAAGTTCCTTTTCGCCGGCCTGGTTTACCACTTGTTCGGCGGTGATCCCCCGGCGCGTATCCTGCCGCATATCCAAGGGGCCGTCCGCCTGAAAACTGAATCCTCTGTGCGCCTCTTCGAGCTGCAGTGAGCTCACGCCGACATCGGCCAGCAGACCATCGAGACTTGCCGGTTCGATCAGCGCTTTCGCCATCGAGAAGGGCTCGTTGTGCAGCACCACTTCCGGCATCGCATCGCCCAACTCTTCGCGGAGCGCATTCAGCCGCCGTGTGGCTATCTCGATTGCCTCGGGATCGCGATCGAAGCCGATTAGCCGGCCGCTTCCGCCGAGCCTTCGCGCAATCTCCAGCGAATGCCCTGCCATCCCCAGCGTCGCGTCGACATAGGTACCGCCCACGCGCACATTTAAGGTACGGATCGCTTGTTGTAAAAGAACCGGCACATGTCGGAGTACATCCCTGGGTTCATCCGTCATGTGCACCCCCTTGGGGGTTCAAACCCTTCAAACCTTCGCTACAGCCCCAGCGCCGCCAGCGCTGCCTCGTCTTCCGCAGTCATCGGCTCGGCATCGAGCTTGGCGCGGAACTGGTCGTGATTCGCCACTTCCAGGTAGTTCAACTTGCCGAAAACAACGACATCGCCCACCGTCTTTGCCGATTCGCGCAGAACCTGGGGAATCAAAACGCGTCCCTGCGCATCCATCTCGGCGACCTGGCCGTAGTAGCTTGTCCGATCCAGCCACTTCTTTTTTGCCGGCACAGTGGGCATTGCCAACACTTTCTCTTCGATCTTTTGCCACTCCGGCATCGGCCAAACCTGCGCCCGATCGCCGTCAATGCTGGTGATGAAGAACTGCGAACCGTAGCGTTCATCGACTTCGCGCTTGAAGTCCGCAGGGATCTTCAGCCTTCCTTTTTCGTCCACGCGGGTTGGGTGATTGCCACGAAACATTGGTCCAGACCCGCCTCAAAGGTGCTACGCTGCATGCATCGAAGTGATTTCGAGAGAGATTCACTACTTTTGACCACTCTTGACCACTTCCATCCACATCCTAGCCCAGCTTTCCTGCCCGTCAAATGGGAAAAGCGAAAAGCCATTCGGGCAACCCTATCGAACAGGCGAAACCACAAGATGATGTGGTCCTGAATTTTCCACCGTCTATGGACGGTGTTTAGTTCCTGGATTCCTGGCGGCTGGAGGCCCTTGTCAGATGAGAAAATTCGCGATATACGCTTTTTCTTCGCCATTACGACGGTTATGAAAATGACCTGAGCGGGGGATTCCCTGTTGAAAACTAGCACCCGCCTGAGGAAAAGTTCCCTCAGGTTCGAAGCAGATCAAGCGCGACGATGCGCCCTCAAGCGGAGTTGCTGCACCCAAACCAGATAAAGCAGCACCAGCACGTTGAGCAGCGTGATGCCCACCTTCACCCAGGTGAAGTGCCGCGCGATCTCGAAGATCTCCCAGGGCAGGAAGGACGCGGTGAGGCCGATGGTGAGCCACTCCGCCCAGGTCTTCTCCATCGCGAGTCCGATGCCCTCCACAAAATCCAGACCGGCCTTGAGGAAGATGCCGGCGCTGATGAGCCGCATCTTGTGCGGCGTCAGCAATTGGACTTTGTCGAGCAGCAGATTGACGAAGTGGCTCTCCGGATCAATCCGGAGAGCGAGGGCCGCGCGCAGCAACATGTCTCCAATATCGCGGTGCAGGAGACGGACCACACCCAATCCCAGCAGAACAAAAAGCAGGCCCTCAAGAATTTTGAATGCGCCAATGACGATCAGCCAGCGATCGTGGCGATGCCTGGTTCGCCCTTTCCCGGTCGGGCGATGCTGCATCTCTGAGTTCTGAGTCTCTTGTTTCGCCATTCGCTCCTATGTATTAGACCACCAGCCGCGCGGGCAATCCTGCTTCAGGGTCGGCAGCGCGCTCATTCCGGGTTAAAGATATTGCGCGACGAGCGGCATAGCATGAGAAACGCATCCGGCCGGTGCGCGGTTCCGCCGCAGCTTGCGCAGCGCAGTGACCCCGCATCTACACTCTCCGTATGCCCAGCGCTCCTACTACCGCCGGCCGGGGAGCGACGCCCGAACAGCGAAGGCAGCGGCTCTCGTTCACAACCGACCACTGGGTCCCCTTTCCCGTCGATCGCGTGTTCGCCTTCTTTGCTGATCCGTTGAATCTGCCGCGGCTGATGCCCGCCTGGCAGGATGCCCGCATCGACAGCCTGGAATTGCAAACACCGGGTCGCGGCGCGAACTCCCATGCGGCAGGGCGCGGCTCGCGTATTCTCTTGAGCTTCCGTCCGGTGCCGCTGTCGCCGCTGCGGCTGCGCTGGCTGGCTCTCATCGACGACTATCTCGTGGACCATCACTTCTGCGATCTGCAGGTGACCGGACCATTCGGCTACTGGCGGCACTGCCATCTGCTCGGCGCGGAGATGCACGGCGATGTGGACGGCACGCGTGTGACTGATGTAGTGGACTACGCATGGCCGGGAGGTGCGCTCAGCTCTGCCCTGGATATGCTCGGAGGCCGCCTGCAGATCCGTCGGCTCTTCCATCATCGCCAGCGGAAGCTCCTGCGGCTGCTGCGCAAAGAGGCCGTGACGGAAACTGAGTGAAACTGGACTGGACGTTAATCCGGTCTGGTCGCGTGCGCTCTTCGATTTGAGTAATCCATGCGCCGGGACCATATTCAATGCTGGTATAGAGTATGGCTTAAGGAGGCGCTATGGAAACGGCGAGGAAAATCACCGTCGAGGTACCGGCAGAACTCCTCAGAAAGGCCCAGGAGGCGAGTGGCGCCGGCATCACCCAGACCGTGCGTACCGGCCTTGAACTGATGGCGGCATCACGGGCTTATGCACGGCTGCTGCAGCTCAGGGGGAAGGTTCACTTCTCGCGAACGCTGGTTGATCTAAAGACGGACAGATGATCGCCGCCGATACCAGCACTTGGATCGCGTTCTTGGAGGGAGAGAGCGGGCAGGATGTGCAGATGCTCGCCAGGGCGCTCGAAGATCGACAGGTCGTGATGGTGCCTGCCGTCCTCACGGAATTGCTGAGCGATCCGGAGCTTCCTCCCTCTGCCACTCGCACGCTCTCTGATCTGCCGCTGATCGACATCGATTCCGGTTATTGGCAGCGGGCAGGCCGGTTGCGCGCCAAAGTTCTGGCGCGGAATCGAAAGGCGCGCCTCGGTGACGCGCTGATCGCTCAGAACTGCATCGACGGCAGTGTCTCTCTTATCACCAGAGACAGGGATTTCCGCGCATTTGCGGATGCTGCCGGTCTCAAGCTCATGATCGGCTAGCTGGAAGCCAACCTCCGGCAGGCTGGCACGAGACAGAAGATCAGCTCCGAGGGTGATGAGCATTGCAAAGCTCCCCTCCTGAAATAACTCGCTTCCTGCCCTAGTAACCGGATGCTATGCTCCGCGTACTGCCCCAATCGGCTCTCCTCCACGGACTCATCGCTCGCCCCTAGAAGAGGTGCGCTTGGCAGTTCTTCGATCACCGCTCGTCCCTTTGCAGAATGAAGAGGCCGTTGGGCGCTCCGCATTGCGAAAAGCCAGCTTGCGCCTGCTGCCGCTGATTGGAATTGGCTACGGCATCGCCTACATGGATCGCGTCAATATCAGCTTTGCCGCGCTGCAGATGAATCGTGACCTGCACTTCAGCGCATCTGTGTACGGCCTCGGCGCGGGACTCTTCTTTCTAAGCTACGCTGCTTGCGAGGTTCCATCGAATCTGTTGTTGGTGCGCTTCGGCGCGCGCCGCTGGCTCGCACGCATCATGTTCACCTGGGGCTTGCTGTCGATTGGCATGCTTTTCGTAAAGACGCCGTACCAGTTCTATGCGATGCGGTTCCTGCTCGGCGTCGCGGAGGCAGGCTTCTTCCCCGGCATCATCTACTATCTGTCGCGCTGGTTTCCTCTGGCGCAGCGCTCTCGCGCGGT
>DASUWP010000198.1:0-9465 GCA_036378335.1 Acidobacteriaceae bacterium | reverse complement strand
CCACACCTCGTCGGCCCGGTCATCCGTGCCGCGACGGGTCACGATTGGGGTGCGGCCGGGCGGCAGTTCGTCCAGTACGCTCAGGTCCAGATCGCCGTACAGCGAAAGGGCGAGTGTGCGCGGGATCGGTGTTGCGGTCATCACCAGCACATCGGGCTCCCCCTGGCCGGGCTTCTTCATCAATCGGAAGCGCTGCATCACGCCGAAGCGATGCTGCTCATCCACGACAACGAGGCCGAGCCGGTCGAACTCAACCTTCTCCTCAATCAGCGCATGCGTGCCGATGATGAGATCGGCCTCGCCGCGCGCGATCCGGCCGCGCGCCGAACGCTTGTGGTGCACATCCAGGGAGCCGGTAAGCAGCGTGACGCGGTAATCGCGTGTGGCGCGCTCCAGCAGCTTGCGCGCGCCCAGATAGTGCTGCGTCGCGAGGATTTCCGTGGGCGCCATCAGCGCAGCCTGGAAGCCGTTCTCGATGGCGATCAGCATCGCCTGCAGCGCAACGATGGTCTTGCCCGAACCCACGTCGCCCTGCAGCAGCCGGCGCATCGGGCTCGGTTGTTTCATGTCCTCAACGATCTCGCCCAGGGCCCGCTTCTGAGCGGCCGTGGGATGGAACGGCAGCACCTCGCGAAGCGCCGCGCGCACTTGCTCGTTGGGTGCGAAGGCGATACCGGCTCGCTCCTTGGCCTTACGCCGCTTGATCTCCAGGCCGAGTTCGAGGAAGAACAGCTCCTCGAAGATGAGCCGACGGTGCGCGGGTGTGCGGGCACTTTGCAGCTGGATCAGAGAAGCCGCGCTATCCGGGAAGTGTACCTGCTGGAGTGACATATCGCGCGAGGGCATTCCAAGCCGTTCAAGTATGCCTGCCGGCAACGTCTCCGGAACATGGCCGCGCAGCTCGCCGAGCAGGCTGTAGAGCAACCGCCTGACCCAGCGCGGACCCAGCTTCGCTCCGCCCAGAGTTTCGTAGATAGGCGTGATGCGTCCCATTTCGAGGCTGCTGAACTCCTCCGTTGCCTCGGGAAGGATCTCGAACTGCGGCTGGATCATCTTGAAGCCGCGCGAGGACCGCGACGCTTCCACTTTGCCGAAGACGGCGACCGTCTGACCGGCTTGGAAGCGGTCCTTCAGATAGGTGCCACGAAACCAGATGCACTTCAGCGTGCCGGTGCCCTGGCCCAGCGTCATCTCGAAGATCGGCATCGTCCGCGTGCGCAGCAGCACCGAACCGCGAACTTCGCCAATCACACTGGCCATCTCGCCGGCTACCAGCTCCAGCAGAGTCCGCGGGTTGGCTCGATCTTCGTAGCGGAAGGGGAGATGATAGAGCAAGTCTTCCGCGGTGTGGATGCCCTTTTCAGTAAGCGACTCCGCGATGCGCGGCCCGATGCCTTTGATGAACTGGACGGGCGTATCGATCTCGAGCACGCTCTGATGCTACCAGCGGCGCATCGGACTGCTACACTGCAGGCACTTTCAAACTGCGGCATGGATGATACGACACCGTATACGCTCAACTGGCGGAAGCGATGGATGCTCTGGATGGTGCCGCCCTTGGTTGCGCTACTGCTGCGTCTGCTGCACGCAACGCTGCGCTACGAAGAGATATTTGACGATGACGGGCGCGCCGATCAGCCCGGCGAGGCCAGCGTGTGGTGCTTCTGGCACCGGTGTCTGCTGCCGGCTGCGTGCTTTTTTCGCGGAAGACCGCGGACCACGCTGCTGATCAGCGCGAGCTTCGACGGCGAGCTGATCGCTCGTACTATCGAGCGTTTGGGATACGAGACAGTTCGTGGTTCGAGTTCGCGCGCAGGCTCCGCTGGATTGCTTGCCTTGGCCCGGGCGGTTCAGGATGGCGCGACCGCCGTGATTCCGGGCGATGGTCCGCGCGGTCCGCGTTATCTTCTCAAGCCGGGCATCGCCAGGCTCGCCCGTTTGGCAGGACAGCCCATCAACAGCTTCTATCTTCTGCCGCAGCGTGCGTGGGTGCTGCGCTCGTGGGATGCACTCCTGATACCAAAACCGTTTTCGCGGGTTGTGATGGCGTGGGGCCGGCCGGTGCCGCCGCCGGAATCTGCTGAGGCCGAGGAGCAGGTGCGGCTTGCTGTAGAGGCGACGCTCCAACGCCTGCGTCTGCTGGCGGAAGTGCACTTCGCTGCCCGCACTGCCGTCCCGCACTGAAATGGATAAGCGCTCTCCGCAATAGTTTTGAATAGTGCTCGCCGCATCTGCTTTCGAGTAGTGCTCTCCGCACTAGAATCAGCTAGTGCTGGTTTCGGAGTTCGATTTTGTATTGCCCGAAGAATTGATTGCGCAGGAGCCTGCGGAGGAGCGCAGCGGGTCGCGCATGCTCCTGCTCGACCGCGCAACGGGGGCATGGAAAGACGATGTCTTCGCGCATTTCCCCGAGCAGCTTCGTGCGGGCGATGTTCTGGTACTGAATGATTCGCGTGTGATACCTGCGCGCTTATTCGGAACGCGAACTCGACGTCCGGACGAGGACGAGCCTGCGGCCGGACGCATCGAAGTTTTGTTGACGGAACAGATTGACGCCTGGGAGTGGAATGCACTGGTAAGGCCGGGGCGCAAGCTGCGGATAGGGGATGGGCTTGCATTCTCCGATGCAGGCAATGCCGCTCTTCACGCGGAGATCGTGGCCACCGGCGATCGCGGCGAACGTACGCTGCGTTTCACACCTGTTGCGGACTTTCATCGACGCCTGGATGCACTCGGACACATGCCCCTGCCCCCCTACATCCATCGCGATGACCGATCGATCGATCGCGAGCGCTATCAGACGGTCTACGCGAGGCAGCGCGGCTCTGTGGCGGCGCCTACCGCAGGATTGCACTTTACGCCGCAGGTCCTCGATCAAATCCGTGCGGCGGGCGTGGTGGTCTGCACCATAACGCTGCACGTAGGCCTCGGAACATTTCAGCCGGTGCGGGTCGCAGAGACGGCAGACATCAGGTTGCACAGCGAGCGCTATGAGCTCTCCTCAGAATGCGCGGAAGAGATCAATGCGGCGCGTCTGGACGGGCGTCGTATCGTCGCTGCGGGGACCACGACTGTCCGTACGTTGGAACACTGCGCCGCTGCGAGCGCGGGCGGGCGCGTGCATCCACACTCCGGATCGACTAACATTTTTATCTCGCCGGGCTTTCGCTTCCGCGTCGTCGATGCGCTACTTACGAACTTCCATCTGCCCCAGTCGACACTCCTGATGCTGGTTTCCGCCTTCGCCGGGCGAGACAATACACTTGCGGCGTATCGCCATGCCGTGGAAATGCGCTATCGCTTCTTCTCTTACGGCGATTGCATGTTCATTTCATAAGCTGGAGCACCATGATCAAGACCGAAACGAAGCCGCCGATTTTCCTTCTGGACTCGATGTCCTTCATCTTCCGCGCGTATCACGCGATGCAGCGAGCGCGGCCTATGTCCACACGCAGCGGCGTGCCAACTGCAGCGTCGTATGTCTTCATCAACATGATCAACAAGCTGCGCAAGGATTTTTCGCCGCACTATTTCGCGGCCATTTTTGACACGATGACGCCGGTCTTTCGCGACGAGCGCGCAAAGGCGATGACTTCTGTGCGCAAGTTCAACATCAAGACGCAGCAGTTCGATGAAGTTGCCTATGGGGGCTACAAAGCGAATCGGACCGAGATGCCGGCCGATCTGGTTCAGCAGATCCCATATATCCGGCGTGCGCTGGAAGCCTTCCACATACCGATCATCCAGTACGAAGGGTTTGAAGCAGACGATGTAATCGGAACCCTATCGCACAAGGCCGAAGCCGCAGGTCACAAGGTGTACATCGTCTCGAACGATAAGGACATGCTGCAACTGGTGACGGATCATGTGCTGGTCCTGAATCCGGCGAAGGACAATCTGCTGCTCAATCCCGCCGCAGTGCAGGAGATCTTAGGAGTGCCGCCGGAGCGCGTGATTGATGTGATGGCGCTGCGCGGAGATTCAGTCGACAATATCCCGGGCGCGCCTGGGATCGGCGATAAAGGGTCAGTCGAACTGATTCAGCAATTCGGGTCGGTCGAAGCGGCTCTCGATCGCGCGGACGAGGTAAAGCGAAAGAGCTATCGTGAGTCTCTCCAGAACAACCGCGAT
The DNA here is from genome assembly GCA_036378335.1 of Acidobacteriaceae bacterium. Lineage (GTDB taxonomy): Bacteria > Acidobacteriota > Terriglobia > Terriglobales > Acidobacteriaceae > KBS-83. The sequence continues at coordinate 5,334 of DASUWP010000198.1, read as the reverse complement.
AACATCCTGCTGAGCAAGGAGCTGGTGACGATTCACTGCAGCGTTCCGGTAGATCTGGAACTGGAGCGTATGCAGACTCAGGAGCCGGATGTGGCTGCGGCGAGAGCGCTCTTCAATGAGTTGGAGTTCACAACTCTCCTGAAAGAACTTGCTCCCGCCATCGATGCTGCACATGCAGAACTGATCGTCGCCCCGACAGACGAAGAGTACGCGAGCTTCTTCATCGCAGCGAAGGATGGCTTTGCGATAGCCGTAGACGTGACTTTTCTCGAAGCGTTGGCAGAGCAGGTGAGCGAAGCGCAGGCCGAGGCTGTAGAGGAAGAGGCGCCGATGCTGCGCAATCTTTCTTTGCTGGACACCATCGAGCAGGCGCAGAGTTCAGGCATCGCGGCTGAACGTGACCATTGCGTAGCAGTATCAGCTGAAGATCGCCGCGCGTTGCGCATTTCTCTCGCATCGGCGAACGGCGCTCGTCTCAAAGAGCTGCTCGAAGACCCCACGGTGCCGAAGAGCGTGCATGATCTGAAAGCGACGGTCCGGGTTCTGGATGGTCGGGGCATTGCGATTGCGAATGTCCGTGATGATCTGATGCTCTATTCGTATCTCATAAATCCGACGCACGCGACGCATCGTTTGGCGGATGTGGCCGCGCGCTTTACCAGCACGCCGCTATCAGAGCAAGGCGAGCGGCAACTTCCCGAACAGGCTGCCGCGATCCACGCACTGGCGTCGACGATGCGGCGTGATGTGGAGGCGATGCAAGCGCTCGAGGTATACGAGACGATTGATATGCCTCTGGTACCCGTGCTCCTGGGTATGGAGCGCGCCGGCGTGCGGATCGACGTGAATGTGCTTGGAGAGTTGGCGAAAGAGCTGAATGCGGAGATGTCGCAGGGAAGCGAACAGATCTTTGAACAAGCGGGCGAGCGATTTAATCTGAATTCACCAAAGCAATTGGGCGACGTGCTGTTCAACAAGATGAAGCTGCCCAAACCGCTGAAGTATGGAAAAGGTAAAGTTGTTTCGACTGCGCAGGACGTGCTCGAGGAATTAGCAGTGCACCACCCCGTAGCGGCGCAGGTGCTGGCCTATCGGCAACTGGCCAAGCTGAAGTCGAACTACGTAGACTCGCTTCCACACCTTGCCGACACCGAAGGACGCGTGCACACCACGTTCAACCAAGTCGGAACGGCGACGGGGCGGCTCTCTTCCACCAATCCGAACCTGCAAAATATTCCCATTCGCACAGAGAAGGGGCGAGAGATCCGCGCCGCGTTCATCGCAGCGCCAGGACAGGTCTTGCTCTCGGCGGACTATTCACAGATCGAATTGCGGCTTATGGCACACTTCTCTGACGACCCTCTACTGGTGCAGGCGTATCGGACGGGACAGGACATCCACACGTTGACGGCATCGGAAGTGTTCGGCGTTCCAGCAGCGTCTATGAGCAAGGAGACGCGCAACCGTGCAAAGGCGGTGAATTTCGGCATCGTCTATGGGATCTCGCCCTTTGGACTTGCGGCGAATCTCAATATCCCGCAGTCCGAGGCCAGGCTCTACATCGAAACGTACTTTGCACGGTACAAAGGCGTACGCCAATTCATCGATCGCGTGATCGAGGAAACGCGCGCAACCCAGCAGGTCCGTACTTTGTTCGGCCGGGTGCGACCGATACCTGATATGCAGAGCCGCAATCCCAACTTGCGCGGATTTGCCGAGCGCACGGCTGTGAACACGCCATTGCAGGGAACTGCAGCGGATCTCATCAAGGTCGCGATGATCCGGATTGATAGGAAGCTGCGCGAGCAGAAGCTACGAACGAAGATGACATTGCAGGTTCATGACGAGCTGCTGTTCGATGTGCCGGAAGAGGAGGTCGAGCAAGTGCGCACGCTGGTGAAGGACGAAATGGAAAACGTCGTCGCGCTCAAAGTTCCCGTCGTAGCCGACATCGGCATCGGGCAGAACTGGCGGGACCTGAAGGGCTAATTAAGCGCCGAGTGTGCTGCGGATCGCCTGCGCAATGCGTTCCGCATGTCGCTCCATCTCTTCCCGCGACTCTGCTTCGATCATGACGCGCGCCAACGCTTCGGTCCCACTGTAACGGACCACAACCCGGCCTTTGCCTTTGAGTGCCGTCTCCGCTTCCTGAATGCGTTCGCTTACCTCGGGAATCTGTTCCAGGGGCTGCTTCTCGCGTACGCGCACATTCACGATCACTTGCGGGAAAACCTTCAGATCGGCGACGAGCTGGTGCAATGGCTTGCCGGAGCGCTGCACGATGTCGAGGACCAGCAGCGCGGTTAACAGACCATCGCCAGTGGTGCTGTGCGACGGAAAAAGGATGTGGCCGGACTGCTCGCCGCCCAATGTGGCGTTGTGCTGGCGCATCATCTGTAAAACATACTTGTCGCCCACCGGCGCACGCAGCATGCGGATCTGGTTGGCCTCAAGCGCGGCTTCGAGACCCATGTTCGACATCGTGGTGGCGACGACCGTGTTGTCCTGGAGCTCTCCGCGGGCTTGCAGATCGCGTGCAGCCAGCAACAAGACAGCATCGCCATTGACTACCTGCCCATTCGCATCGGCAAAGAGTGCCCGGTCGGCATCGCCATCCAGCGTGATGCCAAGGTCGGCCTTACGCGTAATGGTTTCGGCCGCGACGATCTCCGGATGCAATGCGCCGCAGTGTTCGTTGATATTGCGTCCATCGGGGTGAGAGTGCGTCAGGTGCACAGTGCCGCCGAGTGTCGCAAAGAGTTCGGGCGCGATGGCCGAGGCCGCTCCGTTGGCGCAATCCAGCACGATAGTTTTACCGCGGAGATCGAGCGCAGGGACGACCTGGTGAAGAAAGGCCTCATACTCATGGCGGTACCGGTCCTGTACCCGAAGTGGCGTAGCTGCCTCAGGAGCAAACGGGATATCTGCCAGGCGCCGGAAGATTTCATTTTCGATCTCCAGCTCCTGCTCGTCAGGTAGCTTGTAGCCATCGCCTCCGAAAACTTTGATCCCGTTATCCTGCCAGGGATTGTGCGATGCGGAGATGACAACTCCCGCGCTGAACCCGTGCTTCCGTGCCAGATAGGCAATGCCCGGCGTGGTAATGACTCCGGCACTTTCTACGACGGCTCCGCCCTGCCGCAGTCCGGCGCCGATAGTTGCGCTGATCCACTCGCTCGATTCGCGAGTATCGCTCCCGAGCAGCACTCGGGGTTGAACGCTTTGATGGCTCAGCGTGTGAGCGAGTGCGAGCCCAACCGCGCGAATGGTGTGCCGGTCCAGTGGAGGCTCACCGGCGACGGCGCGAATACCATCAGTTCCAAAAAGCTTTCTCATATCCCGTCTTCTGTGTGTGTCACTGTGCTGGTGACTGAACCTCGCGCCAGCCGTGTCCTCAGCGTCTCACCTGAAACAACCCCGGAACTTTCGCGCACCAGTTGGCCGGCCTCCGTGAATGTGAGGCTGTAGCCGCGTTCGAGAACTGCGAGCGGCGAAAGGGCGGCGAGTCGCCCATCGAGTGCCTTACGCCTTGCATTGCAGCGTTCGATTCCGATTATGATCCCGCGAGTGCTGCGTGATTGCAGGTGATCGATGTTTTGGCGCAGACGATCGCAGCGATGCGAGGGCGCTTGCAGCAGCACGCCGTTCGAGAGCGCCTCCAGGGCGCGGTGAGCAGTGAGGAGGCGTTTTTGCAACGCACGGTGCAGGCGCTGCTGTGCAGTTGCGCAAAGCTCGGCGCGCGACCGGAGCGTCTGGAAGCTGCTCTGCTGCATGAGGCGCCCATGGAGCCGCTGAAGGGCGATTGCCTTCGCGTGCAACAGTTCCTGGCACGATCCGGCAAGGCGGAACTGCTGCTCGTCGAAACGCTGCTGGGCGCGATCCAGCCGGTTGCGCATGTGCGCAATTGTTGCTTCGGGCGATACCGCAGCGAAACGGCGCTCCGCAAGCGCAATTCTGTAACGGGAGGCTCGCAGGAGGCGCAATTGCAGCTCATCCACACGCTCCTCCACTCCATGTTGCATCGCTGTCAGTAACTCCGCGGCGGCAGAAGGGGTCGGCGCGCGCAGATCTGCGACAAAGTCGGCAATGGTGAAATCGGTCTCGTGTCCCACAGCGGAGACCACCGGAATTGCCGATCCCGCGATCGCCCGGGCGAGGAGTTCGGTGTTGAACGCGGCAAGGTCCTCGGCGGAGCCCCCGCCGCGCGCGACGACGATGGCATCCACGTTCATCGCGCGATTGAAATGAAGAATGCCTGCGGCGATTTCGCCCGCCGCCTGCTCGCCCTGCACGGTGGCGGGATAGAGCAACACATCAAGGCCGGCGTGTCGCCGTTCGGCGATGTTAAGAAAATCGTGAATGACCGCGCCAGTGAGCGAGGTCACGATACCGATACAGCGAGGAAATGGCGGAAGGGCGCGCTTGCGCGAGGCATCAAAGAGCCCCTCCTGCTGCAGCTTTTCCTTTAGCTGTTCAAATGCGAGCTGCAGCGATCCAGCTCCAACCGGCTCGAGCGTCTCGGCGATGAGCTGAAGCTGACCGCGCTCTTCGTAGATGGAAATCCGGCCACGCGCCAGGATGTGCAGAGCAGCCTCCGGACGAAAGCGCAGAAGCATTGCCTGCCGCCGGAAGAGGACCACCGGAAGCTGTCCGTGTTCATCTTTCAGTGTGAAGTAAAGATGTCCGGAGGCTGCGCTGCGCAGGTTGGAGATTTCGCCTTCGACCCAGCAGTCGGGATAAGTTCGCTCGACATGGCCACGGATTTCCGCAACCAGTGCGCCGACCGTCCAAATTCGGCGCGATTGCTGTGGCCTTTCAGAAGGGAAAAGAAGTCCCATCTGGTCTGCAGACGCATTGCCAGACTGATTGCGGGAACTATCGTGTTCTGAAAGCGAATGTGCCAAATGATGAGTCTACACCGGCACGGGTGCGCGGCTCAGGCGCGGCGTTTGCCTGCATCCTTCGATTTGGCCTCGATCATCTGGTGCAGCTGATCGATCGTCTGTTGCAAGGTGTCCAGGTCGAAAGGCCGGATAGGCGCGGTCGACTCCAGCATCAATTCGACCCGGCGGGCAAGATTTGTACCATCGGGCAGGCCAAAAGTGCCGAGAATTCCAGCGAGTTTGTGGGCCGCGTCGGCCCCGGCCCGCCGCGCGTTTTTGTCCGCTGGGTTACTGCGCAAGCTGCGGTGTGCGGCGCGCAGCACATCCACGCGCTCGCTGATGGTCTGACGGCTGCGCGACCAGAGGGTCGCAAGCAGGTCATGAAGCTTGCCCGTAACTTCTTGAGGAGCGGCGTGAGGCGAGCGAGCATCTGCCATGAAAAGTCTCCTAG
>DASUWP010000197.1:0-3864 GCA_036378335.1 Acidobacteriaceae bacterium | reverse complement strand
ATGACGCTCTACCACGGCGTCAGCGAATGGCCGATGCCCGGCCGCCTTGTCAGCAAAGCCACATACCAGCGCCAATATCACGAGCTGACCGAGAAGACGGGGATCCCGTTCGTCCCTGATGCTGCGTGGAAAGATGCGGTTTTCGCGGCAGTGCTACTGCTGGCGGTGATGCTCACCGCGTACTTCCTTGGCCCGATCGGTCCCGGCGGTATTCCTGACCCCACCATCATCCAGACTGCCCCACGCCCGGATCTCCCCTTCCTCTGGCTCTATGCGGTGCTGGCATTCCTGCCGCCTCACATCGAGACGGCCTTCATGCTGATTGTGCCGGCGGTCGTGATCATTGCCATGCTGCTCTTGCCGGTCTCCGCAGGAGAGGGTGAGCGTCACTGGTCACGGCGCCCGGTTGCGGTACTGATGGTCCTTGTCATCGGCATTACACTCGCGTTGTTCACGCATCTCGGTACGTACACGCCCTGGAGTCCCATCATGGACGCGTGGACCAACGCGCCCATCCCGCAGAAGTATCTCGAGGGCCGTTCCCCGCTCGAACGTCAGGGAGCGCTCGTTCTTCAGTACCAGCAGTGCCGTAATTGCCACTCGCTCGACAGCATGGGCGGCCAGCGCGGTCCGGCGCTCGATGGCGTAGCTTCGCGGCTCACGGAGGACCAGATCATTCGGCAGGTCCTGCAGGGCGGCGGCAACATGCCCGCCTACGGTAACGCGCTGACACCCGCGCAGACCAATGCGCTGATGCGGTTCCTTCTCACCCTTCGCGGCGATCTGCCACGGGCTGTCGACGCCTCACGAACTCTTACTCACACCGGACCTCAAGCTCCTCTCCCCGCCGAACCACACAAACCAAGCGAAGTTAAACCTTGATCCGCTATGTCTGACGCCGCGCGAGACCTGTTTGCCGACTGGAAGCTCCCGGTCTGGTTCTCCATCTCGCTCGTCGCCACGGCTATCGTCTACGTGCGCGGCTGGTACGCATTGCGCAAGACTCGCCCTGCGCAGTTCAACGACGTACGACTGCTGTCCTTCCTTTCAGGCCTTGCGGTTCTCTGGCTTGCTGTCGCGTCACCGATGGACGAGTTTGCAGACGCACTTCTTTCCGCGCACATGGTCGAACACTTGCTCATTATGTCGGCCGTCCCGCCGCTTGTGCTGTACGGCCTGCCCGTCGTTCCGCTACTCCGAGGCCTGCCCCGGCCGATCCTCCACCGGATCGTCGCCCCTATGGTCCGCGCCCGTGCGCTCCGCAGATTCGGCCACCGGCTCGTGCGCCCGCGTATTGCCTGGATGGCGATGAACATCGCTTACCTCGGATGGCACATTCCAGGCGCCTACAACTTCGCGCTCGAACACGAGAACTGGCACGCCGTCGAGCACCTCTGCTTTCTCTGGACCTCAATTCTCTTTTGGTATTGCATCCTACGGCCGTGGCCGGCTGAGAGCCGCCGCCGAAGCTGGAGCATCATTCTCTACCTCGTCAGTGCAGACGCGGTGAACAGCATGCTCTCTGCCTTCCTTGCCTTCTGCGATCGCCCCGTTTACAGCTACTACACAGCAAACCCAAACCCATTCGGCATCCCCGCGCTACAGGACCAGGTTCTCGGCGCGGTCGTGATGTGGGTGGTGGGGTCGTTCTTCTACCTGGTCCCCGCCATCGCGATCACGTTCCAGCTGCTCTCACCCGCTCCGCGCCAAATCCGCGCTCGGGCATAGCTTCTTGCAATAGAACAGGGGCCGTCAGGGCCCCTCATCACGGCGCAAAACTTCAGCGGACCTAGACCACCACCAGCCCGCTCTTCGCCGCTCCTACAAAGTCCATTGCTGTCTTCACGATGAAATCCAGCATCTCCTTCGTGAGTCCCGGGAATACGCCAATCCAGAAGACCTGGTTCATTACAAAATCTGTGTTCTTCAGCTCGCCTACCACCCGATACTGCAGCCCCTCATACGCAGGTTGCCGAATTAAATTTCCTGCAAAGAGCAGCCTCGTCCCGATCTTCTGCGTCTCCAGCGCCTTGGTCAGCTGATCTCGCGAAAACGGAGCATCCGTCTTTACCCCAATCGGAAACCCGAACCAGCTCGGGTCCGCCTTCTCCGAAGCCTCCGGGAGAATCAACACGTCTTCCAACGGCTTCAGCGCATTCTTCAGGTACGCAAAATTCTCTTTCCTGCGCTCGACAAACTGCGGCAGCTTCGCGATCTGCGATAAGCCCAGCGCAGCCTGCATATCGGTGGCCTTCAGGTTGTAGCCCACATGCGAGTACGTGTACTTGTGGTCATATCCGCAAGGCAGTGTGCCCAGTTTCCAGTCGAAACGTTTGCCGCACGTGTTGTCCATGCCAGGCTCGCACCAGCAGTCGCGTCCCCAGTCGCGGAAGCTGTCGATCAGCACCTGCAGAATCGGCTTGTCGGTCATCACTGCGCCACCTTCACCCATCGTGATGTGGTGCGCCGGATAAAAGCTCACCGTGGCGATGTCGCCAAACGTGCCAACTTTTCGCCCGTTGTAGGTGGACCCAAGCGCGTCACAGCAATCCTCCACAAGCCACAGGTTGTACTTGCGGCAGAACGCGGTAATCGCATCCAGATTGAAGACATTTCCCAGAGTGTGAGCGATCATCACAGCCTTCATCTTCGGGCTGTACGCCGCCTCCAACTTCGTCACGTCAATCTCATACGTCGGCACAGTCACGTCAATGAAGACGGGCACCAGCCGATTCTGAAAAATAGGATTCACCGTGGTTGGAAATCCCGCGGCAACCGTCAGCACTTCATCGCCCGGCTTCAGCGCACGTTCTCCCAGCTTCGACGAGGTCAGCGCGCTCAGCGCCACCAGGTTAGCGCTTGAGCCCGAATTCACCAGACTCGCCGACCGCACACCTACAAACCGCGCTAGCTTGCGCTCAAACTCCTTAGCAAACCGTCCGGTCGTGAACCACGCATCCAGCGCGGAATCCACTACGGCCGCAACATCCGGACCATCAATTACTTTCCCAGAAACCGGGACGGGTGATGTCCCCGGCACAAACGGCTTCGGCGCAAATTTCAGCGCATGATACTGCGCGGTAAGTTCCAGAATCTGCTGCCGCAGCTCTTCTGCTTTGTCGGCCATAAGCTTTAAGGATACACAAGCCAGCGTTGCAGTTATCTGACAGACAGCCCATTTCTAAGCGCTTTTGCTGCCTTCCGCGCCTCTACTTGGGGAATAGGAATCAAGCGTTCGTGCGTTCTCGGTGCCACTTCGCCGTACGCCGAATCTGCTCAGCAAGACCCACCGTCTCACGAAGACCTAGCAGCTCTTCAGCTCGCTTTACGCTTGGCACATACCGCGACGGAGCTGCACCTTCCACCGCTTTCTTGGCAACGTGCACCTCAGCTCCCCGAGTCAACGCTTTAGCCACGGCTTCAGCTAGCTCCCGAATGCTCAAATCATTCGCCGACCCCACATTGATCGGTACGAGCGCCGGCGCACGAAACAGCATCGTCCACAACCAAATCATCAGGTCAGATGCATATAGGTATGAGCGCCGAGGCGTCCCATCTCCACCAATCGAGATCGGTCGGCCAGCCAATGCATCGCGGATAAAGTTGCCCACCGCAAAGTGGGCATCCAGCGGCAGATGCGGACCGCAGAAAGCCCAGCACCGCGCAATTTTCGCTTCGAACTCCGCACCGCGCGCCGCCCCAGCATGCTGATACAGCGCACACATCAGCTCGCTCCCGCGCTTCCCTTCCGCGTATACGCTTGCGACGTCCAACGGATCGGGCGCGCCTCCAAAGGTCTCCGGCACATGCGTCATATCCACCGGTTGCTTCCCGTAGACCGCGCCGGAACTCGTCAGCAGAAGC
>DASUWP010000196.1:0-7505 GCA_036378335.1 Acidobacteriaceae bacterium | reverse complement strand
CAGGCGAAGGGAATGGAGCGATCCGCTGTTTTCCATGCCTCAGGACGAAAGTGGATGCTCCATCCTGACACTGAGCGCAGCGAAGGGGAAAGGGTGGGATATCAAGGGAACCGGATGCCGTCCAACCGGAAGCGCGATGCGCAAGCTCGCGACCTGCGCCGTGTCTATTCCGTGGGAAATGAGGCAGCTCGCAAATCGGGAGGCATCAGCGGTGACCGTTGCCTTTGCCTTTACCGGTGCCGTTGCCTGGTTGCGGTGGCAGTATGTCAAAAACGGCGCCTGCTATCAGGTGGTGACCGGCCGTCGTAGGATGGGTCGCATCCCAAAACAGGTAGCTGTCAGGCATACTGCAGATTGCATTCGACTTCACCAAGGGCACCGTGCAGCGGTCGATTGCATCCAGCAGATGAAATTGACCCGGCGACGAGATGACCAGATCAAGCAGCGCATTCGCATCGAATAGCCGGAAATACTGCAATCCAGGCGACACGCTGAATCCTGATGCCACCGACTCAAGTGCGGTATTGAACTCGTTCGTTATTTGGGAAGCAATCGTCGGAATGTTCGGATCAGTCAGCCCGAGGAATCGCACATAGGGCGTCTTGCTCAGATCGGGAATATTCGCGATCAGGAACATCCGCGCCCCATGTTGATACAGATCCTGCAGGTTCTCGAGGACGGCTGCGGTCGCCTGTTGAAGAATGACCTCGCTGGTCCCGCCGCTTGGATCTGTTTTCAGCGCATCGAGCGCGTCCTCCAGATCATTCGCGCCGATCCAGATCGCGATGAGCGTATTCGGCGGCACCGTCCCATTGACGTCGGTGATAAAAAGTAATTCCTGTGCCGTCAGACTATTGCTCGGAAATGCCGGCGCATTGGAGCGGCTCCGCGCCTCTCCCACCGCATAGTTGGAAAAGCGGCCCCCGTTGTTTGACTGCAGGCGGGGAAGGCCGCTTTGCGGTAGACCCAGTTCATTCGCGAGATCCTGCGACCACACCATCCCATTGCTGTATTGATGACCGCCAATGTTATAGGAATACGCCGCCGGCGTTATCGGGAAGGGCATCGTCGTGCTTTGTCCGGTGACGATGAAGTTGTTTCCCGAGTCGGTCAAACTGTCGCCAAAGAAGGCGATCTTGTCGATCTTCTGCGCCGTTGCTCCCGCAACAAACCCCACCGCGAATAACGCAAATACCACTCCCTGAGCAAGCAAGCGCCGCATAACTGTCTCCCTCTTAATGTTGCAGTTCGTGCGCACGGATTATTTCCCCGCGACATTCATCTGTCAACGGACACTTCAGTGACCTGCGCCGCAAATGAGTACACTTTCTCCATGGAGCCGAACCGCTTCGGACGCAAACTCGGCATCGGCGTCCGTGTCGCCTCGCGCATGGCCAAAGAACGCGCTGCCAAGGCCGCATCCGCAAACGGCACCTCCGCCGCCTCCGCAGCCCAACCCGCCACTGCACGGACCCCTGCCGGGCCGCGTTCCACACCGCCGCCCCGCCTGCCAAAAAATTACGCCGAGCCCGCGCGCCGCGTGGGGGAAGGCACGCGCCGCTTCGGCCAGGCGTTTTTCGGTCCGCTCAAACATGTCAGCGGCACCCTCTGGCTCGAGATCACCGGCCTCTTCTTCGCCCTCTTTGCGCTCTTCTTCGGCCAGAACGCCTGGAAGACCCGCCTGAGCGCCCTCCGCGGCCCCGAACACGCGCACTTCCTCGTCTACTCGCTCGTCACCCTCGTCTTCCTCTACTTCTGCATCAGCTCTTTCGTGAAAGCCGCACGCCGCGGCCGAAAGGCTGCGCGATGAACTCCCAGAGCGACGACAAAGCAGTGTGGACGAAAGAAGACCTCACCCACTTCGATCCAGAAAAAGATCTAAGCTACCCCGGCCAATACCCCTACACCCGCGGCATCCAGCCCACCATGTACCGCGGCCGCCTCTGGACCATGCGCCAGTACGCCGGCATGGGCGACGCCGAGGAGTCCAACCGCCGCTACAAATTCCTGCTCGCGCACGGCACCTCCGGTCTCTCCGTAGCCTTCGATCTCCCCACCCAGATCGGCTACGACTCCGACGACCCCATGGCCCTCGGCGAAGTCGGCAAGGTCGGCGTGGCCATCGACTCCATCGAAGACATGGAGCGCCTCTTCGCCGGCATCAAGCTCGACACCATCTCCACCTCGATGACCATCAACGCGACCGCCTCGATCCTGCTCGCGCTCTACGCCGCAGCGGCCAGGCGCAGCGGCGCGGATACCCGCAAGCTCAGCGGCACCGTGCAGAACGACATACTCAAGGAGTACATCGCCCGCGGGACCTATATCTATCCGGTCAGCCACGCCATGCGCATCATCACCGACATGTTCGCCTGGGCCGCCGCCGAAGTCCCCGAGTGGAACACCATCTCCATCTCCGGCTATCACATGCGCGAGGCCGGCTCCACTGCCGCGCAGGAGGTCGCCTTCACTCTGGCGAATGGGATGACATATGTACAAGCGGCACTCGAGCGGCGTTTGAATGTAGACAGCTTCGCCCCACGCCTCTCCTTTTTCTTCAACGCGCACTCCGACTTCATCGAAGAGGTCGCCAAATTCCGCGCCGCGCGCCGCCTCTGGGCTCGTGTCATGCGCGAGCGCTTCCACGCAAAAAATCCGCGCTCCTGGATGCTCCGCTTCCACACACAAACCGCAGGATCGACACTCACCGCGCAGCAGCCCGAGAACAACATCGTCCGCACCGCCGTCGAAGCCATGGCCGCCGTCCTCGGCGGCACGCAGTCGCTACACACCAACGGCTACGACGAAGCCCTCGCCCTGCCCACCGAAGAGGCCGCGCGCATCGCCCTCCGCACCCAGCAGATCGTCGCCTACGAGTCCGGCGTTGCCCAGACGGTCGATCCCTTCGCCGGCAGCTACTTCGTCGAAGCCTCCACCAACCGCATCGAGCAGCAAGCCGAAGACTACTTCGCGAAGATCGAAACATTAGGCGGCATGCTCCGCGCCATCGAGAGAGGCTGGGTCCAGCAGGAGATCCAGAACGCCGCCTACGACTACCAGCGCCGCGTAGAAACCGGAGACGCCGTAGTCGTCGGCGTCAACAAGTTCACCCGAGACAACGAGCCCGGCGTCCCCACCCAACCCCACGACCCCGCGTTAGAACAACGCCAGGTAGAACGCCTGAGAGCCCTGCGCACCAAACGCAGCAAAGAACGCTGGCAGCAGGGAATCGACGCCGTAAGAGAACGTGCCCGCAACGGTGGCAATTTAATGCCTGCGATCCTCGAAGCCGTAGAAAGCAACTGCACGGTGGGCGAAATCGCCGGTGCGCTAAGGGACGTGTTTGGGGAATATCGGGAGAGTGTAGTGATCTAAGGGCCGCACCCCGCAATGGAATGAGAGTACGCGAGGTCCAATGTGTTCCTAAGTCGATCGGCAAAGGCTCTCTTCTTTGTTCTGTCTCTCTTTTCTGTAAACGCATCTTCGCCGGCAATCGCACAATCCTGCGGCGCTCAAGGCCTTGCAGTGCAGGTCCTCGGCTCCGGCGGCCCGGAGATGCAGGATAAGCGCGCCTCCAGCAGCTATCTCATCTGGGATCACGGCAAAGCGCGCGTCATCGTCGACGCCGGCGGCGGCAGCGCGCTCCGCTTTGGCGAGAGTGGCGCGCAGATGTCCCAGCTCGACCTCTTTCTCTTCAGCCACTTTCATATCGATCACAGTGGCGATTTTCCCGCGCTCATCTTTTCCTCTTGGTTTGAAGATCGCAAGCGCCCCCTGCCTATCTACGGCCCTTCGGGGAATCAGTACATGCCCTCGACCACTGAATTTGTGCGCGACCTTTTCAGCGATCCACATGGAGCCTGGCGCTATCTCAGCGACCTGTTGGATCCCGCTGCCGAAGGCGGCTACACACTGCAACCGCACGATGTCGCGCCCAGCCCCGCGCCGGTTCTCATCTTGCGCAACGCCGACATGTCTCTCTACGCAGTCAGCGTTGTGCATGGAGCCTTTCCCGCGTTGGCCTGGCGCGTGGAGATCGGCGGCAAGCGCATCGTCTTCGGTGGAGACACCAACGGAGACGGCGAGGGCCTGACCCAGCTCGCAACCGACGCAGATCTATTCATCGCGCACAACGCCGTGCCCGAAGGCGTCATCGGAGTGGAACGCCGCCTCCACATGCCGCCCTCCGTCATCGGAACCACCGCCGCAAAGGCGCACGTCAAGCAACTGGTGCTGTCCCACCGCATGCTGCGAACCCTAGGACCAGAAAAACAGCAGCAGACTCAGACCGAAATCAGACGCCACTACAGCGGCCCACTCCAATTCGCCGCCGACCTCGATTGTTTTCCGGTGAAGTAACTTCAGCCGGTTTGTTGGCAGCAGGGAATCGGCGCCGTGAAATAAAGTGCCCGTAGCGGAGACAATATAATGCCTGCAATTGGGAAGCCGTAGAAAACAACTGCACGGTTAAGGGGCCGTCAATTCTTATTCTCCGCAAGAATTGGATCCGCAGGGTTGAGCCGAACTCTGCCGCCTATGCCACACCGGGTGCACCTCCTAGCGCTAGCCCGGATGGAAACAATTTGTTACCTTCCGATTGGGAACTCCAGCCAACGCTACACGTACAAACGTGTCATGGGTTCCAAGTGGCAACGAGTCTTACTGGTCATTGCTGCGGTTCTCCTTTCCTACCTTGTCGTCACGACGGGCGCGTCAATCTGGCTAGGCGAGCAGACCGTCCATCTCGCCCGTAACCCGGTTCCAGCCACGAGTGCCTTCGAATCGATGATTGCGTCCATCCCGCATCAACTGCTCGCAGACGTGAGCGTGAAAGCCCATGACGGGGCGACGTTGCGAGGCTGGTTTGTGGAACCGTCGTCATGGAAAGGCGCTAGCGTCCTGCTCCTTCACGGTGTCGGTGACAATCGCACAGGCGTCACAGGCTATGCAGCCATGTTTCTCAACGCTGGGTATGCGGTCCTGCTTCCAGATTCGCGTGCGCACGGGCTGAGCGGCGGAGATCTAGCGACCTACGGAGTTCTCGAACGCGAAGATGTACACGAATGGCTGCGATGGTTGAGGGAGCGGTCGGGCGGATGCGAATACCTCTTCGGAGAATCCATGGGCGCAGCGATTGCACTCCAGGCAGCCGCCAAGCGCGACACCGTCTGCGCAGTCGCCGTCGAATCGTCCTTCGCATCGTTTCGCGAGATGGCCTACGACCGGGTCTCGCAATGGACCGGCCTGAGCCTCAACACAAGCCGCGTGATCGGTCGTCCCGTAATCGATATGGCGCTGCTTTACATTCGCGCGCGATACGGCGTCGATTTAACGAAAGCGTCGCCTGAAGAGGCGCTCAATGAAAGCTCAGCGCCAATCCTCATCATCGCGGACAACGCAGACCACAACATCCCGCCACGACAAGCGTCCATGCTTGTGCGAAGTGTGAAGCCGGAGGACGCCGTGTGGGTCGTGGCGGGAGCGGATCACTGTGACGCGGCTGCCGTTGCGCATCAGGAATTCCAACGCCGGGTATTGCACTGGTTCGCTTCACACAATTCTCCTCCTCATCTTTCATAGCGCGAGAGATTATCGAGCCAGAGCGGAATCTGAACCGCGGCGGGTGCGCATCCTGGCGCAGCGAGTGTGGGTTTTTCAGGGACGAAGCGTTTTCTAAATCCGCACCCATCGGCGCTTAAGGGAATCTATAGGACAGTTCGAACGCAGATGACCGACACTCTACAGGCAATCCTCGCCACCACCGTGGTCTGTGGCATCCTCGACGCGACCGCCGCCAGCATTCAGGCTGCCACGCTCGGCACTCCACCGCGCCGCGTCTTTCAAGGGGTTGCCAGCGGACTCCTCGGTCCGCGCGCCTTCGAAGCTGGCACCAGCACCGCCATCCTCGGCCTCGCGCTCCACTTCCTCATCGCGATGATTATCTCCACCATCTACGTCCTCGCGGCTCAGCGCCTGCCATTCCTGCTCGATCACGCGCTCCTCGCCGGCGCGCTCTACGGCATCGCCGTCTATGTCGTCATGTTCTACATCGTTCTCCCGCTCTCACGCCGCCCAAAGCGCCCTTTCAATCTCAAATTCGCGCTGACCCAGCTCGCCATCCACATCTTCATCATCGGCTGGTCCATCGCGCTTACCGCACACTACTTCCTCGCACGTTGACAGCATCAGGCAGGTGCTCTCGCTCGGACGGCTAATCCCAAAACGAAATCGCCTCAGCGCAAACCCTCAAGAAAGTGCCAATTCAATAACGTCAATTTGCTAGTCTGGAAATAGAGATCAGCCTCCAGCTGGAGGACAGAAACAAAAGCCACCGTCAAGGTGGCTTTCGTTTCCACTGGACTCGAACATATTCGGTCGCTCGCAATTCGTTTGGTAAGCGACAACGGAGCGAACCCAACGATTCACGCCACCGGCGCGTGTGCCCGTACGGCCAGTACTAACTTCAATGGCTGGACGAATTTACAAATAACTCGTTTAGAAAGACGAATTTGGCTCTCGGGAGAGCACCTAACCCAATGATTCGAAGGTAGATACAAGCCAGCCTGCCGGAGCGGGAGGGGGTGGGGTACGTCACTTTGCTCGCCACAGTTCGAGATGATTCAGCCTCACAACTCCAGGCGATTCTTGTAGACCACAAACCCGGAATCCTGCGCCACCGAGTCATAGAGCCGCCGCGCCGTCGCGTTCGAACGATGCGTCCGCCAATAGACATTCACCACACCAGCCCGTCGCGCCTGCTCGTGTACCGCGTCGATCAGCCTGCGTCCCACGCCTTTGCCGCGCGCCGCCTCCGCCGTAAACAGGTCCTGCAGATAGCACGTCGGCTCAATCGTGATCGTGCTGCGATGGAACACATAGTGCGCCAGTCCCACCAGCCGGCTATCCAATTCGGCCACTAGCGCCCACACCGGCTCATACGCATCGAAGAAGCGTGACCACGTCATCCGCGTGATCTCTTCCGGAAGCGCCGTCGCATCGAAGCGCCCGTAAAAGCGGTTGTATCCCTCCCAAAGCGGAAGCCACTCGGCATAATCCGCACGGCAGACAAGGCGAATGGTAGTTGTCATAAATGAGTGGCGCTCATTTCCCCGCGTAAGCCCTCTCCAGCGCCGCGATATCCAACTTCACCATCCCCATCATCGCGTTCATCACCCGAGCGGCCTTCTCCTTGTCGGGATCGTTCAGCATCGCATCCAGCTTTTCTGGCGTGATCTGCCACGTCACGCCGAACTTGTCCGTCAGCCAGCCGCATGCCATCGTCTTGCCGCCGTCCGTCAGCTTCGCCCAATACTCGTCGATCTCCTGCTGCGTCGCGCACAGCACCATAAAGGAGACCGCCGGCGTGAAGTTGAACTCGGGCCCTGCATTCAGCGCCACAAACTCCTGCCCGCGCAGCGTAAAGCTCGCCGTCATTACCTTGCCCCGCCACTTCGCGTCGGGAAACGAATCCGCATAACGCCGCACCGCGCCCTTCTTCGCACCCT
>DASUWP010000195.1:0-3134 GCA_036378335.1 Acidobacteriaceae bacterium | reverse complement strand
TGCCTCATTGAATGACATCCAATCCGAACAGTCATTGATCATATTAGCACCTGGCGGCTGGACTTCGTTGCAAGCACCAATTTGCGTCTGAGTTGACCCTCACAAGCGGCGCGAAGAAATAGGACGCCAACAAGCGACATGTCGCGACGTGTTCGGCACTTGGCGCGAGCTCCTCGAACGAAACCTGATTACGAGAAGTGGAGTAACAAACTACAAAGGAAGCTTATCATGAGCAAGAAGAGCAAGAGCTATACTGGGCGGAAAGGGAAACGCCCAGCCAAAGCAAAACTTCCGACCTGTAACAGTATCGTAGAAAATCTCGATCGCAAATGGCGGCTTTCTCTTTCGCCGAAGGAGACTGTAATTGTAGCCGAGGACGCGCCATTGCTTCAGATGGTGATCCAGAATGTCGGACTTGCCGTTTTTGAGGTCGCCGTCGAGGATCGCGAGCCCGTCCTTCTCATGCCGAACAAGCTGAGCCTGATGCTCGTCTACGGCAAGGTCACGGTGGAAAATTGGGACGACACTCCGGGCATCGCTGACATTGAGTTTTTGCCGCGGACCAAATCGTAAAGAAGCGTTTCTTTGCCAGTAAGGGGGAGGTCTAGGCCTACCCCTTATTGATTCTGGAGCGACGGCTCAGGCTGCGGCGCGACGTTCTGCGTGCCAGTTCCAAGGTAGGAATTCGCCAATCAGCCGCGCCGGATGGTCTGGCAGCTGAGCCAACACTGCAGCGAGCCAAGCTTGCGGGTCAACGTCATTGAGCTTGGCAGTCGCGATCAGCGTGTAGATGGTGGCTGCCCGTCGGCCGCCTTCGTCAGAACCGGCGAAGGTCCAGTTGCGGCGTCCGACCGCCACGGCACGCAGCTCGCGCTCGGCCGCATTGTTGGTCATGCACAGGCGGCCGTCGGCAAGGAAGCGGCTAAGCTCGGTCCAACGCTTGAGGCTATAGTCGATGGCCCTACCGGTGTCGCTTTTCTTGGACACCATCGCGCGCTGCTCGCGAAGCCAAGTCTCCAGCTCGATGATGAGCGGCCGGCTGCGTTCGGTGCGCACAGCTGCGCGCTGCGCCGGCGTCGAGCCATTGATCTCGCGCTCGACCGCGAACAAGGCGTCGATGCGCTGAACGGCCTCGCTGGCGATCGGCGCTTTGCTGATCCTGGCCATCTCGAAGAACTTGCGCCGAGCGTGTGCCCAGCAGGCGGCTTCAATGACCGACCCCGGCTTGCGGCTGGCCGCGTAGAGGCGATTGAACCCCGCATAGGCGTCCGCCTGCATGAGCCCGACGAAGCCAGCCAAATGCTGCTCGGGGTGCTCACCGCCACGATCGCGCGAAAAGAAGAACACGGCCGCTGGCGGCCCTGGGCCGGCAAAGGGCCGGTCATCGCGCACATAGGTCCATAATCGGCCGGTCCGGGTTTTGCCCTTCGCCAGCACCGGTACGGTCGTGTCGTCGGCATGGATGCGCTCGGCCGCGAAGACGTGGGCGCGGATCGCTTCGACCAGCGGCATTAGCGTGGCCGCGGCGGCACCCACCCAATCGGCGAGCGTCGACACATCGAGATCGATGCCTTCCCTGGCATAGACGGCGCTCTGCCGGTTGAGCGGCAGATGCAGGCCGTACTTGGAGAACAGGATGTGGGCGAGCAGTTTTGGGCCAGCGCGGCCACGCGCAATCGGGTGCGATGGGGCGAGGGGCTGGCTGATGGCTTCGCAGGCCCGGCAGGAGAACTTCTCGCGGACATGCTGGATCACTTTCCACTGTCGGGGGATCAGCTCGAGCGTCTCCGTCATGTCCTCGCCGATCTTGCGCAAAGTCGTGCCGCCGCAGCACGGGCATACCGACGGTGCCGGATAGACGATCCGCTCCCGTGGCAGATGCTCGGGTAAGGGCCGGCGTGCTGGCCGGTGACGCTCGAATGGCGCCACGGTAATCTTCTTGCTGCTCGCCGCGGCTGCCATCTGCGCCGTCGTCTCGGCTTGCGCCGCATCTGCTTCCAAGTCGGCCAGCTGCAGCTCGAGCTGATCGAGCAGCGCGCCACGCTCCGAGGACTGGCCAAACCGATCGTGCCGCAGCTTCCGGATCGTGAACTTGAGCTTCTCGATCAATAGCGCACGATACTGCGCTTCGCTCTCCGCCGCTGTAGCTCGCTGCTCGGCCGCACTAAGCGCTTGGCGCTGTGCAATGATCAGCGCATGGGCACTCGCCAGATCGATCGGCAGCGAATCATCAAGGCTCATCGCCAATGATGGAATCACAAGCCTATGCGACTGCGAACCGACAATCGCGTCGTGATTCACAATGCCGCAATCAGCCCGCGGCCTGTGGCCGCCACGTCTGTTGCGGCATTCGCCAGTCGATGCCTTCGAGCAGGTAGCCCAACTGCGCCGGCGTGATCGTCACAATGCCTTCCGTCGGCGTCGGCCAAATGAAGCGGCCGCGCTCCAGGCGCTTGGCAAACAGGCACATGCCTTGGCCGTCATGCCAGAGCACCTTGATCAGCCCGCCGCGGCGGCCGCGGAATACGAATAGATGTCCACTATGCGGGGCACGCTTGAGCGTCTCCTGCACCAACAGCGCTAAGCCATCAAAGCCCTTACGCATGTCGGTGTGGCCGGCGGCCAGCCAAACCCGCGCACCGCTCGGGGCCGGGATCATCGTCGCCGTTTGCCTTTGGTCAGTGCCTTCATCAGCGCCGACACCGTCGATGCCGCGACTGAACCGGAGATCCGCATCCGTCCGCCAGTGGCAAACTCAATCTCGATAACTCCGGAAGCCTCAACCGAGGCCGATCCAGCCCGCTCCGGCATTGGCAATGATGGTGATGATGTTGCTGCCGCCTCCGGCGCAACGGTCACCGGATTGAACACCGCCGGAATCTGCGTCCGCTCACACAGCTGCTGACGCCACCGGAACAATTGGCTGGTATGGATCCCTACCGCCCGAGCCACTTCGGACGCAACCGCGCCCGGCTCCATCGCTGCGGCAACAATCCGCTCCTTCTCCGTCCGTGACCAGTGCCGGCGCCGCTGCACCGACGTGATCACCTCAACCTGCGCCTTGGTCATACGACTAGCCCTAGGATTAGCACTAGCAGGCTGCTGAAGAAGTCGTTTTACGAGACGATTGGAGT
>DASUWP010000194.1:0-10860 GCA_036378335.1 Acidobacteriaceae bacterium | reverse complement strand
CATGGACACGACCGCCGACCCATGCACGGATTTCTACCAGTACGCCTGCGGCAACTGGGCGAAGAACAATCCGATACCGCCCGACCAGGTGCGGTGGGGCAACTTCGGCATGCTGCAGGAGCGCAACCAGTGGCTGCTCTACAAAGACCTCGAGGCCGCCGCCAAGCCGGGCCCCAGCCGTACACCGCTGGAGGTCAAGTACGGCGATTTCTACGCTTCCTGCATGAACGTGAACCAGGTAAACCAGAAGGGCGCCGCGCCGCTCAAGCCGGCGCTCGATCGTATCGCCGGCCTCAATGACAAGAAGCAACTCGCCGCCGTACTGACCGGTCTGCAGCGTCTGGACGGCACCGACGCGATCTTCCAATTCCAGGTGCAGCAGGACGAGAAGGACAGCTCCAAGCAGATCGCAGCCGTACGACAGGGCGGCCTCGGGCTGCCCGACCGCTCGTACTATCTCGATAAATCGGAGCGAGAGACGAAGATCCGCGGCCAATATGTCGAGCACATGACGAAGATGTTCCAGCTCGCCGGCGACACCCCGGAGCAGGCCACGGTCGAAGCGAAGAATGTGATGGCGATCGAAACCGCGCTGGCCCAGGGCTCGCTGAGCCGCACCGATCTGCGCGAGCCAACGAATCGTTACCACATCAAGACGGTGGCCGAGCTTGAACAGATGGCGCCCGGCTTCGACTGGTCGACATACTTCGGCAAGATTGGGATTGGCTCGTTCCAGTCGCTGAACGTGGCGCAGCCCGGATTTGTCGAGGCCCTCAACAAGGCGATCGATGCAGAGAGCCTGGATGCGTGGAAGAGCTATCTGCGCTGGCATGCCATCCACGAGGCGGCCCCGTGGCTGAGCGACAACTTCGTCCAGGAAAACTACAACTTCTACAACGCGACCTTGCAAGGTGCAAAGGAGCTGCAGCCCCGCTGGAAGCGCTGCACCAAGCTGACGGACCAGGCGCTGGGCGAAGCTGTGGGGCAGGACTGGGTAAAGAAGAACTTTCCGCCTGCTGCCAAAGAGAACATGACGAAGCTGGTGGCCGCGCTCGATAAGGCTCTGGACGAAGATATCCAGCAATTGCCGTGGATGGGCGATGAGACGAAGAAGGCCGCCGAGGCGAAGCTCGCGATGTACCGCAACAAGATTGGCTATCCCGATAAGTGGCGCGACTACTCGAAGTTCACCGTGGAACGCGATGACCTGCTCGCGAACATCAACCGCGACGATGAGTTCGAGCGCCAGCGCAACCTGAACAAGCTGGGCAAGCCGGTAGATGAGACGGAGTGGGTCATGTCGCCGCCGACGGTGAACGCCTACTACGAGCCGAGCATGAACGATATCAACTTCCCGGCGGGCATCCTGCAGCCACCCTTCTACTCGTTGTCGGCGGATGCGGCAGAGAACTTCGGTGGTATCGGCATGGTGATCGGGCACGAGATGACGCATGGCTTTGACGACCAAGGCTCGAAATATGACGGCAAGGGCAATCTCCGCGAGTGGCAGACGCCGGCCGACCGCAAGGCCTTCACCGAGCGGACCGATTGCGAGGTCAAGGAGTACGACAACTTCGCCCCAGAGCCGGGTGCGAACGTGAATGGCAAGCTCACCCTGGGTGAGAACACGGCGGACAACGGAGGCATCCGCATTGCGTTCCTCGCGCTGCAGAACACGCTGGCGGCCGAAGGCAAAAATCTCGATGAACCAAAAAAAGACGGCTTCACACCGGCGCAGCAGTTCTTCATCTCCTACGGACAGATCTGGTGCGAGAGCCGCCGCCCGGAGTTTTCGCGCATGATGGTAAAAGTGGACCCGCACTCGCCGGGCAAGTTCCGGGTCGATGGCGTGGTGCAGAACTTCGAAGAATTCGGCAAGGCGTTCCACTGCAGGAAGGGCGCGCCTATGTATCCGGAGAACATCTGCCGCGTGTGGTAATGTGGGCCGCCCGGCTCGCTTTCTTCCGCCGCTTACGTCTCACGTGTGGGCATTCTGTTGGGAGCGGGCAGGACTCTTTTCGACCGGCCATCGAGAGCAAGCGGGACCACTGCTGACCGGTTTTCCGGAGCACGAGTAGCCCTAATGTGCTTGAACCTTTTACAATGCAGGCGGGTCCCCACCCAGATTTTCAGTTCAAGCTGTTTTGGCAGCCTCGACGCATGTCGTGTGCATCGGGACGAAGGAATCGGATGAAGTTGAAGAATTTCGGCCGGGCTGCGTTAGCCCTAGCCGCCTCTGCCGTGACAGTCCTCGGCATGACGTCCTGCACTCTGAGCTACACCGTTGGGTACCTGTTTGTGACGGGCTCTGCTACCGGTGCCGGTATCAATAATGGCCAGCTTGCCTCCTACAGAATCAAGAACAACGACGGCACCCTTCGTCTAACCAAAACAGTAGGTTCCGGAGGACCGAACCCGACCCAAGTCGTGGTGAATGCGACCGGCACCTATCTCTACGTGCTGAACGCGAATTTCGGCACCGATACCGCCCCCCAGGTAGGCCAGATCGATCTATTTGCGATCGGCGGTTCTGGCGTGGTCACGCACCAGGCCACCTTCAATCCGAAGGGCTCGAATACGCGCAACATCGTGATCGCCGGGAATTACCTCTACGCTCTGGATGAGTTTGCCCCTGACGGCAGTGGGGTCGGCGACGTCTCCGCGTTTGCCATTGACTCCACCACCGGCCGGTTGACCCCGATTCTCAACAACCAGCAGCGGGACGCGAATGGCCTGCCGCTCACCTTTTTCCCGGTGGGCACCAATCCGACGTGGCTCGCAGTGAACGGCTCTTACGCCTACATCGCCGAACAGGGACCGGCGACCGGCGGAACTGCGGACGATCCGCCGCAGGCGATCTTTATCTATAACCAGAGCGCCACGAGTGGCCAGCTTACATTGACGCAAAGCACGCCGACGCCCACCGGCGCCACGCAACTGACCTACGTCTACTCGACCTCCACTTATCTCTATGCGCTGGATGCGGGTCCGGCCGGCTCTACCGGCTTCATCCTGCCCTATACGGTGGGCTCCGGCGGTACGCTCGCCGCGGTTCCCAGCGGCGCGCGCGCCAATAACGCACAGAGCCAGGCGCCGGTTGGTCCCTCGCGCATGCTCAAGGAGACGAGCCACAACTTCTTGTGGGTCGCCAATTCCGGGATCAACACAAATGTGGGTGCGGGCGGCAATGTGATCACGGCTTACACCATCCAGACCAATGGCCAGCTTTACGACGCGAACACCGGCGGCGCCAATGGACAGACGGCGGGACCGGGCACACGCTGCCTTGTCGAAGATCCGTCGAACCAGTACCTCTACGCGATGAACTTCAACGACAGCACGATCACGGGCAAGAAGATCAACCAGCAGACCGGTGGTGTGGATCCGCTGCCCAAGGCCATGCCGGCGCCCCCAGGTTCGCCGACGTGGTGTGCGACAACCGGCAGCACCTTCTAGCACGACTTTCGGCGGGGAGCGCTGGCAGGTAGTTACAATAAGCCAGAACTCCCTGCACACTTTGAGGAAACGCGCTGCCGCGCAGCAGGTAGATTGCACTGCGCGGGACGGCGATTGGAAATGACCGGGAACCCAGCGCTCCAAAGAAGTTCAGGGATTCAAATGAAGGACGAAGGAACCGAATGAAGTTCAGTCAACTTGGCCAGCTTGCTCTGGCGTCAGCAGTCTCCGCCGCCCTTGTGCTGGGTATTACCGCCTGCGGGCAGAGCAACACCATCGACTTCGTCTACGTAGCCTCGGCGAACGCCAACCCCGGACAGGTTTACGGCTTTGCTGCCGATGGCGAATCCGGCGCACTGACGCAGATTCTCGGCTCGCCCTTTCCTGCGGGCCGGAACCCGATCGCTCTGCTCACCACGCCGAACGACAAAGTGATCTACGCCCTCAATCACGACGACAATACGGTGATCGAGTACGCCGTTGGCTCGGATGGCAAGCTCTTCGCGCAGAACACCTACAACATCCAGTCGGGCACCAATCCGAACGGGATGGCGGTCAGCCCGGACGGCAAGACGCTCTACGTGGTGGAGGCCTACGGCCTCGCTCCCAACAACACCCCCTACAGCCCGACGACGCCCGGAATCGGTGCGCTGGTCCAATTTCCCATCGCCGCGGACGGCAGCCTGGGGACCGAAGCCTCATATCCCACCTGCAACAACCCCGTAGCCGTAACCGTATTGGGCAGCGCCGGCAACGCCGGCGGCGGAGCGGTGTTCGTCGTCAATGATCCCGCCGGGCAGCTGACATCGCTGATCGATACCGTAGCGGCGCAGAATCGCGGAGCCACCGGCAGCGCGACCGTGATCTACCCCGCAGTAGGCGCGTGCAGCGGCGGAACCGCCGCCGTGGGTCAGGTATCGAGCTACGTGATCAATTCCGACAACTCCCTGACGGCCGGAGCGGGTTCGCCATTTGCCGCAGGCGTGGCGCCGAACGCGATCACCACCGATCCCACCAACCGTTTCGTCTACGTGACCGACTTCAAGCAGAACCTGATCCTCTCCTACAGCGTCCAGGGCAGCGGAGGCGCGATCGTGCCGCTGTCGAACAGTACCACCCCCACCGGCAACCTTCCGAGCGCGGTCACGGTAGACCCACGCGGCAAGTACATTTACGTATCCAACTATCTCGACGGCACCGTCAGCGGATACGCCTTGAACGCAACCACCGGCATTCCAAGTGCGCTTGCCGGCACTTCGAGCTCCACCGCTACCGATCCTGGACCGGCGGCGATCAGTGTCGAGGATTCGATCGGGCGCTATATCTACACGGCGAATTTCATCGGGAACTCGGTATCGGGACTGTATCTCGATCCGAACGCCGGCACCACAAACATCGTACAGAACTCGCCTTTCCCTGGCGCCGCAAAGGCAACAGCTGTGGCCACCGTCAAGCACGGCGACCACGCGATCCAGGTGAATCCAACCTACTGACGCACGCAGCGAGACACAGAAGGCCTGCCCGCTCTATCGGGCAGGCCTTTTTAATTCTGCAAGCGATGTCGAGAATCCTATCGGACTTGGGCGATGAAGAACCTGCCCCTCAGCCGATGAAGATCGCTCGCTTTAACGGATACAGCGAGCACATATCTCGCGGAAGCGAACCTATGGGACGCTCGGTGGCCCCGCAGGCGTCAGATTTTGCGTCCACCGCTTGATCCAGCGCTGACCGGGGCGTTCCACCAGGTACATCACCGCAATCGAGATCGCTACCAGCAGTGCATACGAGAGCCAGGGATCGAAGCGCAGCAGTCCGGCCCGCGCCAGCAGATGCGCGTCATCGTGCAGCAGGTTCCAGAGATTGAAATGCAGGATATAGAGGCAGTAGCTGGCCTCGCCGATCACGATCAGTGGATAGATGGAAAAGAGACGCGTGAGGAAGTTCCGTCCGGCAAGCCCGATCACGATCATCGCGTAAATCGGCATCAGCAGGCCATCGTGCATGAAGAGATACGGCATGTGGGCGCCAAAACACAGGATCGTGTAGAGCGCCGCGAAGCCAACGACGCCCACCGCTGTGCGCAAATGACTCCGTTCGGGGATGAGGTCGTTGAGCGACGCCAGCGCCATGCCGAAGAGGAACGACGGCAGATGCTGCAGCGGCCCGAACTTGACCGCGCGCAGCCACCAGCCGTTGGAGTAGCGGCCCAGATGCCCATCGCCGTCTGGATTCAGGATCATGTAGAGCGCGGGCAGGATGAAACTCAGGAACCAGAAGCCAAGCATCGTCCACACGATGCGGTTGCGGGTCTTCGGACGACGCAGAGTGACGAGCCAGGGGAAGAGCGCGTAGAAGAAGACGTCGGTGGTGAGCGTCCATGCGGGAGCGTTCCAGAAGGTACAGAGAGTGGGCGACCAGCCCTGCGCGAGAAGAAACGTCAGTCCGACACCCCAGGCAAACTCACCGTGCGGACGAATACGCCACTCCTGTCCCAGCACCACGAAGGACATGACGAGCGAGAAGAGAAACACCGGGTAGATGCGCGAGAAGCGCGCCATCCAGAAGGTACGCGCGCGCATCAGGCCCTGATCGGCACGCTCGCGATAGTTGTACGCAAGCACGAATCCGGAGAGCAGCAGGAAAAAGCTGACTGAGACGTATCCGTTGTCGACCACCGGAGCAAAGGGGCCGAAGATCTTCGGGTCCGAAAAGTGAAAGAAAACGATGTTCAGTGCCGCGAGTGCGCGCATGCCGGTCAGCGCATCAAGCCGAGAACGGCGAGCCGGAGGAGCTTGCACGGGGAGGGTCGCCGTAGCCATTGCAACCTCTGACGACATCCGCAGGGCGGATGTTTCGCTCGTCTCGGGAGAAGTTACTGGCAACGTGGTCGACACACAGGCTCCGCTAGGATCAATCAGAGTACGCGCGTGGCGCGGCCCCTTACTTATTCGATGATAGTGGACGCCCGGTGGAGCAGAATCCTCCACAGAAGATGCAGAGGAAACAGGACTTGGCGCCCGCAATGAGCCGCAACAAGCAGATACGGAACATGAACATCCAGTAAACAGGCGTCAGCGGAGAGCTTCGGCGGAAATGCTTTACGCAGTCACGAGGGAGCCAACACGCTCGCCAGAGACGACGCGCAGGATATTTCCCGGCGTGTTCATGTTGAAGATGATCATCGGCATCGAGTTGTCCTTGCACAGGCTCACCGCGGTCATGTCCATGACCTTCAGCCCCTGCTGCAGGATCTCGAAATAGGTGATCTCTTCATATTTGATCGCATCTTTGGTGAGGACGGGGTCGGCGCTGTAAATACCGTCCACCTTGGTGGCTTTGAGCAGCACGTCCGCCTTGATCTCCATCGCGCGCAGCGAGGCCGCGGTATCCGTGGAGAAGTAGGGATTGCCCGTACCCGCGGCGAAGATCACCACGCGCCCTTTTTCCAAGTGTCGGATGGCGCGGCGGCGGATATAGGGTTCAGCCACCTGGTTCATCTCAATAGCGGACATGACGCGGCTGTGCACACCACACTTCTCCAGCGAGTCCTGGAAGGCAAGGGAATTGATCACCGTCCCCAGCATGCCCATGTGGTCGGCGGAGACGCGGTCCATATGGCGCGCCTGCTCCGCAACACCGCGGAAGAAGTTGCCGCCACCCACGACGACAGCCACTTCGACACCCATACGGCGGATGTCTGCGATCTCCATGCTGATCTGGTGAACGGTGTCGACATCGACACCGAAGCCGCGTCCGGCAGCGAGGGCCTCGCCTGAGAGCTTGAGCAGGATCCGCTTATACATTCCTTGTGAGTATCGCATAGTGCATTTCACGGGAAGAAGCGGGACCCGCCCGGTCCGCGTCCGGAATGTGGCGCGGTTTCGCGCCCGATTTACCCTGAAGTGTGTGAGCCAAACCCTCCCTATCGCGCTCGCCGGTAACGCTACCTCCCGGCGTATCCTGTCAGGTCGGAGGAATCGATGCCCGGCTATCGTCTGAAGCCGAAGATGCCGCTGGGCGCGCTGGTGGAATGCCTCTGGTATTGGGAGGGCGCGCCCGCGCCGCACCGTCAGGAACGTTTGCTGCCGCAGGCGCAGGCGGCGATGATCCTGAACCTGCGCGATGACCCGATCGCCATCTACGAAGATGAGGGTGGCGCCCGCTCTTACGGAACGGCGGTGTTTTCCGGCGCGCGCTCTAACTGCTTCACTATCGATTGCGACCAGCAGGAGCGCGTTGTCGGCGTGCAGTTCGCGGTCGGCGGCGCGTGTCCCTTCTTTCGCATGCCGATGTTGGAACTGGAGGATGCCTCCTTCGACATGACAGACCTGTGGGGCAGAGAAGCGGGGTGGTTGCGCGAGCGCGTGCTTGCCGCTGCCACCCCTCGTGCGATGCTCCAGGTGCTGGCCGCCTGCCTGGAAGAGCGCCTTCATCTCGCGCAGCGCAACACGCTCCAGCTTCATCCTGCAGTCGTCTACATAGCCAATCAGTTGGACATCTGCGACGGACCGGCGCGCGTGCAGGCGGTGACAGGAAAGATCGGCATGAGCCAGCGCCGCATTGCGCAGCTCTTCCACGAGCAGGTCGGGGTATCGCCAAAGACATTTCATCGCGTGCGCCGCTTCCAGAACACGATCCAGC
Organism: Acidobacteriaceae bacterium; assembly: GCA_036378335.1. Lineage (GTDB taxonomy): Bacteria > Acidobacteriota > Terriglobia > Terriglobales > Acidobacteriaceae > KBS-83. Next base: position 2,763 of record DASUWP010000194.1, on the reverse strand, counting down.
GGCTGCGCGTTGCAGAGCGGGTGAACTGGGCCGAGCTTGCCCTCGATTGCGGCTACTACGACCAGGCGCACCTCAGCCATGATTTCCGCCAAATCGCAGGGATGACGCCCAGCGCCTACCTGGCCGCGGCAACCGAGCATCTGAACCATGTGCCGCTGCGCGATTGAGAACGCATGCTTCCGATTTTTACAAGACACGGCGCGTAATCCGGAGCAGAATCGCTGGCAAAAGGAGAAACGCAATGGCACAAGTGAATCCGATTCCAGAGGGCTCGCACAGTGTGCAGCCGTACATGATGTTCGCCGGATGCGAGAAAGCGATGCAGTTTTATGCGAAGGCATTCGGCGCACGCGAGGTGATGTGCATGAAGGGCCCGGACGGCCGAGTGGGCCATGCCGAGATGCAGATCGGCGACAGCCGCATCATGATGGCGGACGAGAACGCACAGATGGATGCATTTGGCGCGAAGCACTACGGCGGATCGCCGATCAGCCTCATGTTCTACACCGAAAACTGTGATGCGATGCATGCGCAAGCGCTGGCGGCAGGTGCGGAGAGTCTGCGCGAGCCGGCCGATCAGCCCTACGGCATTCGCATGAGCGGCGTGCTCGATCCCTTCGGTTACAGGTGGTGGATCGGCACGCAGATCGCCGTGATGTCGGCCGCCGAGATCCACGACGCCACGATGGCGACACACGGCACGGTGTGACCCGGACGAGATCCTCGGAGGTGGTCTATGACTGCTGACACATTTCGCCGCGCCGCTCTCGCGTTGCCAGGGGCGATCGAGAGTGAGCACATGCACCATCCCGATTTCCGTGTGGCGAACCGCATCTTCGCCACGCTGGGCTATCCCGATGGCGCATGGGCCATGGTGAAGTTGCCGCCGGAGGAGCAGCACAAGCTGCTCGAGGCGATGCCGAAGGTCTTTCAGCCGGCCGCCGGTGCGTGGGGCCGGCAGGGCTCGACAATGGTGCGGTTGTCCGAGGCGAAGCCGCAAGTGCTCACCTATGCGCTCGAGATGGCGTGGCGGCTGGCACAAGCAAAGCCAGCGAAAAGGAAAGAGCGCCTGAGGCCATCCGCGTGACCTCAGCCGTTTAAATTTCCGCCGAGTGAGCCAGCTCGAAGTCGGCGCGCTCGGCCACGCTCGCCAACGGCAGGCGCATGATGCCATAGCCGAGCCCCGTGTACGTCTTCACGACCGCATGTTCGGTGCGCTCCGCTTCCTCCTCCGTCTGACGGCGCTCCGTGTCGCCCTAATTTCGCCGTCGCGTCACCACGGCGGCTACCGGCAAAGCGCTCAGCAAAATTGCCGCCGCCAACAGGAACGGCGCCCCCGGCAAATGAATCCGGCCCGGCTTGATGGCCGCCGCAAATACAAACGTGAACAGCCCCGGTCCGATCAGCGCGGTCAGCCCGCGAATACACTGCACCGCCCCCTGCAATTGCCCCTGCTCCTGTGGGTTCACGTGGACGCTCATCAAACCCTGCGCGGTCGGGCCGGCCAGTCCCCACAAGTTCATCAACGGAATGCCCAGCAGGAAAATCCACCCCGTCGGCGCCAGCCCAAAGATGGCAAAACCCACCCAGCCGATCCCCAGTCCCCATAGCAGCGTGCTTCGCTGCCCCAACCACTTCACCAGCGGCCGCACCAGCAGCGCCCCCACAATCACCGATCCCACGCCGACCAGCGCCAGCGACAAGCCCACGGTCCGCGCGCTCCATTGGTAGCGGTAGTCCGTGTACAACACCCAGGTGTTCACCAGCGATTGCTGCGTCAGGTAGCTCAGCAGCAGCACCAATCCCATGCCGAAGAGTTCGCGGTGCCGTCGCAGCAGGGTCAGCGACCCCAGGGGATTCGCCTGTTTCCAGGAGAACGTGCCACGGCATTCCCTGCTCAATGACTCCGGCAGCACGAACAGCCCATACATCGCATTCAGCAGACTCATGCCGCCCGCTACCCAGAAGGGCAGCCTCGGGCTGACATTGCCCAGCACGCCGCCCAGCGCCGGCCCCAGCACAAAGCCCAGACCGAACGCCGCACTCACCATCCCAAAAGCCTCTGCGCGCTTCTTGGGATCGGTCACGTCCGCGATATACGCCATCGCCGTCGGCACGCTCGCCGATGTAATTCCTGACACCACGCGCCCCACGAACAGCCACCCCAGCGTCGGCGCCAGCGCCATCACCAGATAGTCCACGCCTAGCCCGAAGTTCGAAAGCAGCACGATCGGCCGCCGTCCGAAGCGATCCGACAGCGACCCCAGCAGCGGCGAAAAGCCAAACTGCATGACAGCCCACACCGTCCCGAAGATGCCGAACATCTCCGCGCCGTTCGCCTCATTGCCGCCCATAAAGCCGGTGATGAGCTTGGGCAGTACCGGCGCGATCATGCCCATCGCCAGCATGTCCAGCGTGATGGTGACGAAGATAAAGGCCGCTGCCGCGCGCCGGCGGTGCGACAGCTCGGGAAGGTGCAGCGCATGCGCTTCGTGGGCCGTCCCCGGGGAGCCACCGGAAGGCGCCATCGGCTGGTCGGCCGGGGAACTCACGTCGGAATCCAGAGCCACTTCCGATTCACCCCACTCCGGCATCCACGATCCTCCGCCCTGACGCTGCACTTAGGTGCCGCACTTGGAAGCATAGACGCGCCGCTCACCCGCTGGCTTGGAGAAATCGGAAGTCCTTTGGGACAATCCAACACAAAATCGCGCCAAGCTGCCATGAACTATCACATCGGCACCGTCACCACAAAGCTCAGCC
>DASUWP010000193.1:0-2823 GCA_036378335.1 Acidobacteriaceae bacterium | reverse complement strand
CGTCTCGATGAGACCCCGCGTGACGGCGAAGGCCCCGCCATAGACACCGACATCCTGCCCCAGAAGCACGACCGCTGGATCGCTGTCCATCGCCTGCCGCAGCGCCTCGTTAATCGCGCGCGAATAGCTGATCTCACGCATAGCTGACCCCCTCGAACATCGCTGCACGTTCAGGAAACGGGCTGTTCTCGAAGAAACGCACCGCGCCGGCGATTTCTTCGGTGACGCTGGCCTCATACTCGGTTACAAGCGCATCTGTCAGCACAACGCCGGCCAGTAGATAGTCCTGGAACCGCCGCAGAGGATCCCGCTCTCGCCACTGTTTCAAATCGTCTCGCGACTGGTAGGCGCCCTGGTCAGCGACGAAGTGGCCCTTCATGCGATACGTCATGCATTCGACCAGGGCCGGGCCCTCGCCACGCCGCGCCCTGGCGACCGCCTCGCTCACAGCCTCATAGACGGCGAGGATGTTGTTGCCATCAATGGTTGTGCCCGGCATACTATAGCCTGCGGCACGCTGCGCCACGCGTTCAACGCTGAGCGCCGTCGAGGTAGGCATCGACATGCCAAAACCATTGTTTTCGCAGAGGAAGACAACCGGCAGGTTCCAGATGGACGCGAGGTTGGCCGCTTCATGAAAGGTGCCCCGGTTGGCTGCCCCGTCTCCGAAGAAGCAGACAACAACATCATCCACTCCCTTGTACCTGGCCGCCATGGCCGCCCCGATGGCTATCGGGAAAGCGCCTCCGATGCTGCCACTGATCCCCAGCACCCCTGTCTCGAACTTCGCCAGGTGAGTTCCGCCCTTTCCTCCGCAGCATCCAGTGCTCTTTCCACCCAGTTCCGCCAGCAGCTCTCCCATGCCGATACCCTTCGTCAGGGCGTGAGCGAAGCCGCGGTGCGAGATCATCACCGAGTCGGATGGCCGCAGTTCTACACAGGCGCCGACACCGATGGCCTCCTGCCCCACTCCGCTGTGAACAAACCCGGTCAGCGCCCCGGCCAGGGACATTTCCAGAACCTTCTCCTCGAAACGCCGCGCACGTAAGAGCAATTTGTAGAGCTGTCTGGCCTTCGCTTGTGTGAGTTCCACTCGGGTTTCCCTTTCAAGTGATGGATAAGCAACCAGTTCACGGATAAATCAGCACTTTCATCCCTTCGCCCCGGTCTAAGAGCGCGAAGGCCTCGCTGATCTTTGCAAGAGGAAAACGATGGCTGATGAGCGGCTGCACCTGGATGCGGCCCTCGCGCAGCGCAGCAATGCCCTTTGGCATGTTTGTGCCGATCACGCCCACGATCCGCGGATCTTTCAAGACGATATCGGCGGTGGAGATCGGAGCAAGCTGCTCCGAAAGCGCGACGTAGGCCACGGTGCCGCCGGCGCGCACCAGTTGCAGCGCCTGCCGAATCGTCACCGGGACGCCCGCGGCTTCGATCACGATATCGGCCATCGTGCTGGTGCCGGAGAGCGTGCGACCTTCGCCAAGTTCCCGGGTCAACGCGGCCTCCAGGTCCCCGCTCCGCGCATCGATAACGGCGTCGGCTCCCACCTGCTTTGCCAGCGCGCGGCGATGCTCCAGTACCTCGGTGACGACGACTTTTTGAACCGGCACTGTACGCAGGGCTTGCAGGATCAGGTTGCCGATCACACCCGCGCCTAAGACGAGTACCTGGCTACCGGCGGCGGCTCCCGCTCTACGCACGGCATGCATCGCTACGCCCGTCGGCTCAATGAACGTCGCGGTATCGTCATCCAGGTTCTCAGGGACGTTGAAGAGGGATTCGTTCAGCCTCGCGTGCCGGATGCGCACGTACTCGGCGAATGCTCCCGGTTCTCCATACCCCGTGTAGCGCTCGAACAGGTGCGGACAGAGGCCGGGCCTGCCATTGCGACACCAGTAGCACTCCCCGCATAGCTCTATCGAGAAGCCTGTCACGCGCGCTCCCAGTGCGACACCGGCAACCTGCGGGCCTACGGCCACAACTTCTCCGGCAAACTCGTGGCCCATGATCTGCCCCGGTGCGTTAAACTGGGCGCTGCGGTAGCCGTGCAAGTCGGAGCCGCAAATGCCGCAGGCCAGCACGCGCAGCAAGACGTCGTCAGGCCCGACCTGCGGCACCGGGATGTGCGTCACCTCGAACTCACGCGGCCCGCGAAAAATCGCGGCAAGCATCGTCTGCTTCATGGCTGTGTTCCTCCTGCGCTCTCCGTCCGCTGTCGCGTGACACCGAAGCGGCGCATCTCGTCGGCCTTGCATTTCCCGTAGCGAGCGTAGAAGCGTTCGGGAGCGCTCCAGGGGTCTTTGTAGAGATACCAGTAACACGGCTCGTCGGCGCTTGCCGGTGGGTCGAGGGGATAGAGCGGGACTCCCGTCCACTCTATCGGTAGGGACTCGTTCATAAAGCTGCAGTGCGTGCAATAATAGGGGAAATCTTTGCGGTGGAACGACCAGTCGTGGGCCTCTTTCGTCATGCCGTAGTTTTTGGGTGGCCCGTACAGCCCGCGCCGCCATAAACGCCCGCAACTGCCGGATGGGTCGAGAATGAAGGTGATTTTCTCGTCATCTTCTTCCATGCTGAATTTTCCCGGCACCGGACCGGTTCCGCTGCAACTGTGAGCGCGCCAGGTCGTGGCAAGCGCGATAGCTACGTCCCGGCGGCTCATCTGCATAATTTTCTCGACGGTGGGCCGCCAGACCTTTGTCGTCATGTAACGAAGGGCATCGCCGACCCTCTCTTCGCCAAACTGCTCGCCGATGTAGGTGAGCAGCGCCAGGAGTGACTCGGCCATCAGATCATGGAGAAACCGCCACTCATGCTTCA
>DASUWP010000192.1:0-2703 GCA_036378335.1 Acidobacteriaceae bacterium | reverse complement strand
CAAAATACGAAGCTGATCGCCCCGGGTATCAAAAACGCCTCTCCCTCGCCCGAAACCCTCAGTCACATCACCCAGGGAGAAGGCCGCATGGTATTCGCCGCCGCCGGGACGGAGCAGGAGTCACTCGAAAGCGACACTCTGAAGCATGGTTTCTTCACCTACTACCTGGTTGAAGCGCTGCGGCAGCAGGGTGGTTCCGCGCCCCTCAGTCACATATTCCAATACACGCAGCAACACGTAACGGATACAGTTGCAAAAGAATTCCGTCAATTCAACTTCCAACAAAATCCGGTGATGAGCCGCAGCGAAGACTCCACTGATTTCGCCTTGGGCCGGGCACCTCTTGTGCCGCAAGGAGGCGAATGACCACCGCCCCAACTCGACGCGCTACGCGAAAGCCCTGGTGGCGAAGGCCTCGCCTGCTGCTCTCGGCGCTGCCCATCGCGGCTATTCTCATCACGCTGTTGCTGTTTGACCTTAATGACACCGAGCACATGCCGTGGACCGAAGACCCCTGCGGTCTTCACGACAGCGAACAGAACAGCATCTCCGCGCGGATGTATTTGCCCATTGCGCGCTGGGCCCTGCGCTACACCCCTACGCCGCGGGTTGCCATTCTCACCATCGACGCCACAACGCGTCCCGCCAGCATCATGACGAACTCCTGCGAGTCTCGCGCCTTCCTCGCCCGCCTCGTCCGGCACCTCAACATGCTTTCGGCGCGGGCCATCGTCATCGACCAGTACTTCTCGCCCGACTACTGCAGCGAAGCCGACAAAACCAACGCGTTTATCAACTCGGTGGCAACCAGTAAAGTCCCGGTGGTCCTGGGTCAGGGTACGCATGCGTTGCCTCAGTCCACCTCCAGCGGCGGATGTCTCGCACTGAGCAAGCGCCTCGACATTCCCGCTTCGCACAACGTCAGCTTCGGCCTCACCCGCATCGTCAGTGACGACCTGAAGATCCCATTCCGCTGGCCCGTATTTCAGGACCCCGCCAAGCCGGACGCTCCGGCTCAGCAGCGCCCTGCGGACGACGGCATCACGCTCTCCTTTGCCGCAGCAAAGGCCGCCGAGCCCACGCTCATGAACGATCCCCCCATCGACCGTGTTCTCCGAAAGGGCTACTTCCCGTACACCACATTCATAGACCTGCCGCAGGCCAATGCCATGACTGTGATGTGCAGTGTGGAGCAGCAGCCGCACGACGTCTTCGGTAACAAGCTTGGTGTTGACTGCGACTCATGGGCCCGTCCGCTCGACAATCTGGACCAGCATGGTCTAAGCCTTAACGGAAAAATCGTCATCATCGGCGCAGTCGTGCCGACGGACATGAAGCCCTTTCCAACCGGCCTAAAACCCGGCGTATACCTGCATGCGAACTACATCGAATCCATCCTTGATCATCGGTTTCTCATCGAGGTCCCTACCGGCATCACGCTGGCCCTGTTGGCTATTTTCATGCTAGCGGTCTACAGCCTCTACTGGGCACACGACGCGCATGGAACACCTTTGCTCAAGCCAACGAAGGCAGCTCTGATAAGTGTGATTCTCTTGATCGGCGCCATTGCCGCAAGCCTGCTAGTCTTGGTCACCACCAGCTACTACACACCGCTGTGGGCACTGTGGGCGGCTGGCGCCGTCTCTCTCCTTCGCGGCCTGGAGGAGGTTGGCTATGCCCAGAGCGAGCATTTAGGGAAGCATTTTGTTCGCGAGACTGAAGAGGAGCCGGCTCACGTTGAAGCCAGTACACATGTCACGAACGACTGAGGAGGAAACCATGCGCAGCGCGAGAATCCAGCCATCGGCAACCGTCGCTGTTGTTGCCGTTGCCTTCACCCTTGGCGGCGCTGCAGGCGCACAGCAACCCGCCCAACCCTCGCCGGCGAAATACACCGGCTGTGTCCAGGGCGACTCCGCCTCGATTGTGCTTCGCGCACCAAATCTCTGCGCAGTACTCAAGGGCAAGGTCTCAGCAAGCGAGGTCGCCGGCCATCAAATCGAGCTTACAGGCGTTCTGTCACCCGCAACCAAAACCAATCCCGCCACCATTCAAGTTGAGTCCGTGTCCTCCGTAGGCCAGAGCTGCACCGAAACCTGCGCCGCCCGTCCGCGGGGACGTGGTCTCCATCCGACAAACACGTCTAGCGAAGTTCCCGGCAGCGAAGGCGGAACTCCAGGCGCACCTATGCACTGAGCTTCATCGCCCGAGGCCATGTTTTCTGCGAGGGAATAGTTTCACCATGTAATCTTGGTATGTCGATTCCTTTGAAACGTCCGTGAAGCCCAAAGACCCCAAGCAGAGCAACTCTGCCTCTACCACTCGGCGCTCCTTCCTTACTGGTGCCGCGGGCGCCGCCCTCGCCTCAACTCTTCCTGGCACCGCCCAGACCGGCAATCCTGCTGTCCACAAAAGCAAGCGGCCGCTCAACGTGCTCTTCTTCATGTCCGACGACATGCGGACAGAGCTCGCGAGCTACAACAGCCGCTTCAACGTCTTCAGCCCAAACATCGACGCACTCGGCGCACAAGGCGTTCGCTTCGACCGCAACTACTGCCAATTCCCGCTCTGCAATCCTTCGCGTTCGTCGCTCATGACCGGCCGGCATCCGACCACCACGCGCGTTCTCGGCAATCGCACCGCGTTTCGTGACGCGCATCCGGACTGGATCAGCCTGCCGCAATTGTTCAAGGAAAACGGCTA
>DASUWP010000191.1:0-3231 GCA_036378335.1 Acidobacteriaceae bacterium | reverse complement strand
CGGCTTTGGACGCGCTTGAGTCAGTGGAACGACCGATGACAGACGCCGTGCTGCGCGTCAAACTACTGGATGCTGAAGCGAAGACACCTACCGTGGCCCATCCGGGCAGCGATCTGGGGTTCGACCTGTACGCGTTGGAAGAGGTGGTGCTGGAGCCGGGCGTGATGACGCGCGTGCGTACCGGCGTGGCAGTCGAAGGGCCAGAAGGATTCGGCTTCGTGTTGGGCGACCGCTCGTCGTTGGCGGCCCGCGGCGTCACCTATGCGGGCGGCCGCATCGATGCTGGTTACCGCGGGGAAATCCTGGTCTGCCTGGTGAATGTCAATCAGCCCGTTTACACGCTGGTGGAGGACCGCGACGCATCCGGCGCGCTCCGCGGTGTGAGTTTGGCAAAGAGCGATGTGACCGTACGTCTGCACAAGGGAGATAAGATCGTGCAGATGACGCCGCTGCGCGCCTCCACGGAATGGCCGGTCACAGTGGTCGAGAGCCTGGCGGAGAGCCGGCGCGGAGCGCGCGGCTTTGGCTCGAGCGGACGTTGAGAGCGGCATTCAGATCGGGCATTGAGGCCTCGGGCCCCACAGAGGGAGAGAAGTCATGGCAGTGGCAGTAAGCCGGCCGCAGGAGTTGAAGCAACGTATCGAGAGCCGCACAGCCCGCGTCGGCATCATCGGACTGGGATATGTGGGGCTGCCGCTGGCGCTGCTCTTCAGCGAAGAGCGGTTTCGCGTGACCGGCTTCGACATTGACGAAGCCAAGGTCGAGACGCTGAACGGCGGCGGTTCTTATATCGTGCGCATTCCGCCGACGGAAATCGCGCGCGCGCGGACCACTGGTTTTGAAGCAACGAGCGATTACGATCGCCTGCGAGAGATGGATGTGGTGCTGATCTGCGTGCCCACGCCGCTCAATGAATATCATGAGCCGGATCTGAGCTATATCACCGATACGGTGAAGGCCGTGGCTCCGCGTTTGCGCGCAGGACAACTGATTGTGCTGGAAAGCACAACCTATCCGGGTACGACAGAAGAGGTCGTGGTTCCGCTGCTCGAGAACGGCAACACCATCGGCCTACGCGTTGTCCGCGGCGACAACGCGCAAGGCGATGTTTACGTTGCCTTCTCGCCCGAACGCGAGGATCCGGGCAACGATACGGTTGCACGGAGGGACATTCCGAAGGTGGTTGGCGGCCTGGATCCGATGGCGACGGAGCTTGGCTGCGCGCTGTACGGCAGCATCTTCAATCGCACGGTGGCGGTGAGTAAACCGGCTGTAGCGGAGATGACGAAGCTGCTGGAGAACATCTACCGCTCGGTGAATATCGCGCTGGTGAACGAGCTGAAGCAGCTCTGCGCGCGCATGGATATTGACATTTTCGAGGTGATTGACGCGGCCAAAACAAAGCCATTCGGCTTCCAGCCGTTTTATCCCGGGCCGGGATTGGGTGGCCACTGCATTCCCATTGATCCGTTCTATCTTTCCTGGAAGGCGAAGCAGTACGACTTTCGAACCCGCTTCATAGAGCTTGCTGGTGAGATCAATGGCCGGATGCCCTATTACGTGGTGGATGAAACGGCCACCGCGCTGAACGAGCATCGCAAGCCGTTGAAGGGCTCGCGCGTGCTGGTGCTGGGCATGGCTTACAAGCGCGATATCGATGACCTGCGAGAATCGCCGTCGCTCACCATCATCGAGCTGCTGCAGCGCCGCGGCGCGTTGGTGGACTACAACGATCCGTTCTTTCCCACGGTCGGCCGCGGGCGGCACTACGATCTGCACATGCGCAGCGTGCCATTGGAGAAGATTGGCGAGTACGATTGCGTGCTCATCGTGACCGACCACTCCAGTTACGACGTCGCGGCGATCGTGCGCGACGCGCAGCTGGTGGTCGACACGCGCAATGCAACGCGGGGCATCGATTCGCCGAAGATTGTTCGTTGCTGAGGCGTGTAGCCTGCCTATCTTGATTTCTTTGGATTGACAGCGGCGATCGCTTTCTGCGTGAGCCGCTGTTTTGTATTTGGCATCTCCACCCATGGATCACGGTCGAGACGCTTGCGCCACTCGTCAAAGTTTGCGACCAGGCAGCGAGGGGGAGCGGCCGTTTTGAGCTCACTCCACGCCATCGGTACGGAGACCGGAACGCCAGCGCGGCTACGGGGTGAGTAGGGCGCCACGGCGGTTGCGCCGCGTTCGTTGCGCAAATAATCGAGATAGATGCGGCCGGTACGCGCGGCCTTGCTCATCTTCGTGATGTAGAGGGAGGGATTCTCTGCCTCCATGGCGATGACGAATTGGTGCGCGAATTCTTTAACTGTTGGCCAGTCATGTTCGCACTGGATGGGTGCAACGATGTGCAGGCCCTTGCCGCCGGTGCTTTTCAGGAAGGATTCCAGGCCCAGATTCTTGAAGCGTCCACGCACTTCCGCTGCCGTTTCTGCGAGGGTCTTCCAATCGATGCTCGCGTCAGGATCGAGGTCGAAGATGACTCGGTCTGGATGTTCGAAGTCGCTGGCAGGCGCGCCCCAGGGATGCAGCTCCAGGACATTGAGCTGGCCGAGCTCCGCAAGGACGCCCGCGTCGGAAAGCATGATGTACGGTTCCGGCTTTCCGCTTTTGCGATCGACGATCTCGACCGAACTGATTCCCTTTGGAAGGCCGGGCTTCACATGCTTCTGGAAGAAACATTTCGCCGCGGTGCCAGAGGGGCAGCGGACGATGCTGAGCGGGCGATCTGCGATGTGCGGCAGTATGTGGCTGCCTGCTTCCGCGTAGTAGGCGACGAGCTGTTGTTTCGTGAGGCCGCTCTCACGATCGATTATCTTGTCCGGATGCGTCATGCGCGGTAACGCCGGGGCAGCGTGCGCTTTCGCGGCAGGTGCGGAATCGCTCCGGCCCTTTGCGGCCGCTCGCGCGCCGCGAGCATTCGGGATGCCGGTGGGCTTTTCGCGCACCACCTCGGTTGCGGGCTTATCTTCGCGGAGCCCCTTGAAAGACGCCTGGCGGACGAGGTTGTCGGCGGTCCACGTGGAGAAGCGAACTTCGACGACCATCTCAGGCTTGACCCAGACCGCATCCTTCTTCGCTTCGGCAGGAGGGTTGTGCAACGACGTCTTCGGCTGCCGCAGTTTTTCGAGGCGGTCGCGGAGCAGCTTGTGCGTCTTCTGGTTGAAGCCGGTGCCGGTCCGTCCCGCGTACACGAGGTCGCCATCGCGGTAGTACGCGAGCAGC
>DASUWP010000190.1:0-13211 GCA_036378335.1 Acidobacteriaceae bacterium | reverse complement strand
GGCTAAAGATTCAGAAGGAAGTTGGAGCGTGGCGGCGTCCAGGTTTTCGCGGAGATGTGTGAGCGAGGAGGTGCCGGGGATGAGCAGGATGTTGGGCGCGCGCTGGAGCAGCCAGGCGAGCGCGACCTGCATGGGTGTTGCTTTCAGGGATGCGGCTACGGCATTCAGCTCTGCGGATTGCAGCGAGGTGAATCCGCCGAGCGGGAAGAAGGGCACATAGGCGATGCCCTGCTGCGCGAGGTTGTCGAGGAAGGCGTCATCGGTGCGATGCGCGACGTTGTAGAGGTTCTGCACGCAGACGATCTCGGTGATGGCCTGCGCCTCCGCGAGCTGTTGGGGAGTGACGTTGCTGAGACCGAGATGGCGAATGAGGCCCTGACGTTTGAGATCGGCGAGGACGGTCAGCGGTTCTGCAATCGATGCTTCGGTTGGTCCCGTGACGCCGCCGACGCGCAGGTTGACGACATCGAGAGCGTCGAGACCGAGATTGCGGAGATTGTCGTGAATGCCGTCAGTAATTTCCTGACGCGAGAGAGCGGGGATCCAGGATGCGTCTGCGCCGCGGCGGGCGCCGATTTTGGTGACGATGACGAGACCGTCCGGATAGGGATGGAGCGCCTGGCGGATGATCTGGTTGGTGACGTGGGGACCGTAGAAGTCGCTGGTGTCGATGTGATTGACGCCGCGCGCGATGGCTTCGCGCAGCACGGCGATGGCGGCTTCAGGATCGCGCGGCGGACCCCAGACGTGCGGACCGGCTAGCTGCATGGCGCCGTAGCCCATGCGATGCACGGTCATGGACGCGCCGGGAAATGTGAAGCTGCCGCCCAGGTTGGTTGGATTCGTCATTCTGTTTCCTCTCGTGTGGCCGCTGGTTGCGTGAATCGAGGCTACGCGTGTTAGATGAAGGAAGCTTCAGGTTTGGAGTTCGCATTTTGCCGCACCGTATACGAGCACCGTTAGAGCCGCGCAAAACGCCTGTTCAAGCCCGCTCGGCGGCGACCGTGACGGCGATTCTGGAGGCGACTGTTCAGGTTTTGCTGGATGTGGGGAAGGAGCGGCTGACGACGACGCGGGTGGCGGGGCGGGCCGGCGTGTCGGTGGGGACGCTCTATCAATACTTCCCCAACAAGAGAGCGCTGCTGCAGGCGGTGGTGCGGCAACACCTGGATAGGATCACGGATGCTGTGGAGGCAGTCTGCCGGGAGCAGAGAGGCAAGTCGCTTTCCGAGATGGCGACGGCTCTGATCACGAGATTTCTTGAGGCCAAGATGAGGAGTGCGAAGACGAGCGTCGCGCTCTATACGGTGAGCGATGACGTGGACGGCGCGAAGATCTGGCAGCAGACGGAAGGTCGAGCCAACAATGCCATCACGGAGATGTTGAAGAGCGCGCGGGAAGGACTGGCGACGGATCCGCGGGCGGTGGCTTCGATGCTGCAGGGCGTGATGGTGGGGGTGAGCCGGCGACTGCTGGAGTCCGGAGCTGCGGAAAAGCAATTCGAAGCTGTACGGCAGGAGTTGGTCGTGCTGGCGTGTGCGTACCTGGAAGCATCATCGCTGCGCGCGGTGAGTGTGGCTGCTCGACGCTCTCCTGACCACGGTGTGCATATCGGCGCGAGGGATTGATGGGCCTGCTGCTGCGAGCGGCGGAGCGTGCGGATGCGATGGCGGTCGCGCAGGTGCACGTGCGGTCGTGGCAGGCGGGATATCGCGGGCTGCTTCCGGATGCGTATCTGGATGGGCTGCGGCCGGAGGATCGGGCGACGCGGTATGACTTTGCGACGGCGGATGTTCGCGCGCCCTCGACGATGGTTGCGGTTGACGGCGACGTCATCTGCGGATTTGCTACGACGTCACCGGCGCGCGATGCGGATGTGCCGGAGCATGGCGAGTTATGCGCGCTTTATGTCGATCCGGAGTGGTGGGGACGCGGCGTGGGCGCGGCGTTGATTTCTGCGGCGCGCGGTCGTCTGTTGGATCGGGGATTTCGCAATGCAACGTTATGGCTGCTCGACGGCAATGCGCGCGCAGACCGGTTTTACCGCATGGATGGGTGGGCGCCGGATGGGCTGCGCCGCACGGATACGATCTGGGGCGTGACGGTGAACGAGGGCCGGTGGCGACGTGCTCTGGGCGGGGAGAACGGATATCAAGAGCGCTCGGGCCCGTAGAGTTCTTCCTCACTGACGACTGGTTTTGCTTCGTGTAATTGGGCGGCGCGATGTGCGGCGCCGAACATGGGGCCGCGGGCGGGCTTTACCGGCGCGAACTTCATGAAGCCGACGGGCACGGGAACGTCGTCGTAGATGGCCTCCATGCCGCCCTGTTTGAAATAGGTTTCGTGCCAGAAGCCGGTACCGCCGGAGTTGCGCAGGAAATTCTGCCACCATTGGCGATGCGGCTCCGAGCGTGTCCAGGAGAGAAGCGATTCCGGATCGCGCCAGTACTGGCGCATGCCGGCGTGCACGGGAAAGAACGAAAAGAGAAAGTTCTCGTGGAGGAGGAGCCCGTCCGGCGCGGCGGTGACGGAGTTAGAGATCCTGGGCCCGAATCCCGCGAGCGTCTTGAGGCCGGCGAGGCGATTGACGCGCATTCCCAGATAGATGACGACGAGGTTTGGATACTGGGACAGATCCACTGTTTGACGATTGACTCTCGTGGGCATGCGTCAGATCCCCCTCGATTCATCCCTGTTCTGATTCATTTTGTCACTGCCCGATGGCTTCTGCCACTGAGCGGATTCGCGCTCGAAATGTGAGTCGTTTGTCGTGGGTCGAAGTGAAGTTTGACGGCGACCCTTTCCTATGTCATTAGAGTGGAGTATTGTGTTTTCCCATAGACAGTCGAGTGGGGAGATTGCCCGATGGGTGGTTTGAAAAAAGGACCGGCGGCGGGGGAGATGCTACAGGGCACGCTGGACATGCTGATTCTGCGGACCTTGGTGATGGGGCCGGCGCATGGGCACACGATCGCTCAGGTGATTGAGCACACGTCCGAAAATGCGCTGGAGGTGGAGCAGGGGTCGTTGTACCCGGCGCTTCACCGGCTGGAGGATCGCGGGTTGGTGTCGGCGAAGTGGGGCGCGAGTGAGAACAATCGCAAGGCGAAGTTTTATCAGCTGACCGCGGCGGGGCGGCGGCGGCTGGCGGCGGAAACGAGCCGGTGGCGGCAGATGACGCGGGCGATTGGTTTGATTCTTGGGGACTAATGCAAAGATTGGTAACAACAGGAGTGGCTTATGAATGTACGTCGGTTTATTGGACGGAAGGATAAGGACTCGGAGCTGGCGGAGGAGATTGAGTCGCACCTGGCGCATGATGAGGACCTGCGGACGGCCCGCGGGGTGGATGCGGAGGAGGCGCGGCGGCAGGCGCGGGTGAAGTTTGGCGGGCAGAACACAGTGCGCGAGGCGGAGTGGCGCTACCGTTCCCTGCCCGGGGTGGAGAGCCTGTGGCGCGATTTGAAGTTTGTGGTGCGCTCGCTCGCCAAGACGCCGGGGTTCACGGTGATCGCGATCGTGGTGATCGCGGTGGGGATCGGGGTGAACACGGCGGTGTTTTCGGTGATCAACACGGTGCTGCTGAAGCCGCTGACGTATCCGCATCCGGAAGAACTGGTGATGCTGATGAACACCTCGCCACGGGGATCGGGCCCAGGAGCGAATGTGCCGAAGTTTGCGCTATACCGGCAGCAACGATCGATCTTCTCGAAGGTAGCGGCGTCTGACTTCGGAGCCGCGGGTATGAACCTGACGGGTGGCGACCACCCGCTGCAGGTGCAAGGCGTGCACGTAACACAGGAGTATTTCGATATGCTGGGCGCGCCGATAGTCATGGGCCGCACCTTCACGCAAGCGGAGGATTCGCCGAACGGCGGCCGCGTGGTGGTGTTGAGTTACGGACTGTGGAGGAGCCGGTTTGGCAGTAATTCGCACATAGTGGGCTCGACGATCGAACTGGATCGTCAGCCGTATCTGGTGCTGGGTGTTGTGGGAAAGGATTTTGTAACAGAGACACCTGCAGATCTTTGGATCCCGTTCCAATTCGATCTGAATTCGCAGGACCAGGCGCATTATTTTGTAACGGCGGCGCGGCTGAAACCGGGAGTGACCATCGGGCAGGCAAATGCGCAGATGAAGCTGGCGGCGGATGAGTACCGGCGCACGTATGGGCCGAGGGCGATGGGGCCACAGGATGGGTTCGGCGTGACATCGCTGCAGGAGTGGATGGTGGGCGATACGCGGACTTCGCTGTGGGTGCTGATGGGCGCGGTGGGATTTGTGCTGTTGATTGCGTGCGCGAACGTGGCGAACCTGATGCTGGTGCGGGCGACGGGACGGAAGCGGGAGCTGGCAACGCGCGCAGCGCTGGGGGCGGGACGCGGCCAGATTGTGCGGCAGTTGTTGACGGAGAGCCTGGCGCTGTCGCTGACCGGAGGCGCGCTGGGATTGGTACTGGGCGTGGTGGGGGTGCGGCTGCTGCTGACGGTTGCGCAGGGCATGCCACGCATTGGCGAAAATGGATCGGCAGTCACGCCGGACTGGCATGTGCTGCTGTTCACGCTGGGTGTTTCGGTGCTGACAGGCATTCTGTTCGGGCTGGCGCCCGCGATCAGCGCATCGCGGCCGAATCTTGTTTCCGCATTGAATGAGAGCAGCAGCCGCAGCGGTGTGGGCTTTCGCAATGGGAAGCTGCGTTCCGCGCTGGCGGTGAGCGAGATGGCGCTGGCGTTGATCCTGGTGATCGGGGCGGCGCTCCTGATCCGCACCTTCATGAAGCTGGAAGTGGTGGATCCGGGATACGACACGCGCAATGTGCTGACCATGGCGATGTCGATCAGCGGGGACCGCTACCAGAAGACGGCGGGCGTGGCGCAACTGGTGAAGGATGGGACGGACAAGCTGACCGCATTGCCGGGCGTGACGGAGGCAGCGGCGGCGTGTTGTTTGCCGCTCAATGGCGGCTTTGGATTGCCGTTTGACATTGTCGGCCGCCCGAAGGGCGATGCTCCCTTCACCGGCGGTGCTTTTTACGACACGGTGTCATGGAATTACTTCAACACGTTCAGGATTCCGTTGCTGCGCGGCCGCTTGTTTACGGAGCAGGACAACGGTGCAGGGCCGGGCGTGGTGATCATCAACGAGGCGATGGCGAAGCAGTTTTGGCCAAAGGGAGAGCCACTGAAAGATCGATTGATGATTGCGCCCGGTCCGGGACCCTTTGCTGAACCGGCGCGGCAGGTGATCGGCATCGTGGGAGATACGCACGCGCGCGCTCTCAACATGGAGCCAGAGCCGATGATGTATACGCCGATCGCGCAGATGCCGGACGGCATGACGGCGCTGAACTCGCGCGTTGCGCCGCTGATGTGGATCGTGCATACGAAGGTGGAACCGCACTCACTGGCGGCACCGATGGCAGAGGCGCTGCGCGTGGCCAGCGGCGGACTGCCGGTGGCGCATATTCGCACGATGGAGGAGCTGGTGGTGCGGAACACATCCCGGCAGCGCTTCAACATGCTGCTGCTGACCATCTTTGGCGCGTCGGCGCTGCTGATGGCGGCGATCGGGATCTACGGGTTGATGGCCTACTCGGTGCAGCAGCGAACGCAGGAGATGGGCATTCGGATGGCACTGGGCGCGCAGGCTTCGCACATCCGCAATATGGTGATCCGGCAAGGCATGTTGCTGGCGCTGATTGGCGTGGTGATCGGGATTGCCGGAGCGTTTGGGCTGACGCGGTTTCTGGCGTCATTCCTGTTCGATGTGAAGGCGTGGGATCCACTGGCGTTTGTCGCCACGCCGGTGCTGCTGGCCGCGGTGGCGTTGGTGGCGGTGTGGGTTCCGGCGCAGCGTGCGGTGCGGGTGGATCCGATGCAGGCTTTGCGATTCGAGTGAGTGCCCGTCACGGCGGCGCTACGTATGATTCTCCGATGATCGATCCTTCGAACGGCTACGAGGAACACGCGGAGACATATATGCGTTGGCGGCATCCGCGCATTGGGCTGGATATCGTTCGCGAGTGGGCTGCCGAGTTTCCGCCGGGCGCTGCGGTGCTGGAGTTGGGATGTGGTCATGGCGTGATCTCGCAGGTGTTGGTAGATGCGGGTGTGACGCTGTATGCCGTAGATGCATCGCGCACGCTAATAGAGGTATTCCGCGAGCGCTTCCCTGCTGTGCCGACGAAGTGTGCGGCAGCGGAGGACGCACCTTACTTTGATCGCGCATTCGATGGCGTGATTGCTGTTGGATTGATTTTTCTTCTATCCAAAGAGGCGCAGCAAATTGTGCTCACGAGGGTTGCTGATGCGCTGAATCCCGGCGGCCGGTTTTTGTTCACCGCGCCCCGGCAGGCCTGCATGTGGACAGATGATCTGACGAAGCGGGATTCACGCTCGCTGGGTATCGAGGAATATGAGACGCTGCTGCGGGAGTTGGGGCTTCACATTGACTCCTGCTGGACAGACGAGGGCGGGAATCATTACTACTTCGTGTCTAAACGCCTAGATGAGCGCCTAGATGGCAGCAGCTCATTCGCGTAGATGCGGACTTAGTCGACGAGCGATGCAGTCGTTGCCCATCTCAAGAAGTACTATGTTGCTCCTGCAGTTGCGGCAAGAGTGACTAACAAACAGTTTGGGGCATGAGAAGCGAGGCGAGTACCGTGCGATCACTGAGGACCCGGACCATCCACTTCCCAGACAAGCGAGCCGTCCCCGACCATGCCGATCCGAAAAGTGCGTCCGCTGGGATCGTGAACGATGGCTGCCCGGATTGTGTTGCCTTTCTCGGGCGAATACGCGTAGGTGTAGGTGCTGCCGTCGGCGAGCACTTGCCTGACTAGTCTGTCACCCTCGTAGGCGTTTGTGAGCAGCAGGTGGGATGCGGTTGCTGCATTGGGCGCGGCACTGAAGGTGAGCAGGTTCTGCGCGTTGTCGTAAGTGTAAGAGAGGACCTCGCCGGAGGGATAAGTGACGGTGGTGAGTTGTCCTCGATTGTTGTAGGTGTAGTTGACGGTGCGTCCTTTACTGTCGGTGATGTTGGCGATGCGGCTGCCCGCATCGTAGTTCAGCGCGAGCCAGCTTCGATGGGGAGAGATGAGCCGGTTGAGGCGGCGGTGGTCATCGCGCTGGAAGTCGAGTTGCTGGCCCTGTGCATTGCGATAGCCGACCTGATAACAGAAAACTCTGTTGTCGCAGGGCAGGTAGCTTTCCACCACTCCGTCGTAGCGGATGAGATCGAAGCGCTCAGACGGGTTGGTGCGCCAGCGAAGCTGGAGATAGTTGTCGGACGCCTTCGTGTCCACATATTTCACCAGTGAGAGCGAGGACAGCCAAAAGGGACTACGGCGGAGGTGAGTGCGGCCGCCATCGGTCTGAATCACATCGATCGTGCGCATATCGTTCGATGCGAGGTAATTGTCGTAGCTGTCCGTCCCGCTTAAACCGAAGGGCATGGCGCGGTTCCAGCCGGAGCGGGTCGCGCGCTCGAAGTGGATGGGGATGGAATCCGGGAGCATGAGATCGGTGTGGCGATCGACGAGAAGGCCGAGACGCAGATCGACTTCGAAGATTTCGTGGGATTCATCCTGCGGCACGCCCCCATCTGCAGAGCAATCGCGTACCAGGTTGCCGGGAAGCGGCTCGACGCCGTCCTTGGCCGAGTAGCGAAGGAAGATGCAGGGCTCATCCTGCGGGCGGCCCCACCGGGTGCGGGTGGGATCTAGGTCCGAAACATAGATCTCCTCGGTAGGGAGATCGGGATCGAGCGTGTTGTGAAGCAGACTGGTTGGGTCGTTGTTGACCGGCAGATGCCAATACAGGATAGCCACGTCTTTGAGCAGAATGCGGCGCAGGCGCTGCTGGAATTGCGCGGCGGCGCTGGGGGCACTCGCGTGCGTCTCAAGCCGCTCGAAGAACGTGGTCTGCATGCCGTCCGTAGAGATGACGGCGGTTCGAGGCTGATCGCGCCAGGTAAAGGTGCTTCTCCAGCGGTTGTGAACCGGGTAGATGTCGGCGTCGGTGAAGCCGACGAGGTAGGCGTCGGGATCGGCCTCGAGGGCAGGATGGTCGCGCCGCATTTGTGCATTGAGCAGTTCGGCAATGTATTGCTTGCGCCCGGAATCGAAGGCGGCGGGGTCCAAGGCGGTTGACGGCAACACCTCAACCTGGAGCGCATATTTTTCATGCAGCCATTGCGCGAACGATGCGAGGGCATAGGGCGCAGTATGAGGACCGAGTTGGATGAGGTAGATGCGACCTTTACCGGTGAGCTGATCCAGGCGGGCGACGGGACCATGCTGGTGGACGAGCCTGGCCAGGGCCTCGCGCCGATGCTGGCGTTTGATGCGGACTGCGAGATAGCGCGGCACAATGTGGACGAGAACATAGATCCCAATGATCAGCGCCGTGGCTGCGATTCCTACTTTTCTGGGCCCGGCGCCTGCGCTGGCGGGCCGGCGCGGCGGCGTATCCGCAGCCGTACATCGCGGGCAGACGCCGTCAGGCATCCACGAACCGCATTGCGGGCAGGTTGTGCTGGGCTGCATGCGCAATGAGGATGCCGCATGACTTCTATCAAATACAAGAACAACCGGACTGCGGATGACCGAAGTGGGAAAGCGTTTGGAGCGTGATGGGAAACAGGCCTAGTTGGCGTAGATGCGGACGTAGTCGACGAGCGTTTCTGCGGGGAATTTTGTGGTGGCGTTGGGGCTGCCGGGCCAGTCGCCGCCGACGGCGAGATTGAGCAGGAGGAAGATGCTGTTGCCGGAGTCGAAGGGCCACACGGCGCCGGGCCTGGTGAAGGCGGCGGGAGTGACGGTGGTGTAGATGTTGTCGGGCGTGTCGACGTAGAAGGCGATTTTGCCTTTGGACCAGATCATGCCGTAGATGTGCCAGTCGCCGGCGGAGAATTTGGGATCGGGTGGCGCGGGGTAGTGCTGGGTGGTGTCGCCGTGGGTGCCGTGGAGCGAGCCGGCGATCCAATCGGGCGTGGGCGCGTTGATGTGCTCCATGATGTCCTGTTCACCGCATGCGGGCCACTTGTCGGTGGCGATATTGCTGCCGAGAGTCCAAAAGGCAGGCCACAGACCCTGGCCTTCGGGAAGTTTCATGCGGGCTTCGATGCGCACGCCGGGGCCTGCATTGACGATGGTGAAGAGGCCGTCCGTCTTGAGGCGCGCGGAGGTGTAGGTGCCGGGGGAGGGCTGGCGGGCGACGATGTGGAGGTAGCCATCGGGGCCGACGAAGACGTTGGGGTGCGCGGGATCGCAGGGCGTGGTGGAGTCGCCCCAGGCACAGTAGTGCTCAAACTCGCGATTGCCGAAGCCGGTGTGGCCGGTGTCGTAGGTCCAGATGCTGGGGTTGGGCCGGTCGCCGGAATCGGCGTTGAAGTCGTCGGTCCAGACTAAGGTGCCGGTCGAAATGGCCGCCGTGAATTTTTCTGTGGCCACTGTGCTGGGCTTGCCTTCGTCGATGGCGACGGCCTTGACGGTGACCTCGGACGCGACGAGGAAGGGCGCGAAGTATTGCGGGGACTGCGCGGTGGGCGCGCTGCCATCAATGGTGTAGTGGATGGTTGCTCCGGGCGTGCCGCCGGAGATGGTGACGATGACGGCGTGGCTCAGAGCCGCGGTGGAGGTGATGGAGGGCGCAGCGGGGCCGGTGGGGACAGTGGGGCCGGTGGCCTGCGCGACGGCACCACGGCTATATGCCACCAGCAAGGTTGCGAATAGGATTGCCCGCATCTTTTTTGCCCGCATCTTGTGTCCCTCCAACGCGGCGGCAGGCCGCGTGCACTAGAGTATCGCGGGATCAGCAGCGTAGATAGTTACTACTCGCGTCCACCGTATCCCACCCTGGCTTCGCCAGGACGGGGGAGGCGTTATCGGCGAATTATCGCTTGCGGAGGGCGGCGCGGGCGGCATCGCGCGCCTGCGTGGCCGCGGGCGAGAGCGGTGTTTGTGTGGGCATGCGGGCGAGCAAGGCTTCGAGCAGGTAGCTGTGATTTTCAAAGAGTGCGAGTTGGATGGGATCGGGTGGTGACTTCTGCCAAACGACGCTGTCCTGCTGGACAGACTCGAGCCAATTCTGGAACTGGGTTAGCTCGAAGTCGTCTCGAGTGATGACGCAGAGGAGAGCGGCGGCGAGGCGATCCTGCTCGCCGAAGGTGTAGATGCGACCGGCGGTGCGAAGGCGCTGTTCGATGGCGGCAAAGAGCGCTTGCTGATCGGCGGGGGTGAGGTGCGGATTGCGGGCGAGGGCGGCGAGCAGGTCCGCGGTGTGGGCGGTGGAATGGATCCATCCTTTGGTTGGCTCGAAGCCGCGGGTGTCGCGCTCGTCGCGCAGGTAGGCGAGAGCGCCGGAGAGCAGGTCGCGGTACTGAACGGGCGAGAGGAAGGGTTGCTGGAGATCGCGCTCCGCGAGCGAGGCGAGGGTGAGCGCGGAGAAGGAGCGCTTGAAGACAGAATCGGTGCCGGACTCACCGATGCCGTTGGTGAGGTTCTGCTGGAGAGCCGGGAGCATGGTGAGAAGTTGCTGATCAGTGAGTTGTCCATGGCGGATCCAAACATCGAGGATGGTGTAGGCGAGGGTGTCACGAAGCTCGGGATCGGGAGAGGCGAGCCAATACGTGAGATCCTGCGCGAGCGTGAAGGCTGACGCGCCGGCTGGCACGGCGAAGCTGTGCGACACGATATCGCGAAAGTATTGACGGTCGTGTGCGGTGATGGTGACCGAGGTGGATGGCGCGGTTTGCGCGTTGATGGTTCCGGCGATCGCCCAAACAAAAGCAATGAGTGTAGTTACTAAGTTGCGGGTCATGCTCGGCACTCCTGCGGTTTGAAGGCCCTCACGTCACGATTACGGTATAGCAGCGAAACAAAAGAATGCCCCAGGTCTTGAGCGCAAGACGTGGGGCACAGAGTTTTGGTGACGAAATGTGGGAAGCCTGAGCCGAGCTGGATTTACCGCAGGCCGCCGGAGCCGGTGAGGAGCTCGCCGGTGAGCCAGCCGGAGTCGTTCGAAGCGAGGAACGTGGCGAGGGGCGCTATGTCATTGGGTTGACCGATGCGGCCGAGTGGCGTGTCGGCGACCAACTCCTTTTCCCAATCGCTGCCGACGACGCCGGCGGTGACGGTGCCTTCTGTCGCCACGACGCCGGGGTTGATGGAGTTGACGCGAATCTTGCGCGGCGCGAGCTCCTTGGCAAGCACGGCAGTGATGGAATCGACCGCGCCCTTGGTGGCGGTGTAGACGACGGTGTTCGGCGGATTGACATGGGTAATGGCAGAACCGACATTGATGACGCTGCCGCCTGCAGGATTGAAGACTTTGAGTGCCTCGCGCGTGGTCTGGAGCAGGCCGAGCACATTGATGTTGAAGTGGCGATGGAAGTCTTCGGCAGTGACGCCTTCGAGCGGCGAGAAGCTGTAGACACCCGCGTTGTTGACCAGTATGTCGACGTGTCCGTAGGCCTTCTTGGTTTCGGCGAAGAGGCGGTCGACATCGCCGGCGATCGCGACGTTGCCCTGCACGGCGATGGCCTTGCCGCCTTTGGCAGTAATGTCGGCGACAACTTTATCCGCGCCTTCGCGGCTGGATGCGTAGTTAACGACGACGGAGGCGCCGGCAGCGGCGAGGTCGCGGGCAATCTCCGCTCCGATGCCCTTGGACGCGCCGGTGACGACGGCGACCTTTCCCTGAAGCTTGCTCATGGTGCTTTCTCCTTGGTTCGATATTTTTATGTTTATCGAACTGAAGAAGAGATGTTGGAGGATGGGGAAGGATGCGGGAAATACGGTAGGCCGTTTGGGTCGACTGAATTGTTGGGAATACCCCTTGGTTGCTGTAGGGTAGGGCACCCGGGCCGCTTCAGATGCTGGCCAGGCGATCGAGATAGGCGCGGAGAACGTCGCGCTGGAGGATGAGGTTGGCGAATTTGCCGTGGCGTTCGATGCGGATGAGGCCGGCGTTTTCCAGTTCCTTCATGTGGTGGGAGAGGGTGGCGGGGCTGATGGTCTGCTTTTCATGGAGGCAGGAGCAGGGGGTGGCGCAGTCGTTGCGCCCGATTTCGGCGAGGATCTCGTAGCGGCGAGGCTCGGCGAGCGCTTTGGAGATGAGGGAAAACTGCCGGCCGGTCAATTCCGTTTGCTTTGCCGGGGTGCGGGTTGGCTTGTCCTGACCGGATTGTTTGGTGCGCGTACGTTTTTCGGGCATGAGTGCCTGTTCTTATGTAGAGACAGGGTAGTTTAGAGCATTTTTCCTGATGTCCCGGGCAGGAAATTCATATTGTCCGGTTGACATACATCGCGCCGTTACTTAGCTTCAAGCTATGTCGAGTTCTTTCCGAATCGCCGCGCAATGTTGTTGCCCCCTGCTGCGCCGGGTTCGGATGGAGCATGGTTCGTGTCGATAAGTCACTGATCGGGACATAACAAGCTCTGAAGTCCGAACGCCCTGTCGCAGCCATCTCTGCGGCGGGGCGTTTTGCATTTTGCTCTCCGCGAAGCTGGCTCAACTATCTCAGTTAGCCATTGATTTACCGGAAGGACGATGCCATGAGCAACGAGGCAAAGACACACATACCGAAACCGGGCGCGCGGCTGTCGCTCGATAGCTGGGCGGTTCTGCTGGCGCTGGCGCTGGCGGCGCTGGTGAAGCTGCACATCATGAACACGGTGAAGTGGTGAGGCGGCGATGACCACATCTTCTGTCACTCCGTCTGTTACTTCTTCTCATGCTGCTTTCCTTCCCTCCCGCGAACCACTGCCGCTGCGATTGCTGCGGCTGGTGCCTGGGCTGCTGCTGCTGGCGGCGGTGGGCTTTGCGGGTAAGGTAATTGAGCAGTCGATTGCGCGCTACGGCAAGGCGCACCACCTGACGCTACCGAATATCGAATATGTGCTGTGGGCCATACTGATTGGTTTGGTGCTGGCCAACACAGTGGGCCTGCCGAAGATCTTCGCGGCGGGCGTGGCCACGTATGACTTCTGGCTGAAGGTGGGGATCGTGCTGCTGGGCTCGCGGTTTCTGATCGGCGACCTGCTGCGGCTGGGCGGGATCAGCCTGTTGCTGGTGGCGCTCGAGATCACGCTGGCGCTGGCCGCGATGCATGCGCTGGGCCGGGCGTTCGGGCTGAAGCGGAAGCTGACGTCGCTGCTGGCGGTGGGGTCGGCGGTGTGCGGCGTGTCGGCCATTATTGCGACGCAG
>DASUWP010000189.1:0-2396 GCA_036378335.1 Acidobacteriaceae bacterium | reverse complement strand
CACGCCACTGAAAAGCGTGGTTTTCAGTGGCTGCGCTGGCGCCAAAAAAAACGCCGCGCATTTGCGCGGCGTTTCGATCCAACCTCGATTCCTTACTTGGAGATCGAGCGCTTGAACATGCGGTCGATTTTCTCGTTGGTGGCATCGACAGCCGACTGGCTCGCCTGAGCGGCGGCCAATGCCTGGTTGGCAGTGCTCTGCGCGCTGCTGGCAGACTGGTTTGCGGCCTGTGCGGTGCTGTTGGCCTGATCGGCGGACGACTTCGCAGCCGCCACGTCAGACTGCAGCTTCGCTACCTGTGACTTGAGGTCTGCGACATCCGCCTGGAGGGGCTTCAGATCCTGACAGCCTGCAAGTCCCGCCACGACTGCCACGGCAGCCACCTTCAAAACGATCGCGCGATTCATAAACGTCCCCTTCTGGGTTGTTGCTTCGGGAGGTCCCTGGAACGAATGCGAATGTAGCACGCAAGTTCCATGCCCCATTCACAAGCGCGCAATTGCATCGAATTTATCAGTGGATTGCAACTGTCCCGACATGATGTCTGTCCGATGCGACATCGGATGTTGCAACGAGTAAATAAATTCACGTGGTGAGCGGGCCGGTTCATGCATGGTTCAGTCAGCACGCACGCGTGTTCATGAGTCGTTCAGTCAAAGTGTGGCTGCTGGGCATGGCTGACGCGAAGCCGCGGCGTTGAAGCGGCTCGTTCCGCCTTAAGCGGCTTCGGTAGCGCGGGAGTGGCTGACTCCAGGTGCATACAGGTACGGGCCGCGTTCGGCCGGCAGATTCACTTTGGATGAGTCTCGAGTGGCACTGTTGCGCTGCCGCAGCGAACCTAGCGTACGCGATGCGCTTGCCAGAAGATGCGATCTGGATATAATCACAGTAGCTGTATAGATGAACAGGTGGCCGACATGTCCGATCTGACACCGCGCCAGACGCAGATTCTGCGCTTGGTCCAGCGATTTATCTCCGAGACTGGCATGCCCCCGACCCGGGCGGAAATCGCACGGGAACTGGGTTTCAGGTCCGCCAATGCGGCCGAGGAGCATTTGCGGGCGCTGGCTCGCAAGGGGGTCATTGCCCTGGTTCCCGGGACTTCCCGGGGGATCCAGCTCAAGGACACCATCCGTGAGCAGATGGGCTTGCCACTGATCGGCCGGGTCGCCGCCGGTCGTCCCATCTACGCCGAGGAGAACTTCGAGGCCCGGCTGCAGATCGATCCGTCGTTGTTTCAGCCACGTCCCCATTACCTGCTGAAGGTGACCGGCATGAGCATGAAAGACGCCGGCATTCTCGATGGCGATCTCGTTGCCGTGCACCGCACCTCGGAGGTGCGGAGCCGCCAGATCGTGGTAGCGCGACTGGAGAATGAGGTCACTGTGAAACGCTATCGCCAGGAGGGCACCGTTGTGTGGCTGATGCCGGAGAACACGGAGTTCGAGCCCATCAAGGTGGATCTCAGAGAGCAGCCGCTGCTCATCGAAGGCATTGTGGTCGGTGTGCTTCGCCGGGGTAAGACCACCGGCCTGATGTGATTCTCGGCTGCGCGGACCTCACTCCATCCGCCCGGCTGACCGCCACCGCGTCCGCGACATCGGCTGCAACGCAGGGCGAGCGCCGGCCCCCTCACGCCTGGTATTCAGGACAGATCCATGTCGGCCGCCCATCCGATCCTGGCTCGGCTGCTCGAGCATCCGGCCATCTGGCGCGGGACCAGTGTCGCGCGGACGGAAGCTGTGCCTACAGGCTTTCGCGCGCTCGACGAGCGCCTGCCCGGTGGAGGTTGGCCGCGTAGCGGTTTGATCGAAATCCTGGTTTCCCGCTTCGGTGTGGGCGAGCTGACATTGCTGCTTCCAGCGCTTGCCGCGCTGACTCACCGCCCGATGGCACGCTGGTGCGTTTGGGTGGCTCCGCCCCTCGAGCCTTTTGCTCCTTCACTTGCGGCGCACGGAGTTGCGCTCGATCGCATGCTGGTCGTACGGCCGAAGGGAGATGCCGCTCTGTGGATTTTCGAGCAGTCGCTCGGCTCCGGTGCCTGCGACGTCGTCATGACGTGGGCGAAACGGCCCCGGGTAAAAGAGATCCGGCGCTTGCAGTTGGCAGCGGAGCGTGGCCGAACCCTGGGCGTGTTATTCCGCCCCCAACAGGCAGCCCGCGAGTCGTCCCACGCCATTGTACGAATGGCAGTCGAGCCAGCTGCTCATGGCGTGCGGCTTACGTTAGTGAAGAGCAGAGGTGGCGTGCACGGCTGCCTCGAGCTCAACCTGCAGGCTCACGAAATCGTCGGAGATCCCGGGAGTTGAGGCCATGCGTCCCCGAGTCGTCCGCCTCAAAGGAGCTGTTGGCCGGCTTCCAACAAGCCCTCCTTCCCTCGAATCCATCCGTTCGGT
>DASUWP010000188.1:0-30472 GCA_036378335.1 Acidobacteriaceae bacterium | reverse complement strand
ATCGTTGACTCCTTCTTCGGGGTACCGCGGAATAACGCAACGATGGTACACCGCCAGACTGGGGCTGCACATGAATGCTTCCCACGCGCTCGGCCGCACGCCGGGCGTCGCTCTCGGTGTCAGCCGTTACAATTCCCCCATGCCCTTCGCTACGCTGGATGGCTTTGCCAAGAAGAGCGTCCGCTCCGTACAGGACTACGCAACCCTTTCCGGCCGTGCGATCTCCAACATCTTCCGGCAGCCACGTTACATAAACGACATCTTCACCCAGGCCGACATCATCGGTGTCGGATCGATTCCGATTGTCATCCTGACCGGCTTCTTTACCGGCGCCGTCCTGGCCTTGCAGTCTTCCTCATCGCTGGCAACCTTCGGCGCGACCGCGCTGACCGGCACGCTGGTGTCGCTTTCGATGATCAAGGAGCTGGGGCCGGTCCTGACCTCGTTGATGATCTCCGGCCGCAACGCGTCGGGCATGGCGTCGGAGCTGGGTTCGATGGTGGTGACCGAACAGATCGATGCGATGCGTGCGCTGGGCACCGATCCGATGAAAAAGCTGGTGGTGCCACGCATGGTCGCCACCGTCG
This sequence comes from Acidobacteriaceae bacterium, assembly GCA_036378335.1. Classification (GTDB taxonomy): domain Bacteria; phylum Acidobacteriota; class Terriglobia; order Terriglobales; family Acidobacteriaceae; genus KBS-83. The sequence goes on along the minus strand of DASUWP010000188.1, from coordinate 29,885 downwards.
TCATGAATTTCTTCCTCACCATCATTTCGGATACGGTCGGCACGCTGGGGGGAGCATTCGTCGCGGTGTATCTGCTGGGCCAGAGCGGCTCACAGTACTTCCATACCGCATACCAGTCTTTGCAGTATCCGGACGTTCTGCAGGGCCTGGTCAAGCCGGTCTTCTTCGGCTTTATCATCGCTTCGGTTGGCTGCTACTTCGGCATGTCCACACGCGGCGGCACTCAGGGCGTCGGCCGATCCACTACGCAGGCGGTCGTGGTCGCGTCGGTGCTCATCATCGTCATCGACTTCATCATCAGCCGCTTCATGATCGGTATCTTCGGACGTTGAGCTTTTCACAAAGTTGACCGATGCCCATTGCCCTCCATGAAGACGTCGCCAGCCGCTTTCAGCCGAAGCCGGGCGAACTGCCCGTCGTCTTCGAGAACGTCTCCATCGCATTTGACCGCAACGAGGTTCTCAAGAACATTTCGTTTCAGGTGAAGCACGGTGAGACACGCCTGCTGCTCGGCCCTGCAGGCGGCGGCAAGAGCGTGCTCCTGAAGCTGGCAAACGGCCTCATTCGCCCGGACAGCGGACGCATCTTTGTCTTTGGCCATGAGATCACCGCAATGCACGAGCGCGAGATATTCGAGCTACGCTCGGCCGTCGGCATGGTCTTCCAGGAGGGCGCGCTGTTTGATTCGATGAACATCCGCGACAACGTGGGCTTCCAGTTGATGGAGCACCATGTGCCTGACGATGAAGTCGACCGGCGCGTCGAGGAGGCGCTGAAGTTTGTGGAGCTGGACAAGACCATGGAGAAGTTCCCCTCGGAGCTTTCCGGCGGGATGCGGCGTCGCGTCGCCATCGCGCGGGCCATCATTTCAAAGCCCAGCCTGCTGCTCTACGACTCGCCCACTGGCGGCCTGGACCCGATTACTTCGACCAACATCATCGCGCTGATCATGAAACAGCGCGATGTCTATCACACCAGCTCGATTCTGATCACACATCGGCTGCAGGACGCCTTCATGCTGGCGACCCACTACTTCGATCGCGACAAGAACACGATGCTGGCGCTGCCCAGCGGCGAAGCAGATCGCGACACCAGCTTCATGGTGTTGCATGAGGGCAAGCTGGTCTTCGACGGATCGACGCACGACCTGGTGCACTCGAACGATCCGTTCCTTAAGGAATATCTCTCGTAAAAGCTAGACGAATAGCACTCCGACGGGCGCTCCTACGTGAGCAGTGCGCTCGGTCTGCGTCAGCTTGCCAGTGTGAGGATCGCGCGCGAACACCACAATATTTTGTGTGTCCTGATTCGCTGCTACAACCCACTTCTCCGATGGATCGAGCGTAAAGTCGCGCGGGTTTTTGCCGCCACTTCCGATGCGTTGCACGAATGTGAGTGCGCCGCTTGCCGGATTGATGGAGAAGGCCAAGAGCGTGTTTTCGCCGCGGTGAGAGGCATAGAGAAACCGACCCGTGCGGTCGATCGCCAACTCTGCGCCGCTGCTGTCTGGGGGAAAGGATGACCCGCGCAGCGGTACTTCGGAAAGCCACTTAAGCGTGCCGTTCTTCGCATCCCACCCCAGCACATCCAGTGTGGCGGTCAGTTCGTTGATCGAGTAGACCCATCTGCCGTTCGGATGAAAGTGCGAGTGTCGCGGCCCGGAGCCCGGCTTCGCTCGCCACGGCGCACCCGTGTCCTTGACTTCTGCCGTCGTCAGGTCGACATGGAAGATCCAGATGTGGTCCGTGCCGAGATCGTTGACTAAGAGAAAACGCTCGTCTGGCGAGAGCGTGACGCAGTGAATGTGCGGGCCTTTCTGCCGTTCTTGATTGGGCCCGCTGCCATGAGCGTCGAATTGCGAGACAGGTCCTTCGATTCCCTCCGGCGTCACGCGAAACGACGTGAGTGAACCGCTGCCGTAATTGGCCACGAACACTGCGCGATTCCTGCGATCGACCGTAATGTGGCACGGATCGGTGCCGCCGGAAGGTCTCGTGGTCTGCACAGTCAGGCTGCCTGTCGCCGCATCACGCCGAAACGCCGTGACCGAACCGCCCTTGCCGCCGTTGGGCTGCGGATCGTCCTCGTTCTCATTCACCGCATACAACACGTCCGCGGCGGGCGGCACCGCTAGAAAAGACGGATTCGCTGTCTTCATCGCTAGCCGCAACGGACTGATCGCGCCGGCAACAGCATCCCAATCCGTCACGTAGATGCCATCCCCCTGACCGGCCGGCCCCATATCGTGGGTGTAGGTGCCGACGTAGAGCTGCGCTTTATGACTGGGGCGATGTTGGCCGAAAAGTGACCGAGCGATGTAAGGAGCCAAGGGAATCAGCGGAGCGGCAGCAAGAAATACGCGACGGGAGATGCGAGCCATGCCGCCCATGCTAACTCAGATGCACGCTCTATATTTACGAGCTCTCTTACTTCCACAGCAAGCTTCGGAGTGCCGGCGGCGCGCACACGCCCTAGGCTGAAACCATGTTGACTACAACGAATCCCGCAATTCTCTACTTCGGCACGCCAGTCGTGCTCGTCAGCTCGCTAAACCCGGACGGCAGCGCGAATCTGGCGCCCATGTCGTCGGCATGGTGGCTGGGCTGGCGCTGCATGCTGGGATTCGGAGCGCGTTCCGCCACGCCGCAGAACATCCTGCGCACCGGTGAATGTGTTCTGAATCTGCCCTCGGCCACAATGGCGTCCATCGTCGACCGGCTCGCGCTGACCACCGCAAGCGATCCCGTGCCGGAGTTCAAGCAGAAACGCGGATATCGCCACGAAGCCCATAAATTTGAGCGCGCTGACCTTACCCCAGTGGCATCCGAGACGGTCGCACCTCCACGGGTTTTGGAGTGCCCGATTCAGCTCGAGGCGCGGCTCGCCGGTTCGCACCAAATCGCGGAAGACAACGCCACCATCCGCGGCAACCTGATCGCTCTTGAGGTAGAAATTGTGCGCGTGCATGCCGACAATTCACTTCTCGTGCCCGGTGAGCCGGACCGCATTGATCCGGACAAATGGCGTCCTCTCATCATGAGCTTTCAGCAGTTTTACGGCCTCACGCCGCGGCTGCGGAACTCGACGTTAGCCACTATCCCCGAATCCGCTTACAGGCCGAAACCGGTAGCTCTCGCCGAAGAAGCGGTCGGTGCAGATCGGTGAGTCAGTCTTCAACAGAATGGGGTAAAGTGCCAAGCATGACCGATTCCCGTGCTGCCCTGCACCCTGCTGCGTTCTTCTCGGCTGTGTTCTTCTCGACCGCTGTGTTGTGGGCGCCACTCGCTCGCGCGCAGCAAGGCAACGAGCTGACCCTGCCGGTGAATGCTGGCGTCGTCTCGACCAGCGCCACAGCGCATCGGCGTATCCCCAACACGATTGCTGACGTCTCTGTTGGCATACAGACGCAGGGTGCGGATGCGGCATCGGTCTCGCGTGACCTGGCGCAGCGCTCGCAGACATTGCTGGATTGGCTGCGCGGACAGGGCGCGGAGCGGCTGGCCACGGATCAGATTTCGTTCCAGCCGCAGACGCATGAAGAGAAGAGCGGTCAGCAAAAGATTGTCGGCTACACGGGCAGCACTTCGGTCAGCTTCCGCACCACGCCGGAAAAGGTCGGCGCGATCCTCTCCGGCGTGCTCGACCACGGCGCCAACACCATCCAGCAGACCAGCTATGGACCAAAGGAAGAAGAGCAAGACAAAGTCCGCAAAGAACTGGCGCAGGAAGCGACACGGACCGCCATCGCGCAGGGAGATGCTGTCGCGGAAGCGGCAGGAACGCGCGTGATCGGCGTGCGCGAAGTGAACGTTGAACCCAGCGGCATCATCCGCCCCATGCCGATGATGCGCATGCAAGCGATGGAGATGAAGGCGGCCACGCCGCCCATGAGCAGCGAAGCCGGGGAACAGGATGTCTCCGTAACTGTTTCGGTCAAGGTCACGGTGACCCGCTGAGACCCGTGCTACTCTGGCGCGCATGAGCACGCGGCAGCGCTTCCGGTCACTGCTGAAACCGGACGGCACAAACCTGAAGTGGGTCATCGCGCCCGTCCCTTTCGCACCCGCGAAAGTATGGAGGACGCGCAATCGCATGCGCGTGAAAGGCACCATCAACGGGTTTCCGTTTCGCACCTCGCTCTTCGGCTCGGCGGAAAAAGGCTACGTCGTGCTGGTGAACAAGACCATGCAGAAGGGAGCCGAGGCCTATGCCGGCGAGATGGCGGAGTTTACGCTCGAGCCGGATATGGAAGAGCGCAGCGCGGCCGTGCCGCCGGAACTGGCCAAACTGCTGAAGCAGGAGCGCGCGCTCGCGCTATGGTTTGAGGGGCTGAGCTACTCCTATCGCAAATACATGGCAGACGATGTGCGCAAGCCAAAGAGCCCGGAGGTCCGGCAGCGGCGCGCAGAGCAGATCGCGGAACGCATGATGCTCGCCATGGAAGGCGAGCAGACGCTGCCGCCTATCCTTCAGGTGGCCTTTCGTCGCACACCGAAAGCGCGGGCTGGATGGGATGCGATGACGCCAGTGCAGCGGCGCGCCCATCTGCTGGGCATCTTTTACTACCAGAGCCCTGAGGCACGCGAGCGACGCGCACAGAAGGCGGTTGAGGAAGCACTCCGCGTCGCCGAAGCGAAATCATCGAGATCAAAAAAGGATCAGGACTGACCTGCCGCATCCGATATCGCGCGCAGCTCGGCCGAAACCCGATCGCGTAGCGCCGCCGGTCCCATCACCCGAACACGCGCACCCATTCCCAGCGTCAGAAAGAGCGCCTGCTCTTCGCTTTCGAAATCGACCTGCATTGCTGTCCATCCTGGCGGAGCATCCTGCGGAGCAGGTGTGGCGGCGGGTTTTGCAACACACCAGCGAATCAGCGACTCCGCAGCCTGCGGAGACAGCAGCAGCGTGGCCTGGTAGCGTCGCCGCTGGTCTTCGAGTTCGCGGACGGACTTCTGCCAATGCTTCGCCAGATCGAACCGCGCCGGCCGCTCGAACGAGACGGCCAGCGGCGTGACCGCGCGCATACGCGAGACGCGGTAAGTCCGCATACCCCTGGGCGTGCGCGCTACCAGATACCAGGTCATCCCTTTCACCACCAGGCCAAGTGGGTCGACCACCCGCGCACCGCGCTCGCCATCGGCACGCGTGTAGTCGAAGCTCAGCCGGCAGTCACGCGCGACCGCATCCTGCACCGCCGGCAACATCGAGAGGTCTTCGCTTACCGGCCGCCAGTCGTTTGCATCCACATGCAAGCGCTCGCGCATGGCAACCGCCTGCTCGCGCATGTTTCCCGGCAGCGACGCCATCAACTTCCCCAGCGCGCGCTCCGCCGCTGCTGCCAAGCGAGGCTCGCTCAACGCGCGCGGCTGCGCCATCAGCAACGCGCGTAACTCGGATGCGTCCAGCCCCGGCACCTGCGTACGCCATCCTTTTTCCAGTTGCCAGCCGCCCTGCGCCCCGCGCAGTGCCGTGATCGGCACTCCCGCGGCGCTGAGCGCTTCCATGTCGCGGTGCATGGTTCGCTGGGAAACCTCCAGGCGCTCTGCAAGCGCGCGGCCGGTCATGCGGCCATGAGCCTGCAGCAGCAGCAGCGCGGAGAGTAGCCGGTCGGACTTCAGGGCGTCACCTCGTTCATTCCATTTTTATTTTTAATGATGACATGACTTGTCATATATGAATTTTTATTCTGGATTTCGTAATCAGAACCGCTCTGGAGGAAGAAATGGAATTGAAAGAGTTTTTCCTGAAGCAGCTTGAGCAGGAAACCACGCTGAACCGCAAAGTGCTGGATCGCGTGCCGGAGGGACGAAATGACTGGAAGCCGCACCAGAAGTCCATGGCTCTGGGCTATCTGGCTGCCCTGGTCGCTGCGATGCCCGGGTGGGTGGCCTTCATGGTCGAAGGCGACCAATTGGATTTTCAAGATCCCGAGGCTGATAAGTTCCGCACCCGCGCCGTCGAAACTCGGGCCGAGTTGCTGCAACTGCTGGAGGACGCCTTCGCGAAAGCCAAGCGTGCGCTCGAAGGCACGGATGAAAAGCACCTGCATGATCGGTGGCGGCTGGTCTCAGGCACTCGAGTGCTGTCGGAGGGTCCTCGCTACGAGATGATCTCCGACGCTGTGTTCAGCCATCTGGCCCATCACCGCGGACAGTTGACCGTGTATCTGCGGCTGAATGAAGCCGCAGTACCGGCCCTCTATGGCCCGTCCGCCGATGAGGGACAAAAGATATAGTTCAGTGTTTACGGCAGAGCGTGCAGCGTGGTGTTGAAGAGGTAGGGATCCGCAAATTCCGTCCGTTCTCCCGCCTTTTTGCCTGGGATCGGCTGCAGCCGAGCCGACAAGGGCTTGTTCCACTTGGCGGCAAGCGAGGCAACGTCAGAGTACATACGCTCCATCTGTTCGAGACTGGTATCACCCGGTAGCGGAATCGTATCCAGGCCGGTTCCGCAGACGGCGGAGTATGCCAGCAGCGAGTCTATGTTGTATGTGCCCTCGGCCCAGCGCTGCGCGAGCAGTTTGTCTTCCATCACCGGCACCATTAGCCCGGAGTAGCCGGTCTGCTGTTGCGGCACGGCCTTCACCGCTGCGGTGATGATGCGTGCAGCGGTGAGCGTTCCGCTGGAGCCGAACTTCGCACCGGTAAACGCTTCGATCGCGGCTCCAATCGACACCTCGCCGAGTGGCGCGGGTGTCGGATCAACGCCGACATAGCTCCAACCTGTTTCCGCCGCAACCTTGCGGCCAATTGCATCGGCCACAGCCGCATGTTTCGTGAGCGCCGCGGTTAGATCGGCAATTGCAGCCTCAGCATTCCCTTTATCCTTCGTAAAGACATCGCCAACTACGTTGGCGCCTTCGAATCCAATGGCAAACTGCTTGCCGGCCCCCGTGTGATACGAGCCGGGAAAGAACGGCGACAACGGCTTCAGCATGGCCGTTGCAGTGAAGTTGAATGTGCCCTGGCTGTGTGGGCTGTGCTCGCTGACGTACTTCACCAGTTCCGCCGTGCGATGAATGGTCTTCCAGTGGATACCGCTCTCGTCCGCGATGATGGTGTTGCTCTCGATGTTTGGCAGGGTGGAAAGCGCGCGCTCCAGCAGGTGCATGGTGGCAGGGTCATCGCTGTCGTGCAGCATGGCAGGCCCAACATCTGGCAGGAAGTTCTCCTTCACGGACAGATCATTGAGTTCCCGCAGAAAGGCCAATGCCTTGTCTTCAGGCATTCCTGCCACCAGCTCTGCCAACGGCTGCGTAGTGATGCGAAGGGTCTCCACTTCGTATCCCGAAGAGGCGAACCCGGCCTTTGCCTTCTGGAGAACGGCGAGAGCGTCGTCGATCTGCTTTCGATAATTGTCTCGATTGAGCCGCACGAATGCGGTAATCGCCCTAACCTTCGGATTCTGTGACTGGGCCGCGCCAACGCGGGTCTGTGCAGACAGCGCGGTAGACACAACAAGAGCAATGGCGAGGCACGGTCGCGTCATTCGATCTCTCCAGATGACCAGGGGGACGGGTGACGCAGTATAGCGCACCGGCCATATTTGCCTAACAGACCGCCTGTTGGCTACGACGCATTCGCGAATTCTCTACGGTGATGGAACCGTTTTCGGTGCCCACCCGTAGATGACAGACATCGGCGGGTGACAACATGGCGGGTCTGCGGCAGGACTTTGTGTATACGCTTCGGCGGCTTTCTGCGGCGCCGGGGTTTGTGCTGGCGGTGGTGCTTTCGATCGGGATCGGCATTGCCACCAACGCAACAATTTTTTCCATCGTTAGCCGTTTCGTGCTGCGGCCCGCGCCGGTCGGCGATCCCGCGACGCTTCTGTCCCTGCATACCACCCACGATGGGGAGCAATGCTGCAACAACTTCTCCATGCCAACCTACATCGATGTGCGCGATCAGGCCAGGTCCTTTTCTGGCGTCGCGGCCTACGATGAGCTGGTCCCCGCATCCATCGGCGGGAAAGGCGAGCCGGAGCGCGTGTGGGGTCAGGCGGCAACCGCGAATTTCTTCGACGTGGCGCGCCTCGGCATGACCCTCGGCCGCGGATTCCTGGCGTCGGAAGGACATCAGCCGGTCATCGTCCTCGGCCATCGCCTGTGGCAGCGCCGCTTCGCGTCCGACCGCAACATCATCGGTAAACCCATTACACTCTCCGGCCACCCTTACACCGTGATTGGTGTCGCCCCACCCGGCTTCCGCGGACTCGACATCATCCTCGATCCGGAATTCTGGGTACCGCTTGGAAATGTGGAGCAGCTTGCTCCGAGTACTCCCAAGCGGGATGCGCGCGACCAACACTGGCTAGCGGTCGTGGGGCGGTTGAACTCCGGCATCGCTGCCACACAGGCCACGGCTGAGCTGCGCACGCTGGCCGGCCACTATGCCAAGGCCTATCCCGCCACCGACAAGGGCGGAGGGTTCCTTCTGACACAGGCCGGTTCCCTGCCGCCCGGCCGTGATCATTCCGCAATTCTCATGTTCCTTGGAATTCTCTCTGTCGCTGTCCTGCTCGTGCTCTGCATCGCTTGCGCAAACGTTGCCAATCTCCTGCTCGCCAAAGGCGTGGCACGTCAGCGGGAGATGGCCATCCGTCTCGCGCTTGGCGCTGCTCGCACGAAATTGCTGCGCCAGATGCTCATAGAAAGCGTCCTAATGGCGTTGGGAGGCGGTCTGGTCGGCATCCTGCTGGCTCTCTGGGCAACCGGCGCGCTTTCTGCCTTCCGCGTTCCCGCACCTGTGCCGCTTGATGTCAGCGTGGCCGTGGACTGGCGGGTCCTTCTCTACACCTTCGCGCTCAGCGTGGCGACTGGGTTGTTCTTGGGCATTGTCCCGGCCTGGATCGCGTCGCGACCGGTCCTTACCAGCGCCCTCAAGGGGGAGGACGCGATGGCTCGCCCCGGTCGCCGTGTCAACTTGCGTAGCGCTCTGGTGGTGGCGCAGATCGCGATGTCGCTCGTGCTCCTCTGCGGCACCGGATTACTACTGCGCAGCCTGCAGAACGCATCGACCATCGACATTGGCTTCCGCTCCCGCGGGCTGCTGATGATGTCGGTCGATCCGCGCGTGCACGGGTACTCGCCAGAGAGGACGACCCAGTTCCTTACTCAATTAAGGGAACGGGTGGCAGCTTTGCCCGGAGTCTCGTCAGTTGCGGCTACCGACTCCGTTCCGCTTGCCGGCGGGAATCGCAGCGACGGCTTTTCTGTCGTAGGACAGCCGGCAGATGAAATTCCGATTGTCGATCTCTTCATGGCTACGCCGGGCTACTTCGAAACGCTGGGCATTCCCCGAGTTCTCGGTCGCGACTTCGCGCAGGAGTCGTCTACAGGACAGAAGATCGGCGTCGTCAATCAGGCATTCGTCCAGCAGCTCTTCCACGGAGAAAACCCGATCGGCCGGCACGTCAACGGCGCGGGTGTGGATTACCAGATTATCGGTGTCGTTGGAAACATCAAGTCGCGCACCATCGGCGAAAAGACGCGGCCTGTCCTCTTCCGCTCGCTCGCACAGAGCACTGGCAGCGATCCCTCATTTCTTGGTTATGAGCTCATCGTCCGTTATCAAGGCGACTCTGAGGCGGTCGCGAACGAAGTCCGCAGCCAGATCCATGCTCTCGACCCCGCAATGGCTGTATATAACGCTGAGACGATGGAGGAGCATCTCCGCAGCGCGCTGTTCCTTCCACGCCTCGGCGGCGCATTGTTCGGCGTTTTCGGTCTTACTGGGTTGCTGCTGGCCGTTGTCGGGCTGTACGGCATCATGAGCTACTCGGTGAGCCGGCGCACGCGGGAGATCGGCATCCGCCTGGCTCTGGGCGCGCAGATTGGTTCTGTGCAGCGCCTGCTTGTGCGTCAAGGCATGTTGCTTGCAGCGATTGCCTTCGCCTTCGGACTGCCTGCGGCGCTGGTGCTGGCAAAATTTTCCAGCAGCTTCCTCTATGGCGTCCACCCGCACGACCTTGTGACGTTCCTGAGTGTCCCAATTTTCCTTTTAGGCGTGGCACTGGTGGCTTGCTGGATACCCGCAAGGCGCGCGGCCCGCGTCGATCCGCAAAGGGCACTGCGCTACGAATAACGAGCGACCATGCGAGAAGCGCCGCCGGCCGGCAGCGCGGCTGCGCCTCTGCTACCCTTGATGGTTTGCAGATCTGAGTGAAGGACCCAGGGCGCAATGGCTTTCAAGTTCAAGAACGTCGATTTCATTGGCTTCGATTCACTACTTTCCGACGATGAGCGAATGGTGCGCGACACCGCTCGCCGATTCATCGATGACAACCTGATCCCCATCATCGAAGAATGCAATCGCGAGGGTCGTTTCCCCCGTGAGTTGGTAAAGCCGATGGGCGAAATGGGCTTCTTCGGCGCTAACCTTCATGGCTATGGCTGCGCCGGCATGTCCAATGTCGAATATGGACTGGTTACTCAGGAGATGGAGCGCGGCGACTCGGGAATCCGCTCCTTTGTCAGTGTGCAATCGGCGCTCGTGATGTATCCCATCTACACCTTCGGCACGGACGAGCAGAAGGACGAGTGGCTGCCCGCCATGGCAAAAGGCGACAAGCTGGGTTGCTTTGGGCTGACGGAACCGGACTTTGGCTCCAACCCTGGCGGCATGCGGACGCGCGCGCGCCGCGACGGCACCGACTACATCCTGAATGGCGAAAAGATGTGGATCACCTCCGGCTCCATCGCGGATGTCGCGGTGATCTGGGCTAAAGTAGCCGACGAGGACGATCGTGTTCGCGGCTTTCTGGTTCCCACCAAAACGCCGGGCTTCCGTGCCTTCGACGTCCACGGCAAATGGTCGTTGCGTGCCTCGGTCACGTCAGGGCTTTCGTTGCAGGATGTGCGGTTGCCCGCCTCGGCCCTGCTGCCAGGTTCCGGCGGTCTGAAGTCCCCACTGATGTGCCTGAACCAGGCCCGCTACGGCATCGGCTGGGGGGCGCTAGGCGCAGCCATGTCCTGCTATGACACTGCCCTCCAATACTCGCTGATGCGCAAGCAGTTCCGCGATCAGCCCATCGCCAGTCATCAACTGGTCCAGGAGAAGCTGGCATGGATGATTACCGAGATCACCAAAGGGCAGTTGCTCTCCCTGCAGGTGGGCCGGTTGAAGGACGCAGGCAAGGTGAGCCACGAACATATCTCCATGGCCAAACGGAATAATGTTGCCATCGCGCTGGAATGCGCGCGCATGGCTCGCGATGTTCTGGGCGCCAACGGCATCAGCGATGACTATCCTGTCATGCGCCACATGATGAACCTGGAGTCAGTCAAGACCTACGAAGGAACGCAGGATATCCACACGCTGATCATTGGCCAGGCCATCACCGGGATCGCGGCATATTGAATCCCGGTGTGCTGAACACCGGGACGATCCGTAGACAGGCGGGGATGCGTCCATCCCACCTGCGATGCAGAACTTTGCCCAAAATCGCCGATAATTTCGGCGTTAGATTTACATAGCAACTTGCTCCCCCGAGTGTCGTCTAAGCCTGTAAGGGGAAGTGTTTCCGGTTTTGACGCTCAAGACCAAATCCGTTGCTGTCGTGAAAAGCATCCAGCTCCCGCGCAAGCCGGAGTTCGATGCCTTGCGCGGACTGTTTCTCATCTGGATGACCTTGACGCATCTGCCTACGCGGCTGAGCGACCTGGTCAATCAGCCCTTCGGCTTTGTCTCCTCGGCCGAGGGATTTGTCTTCCTGTCCGCATTGCTGGTCGGGCGCGTCTACATGCGGCAGGCGATGGAAAATACCGGCCAGCTGCGCGGGAAGCTGTGGAAGCGCGCGCTTCGTGTCTACGCTTATCATGTGTCGCTGTTGCTGCTGGCCTTTACCTTCGCCGCGGCCTTCGCGGTATACCGCCATCACGCCGCGCTCGAGCACCTGCTGGACTTCTACATCGCGCACCCGGCGGTGGCCATCATCGGCTCGCTCCTGCTGATTTATTGTCCGCCGCTGCTGGACATCCTCCCCATCTACGTCATCTTCCTGCTCGCGTCGCCCTTCGCGTTCTCGATTGCGGTGAAGCGAAGCTGGCGGCCCGTCATCATTGGCAGCACTATCATTTGGCTGCTGGCCCAATTCGGCTTACGCGCCGCCGTCCAGCACTTTGTCGTCAGCGTTACGCATCTGCCTATTCCTCTGCAGCAATGGGGTGCCTTCAATCTCTTTGCCTGGCAATGGGTCTGGATTATGGGTATGTGGATGGGCGCGCGTTCCATCGAGGGAGAGTTGCCGCTGCATTCTCTTCCCAGGTGGACGACCGGGGTGGCCGCGGCCATCTGCCTCTTTTTCGTGGGTGTGCGGCACGCCTGGTGGGGCACGCGGCTGACGCAGGACAGCCTGGGACTTTGGCTCGATAAGTGGCAACTCGGTCCCCTGCGCGTCTTGAACATCATCGCCTTCATCTTCGTCCTTTACAGCCTGCGTGGGGCGGTGCGGTGGCTCATCTCGCGCGAGCCGTTCATCACGCTCGGACGCGCGTCCATCGAAGTCTTCTGTGCCCACTTGCTCTTTGTCTTTGTGGGCCTGGCGCTGCTGTATGGCGAGGTGCCCCAGCTGCATGGCATCTATGCACTCTCGCTGCTGATTGCAACTTTCATCGGCCTTCTCTATGTGGCGCAACGCCAGGTGCGTCGAAAGCATGCGCAAAAAAAGCGCTCAACTGCAGTTCCGTCCCCAATAGCCGACAGCATGGCTTCGTGAACGCCTTCGCTCGCGAACCGGAACCGGTGCGGCGTACTATCTCGTCCATGGATACAACGCGCCGCACACTCTGGCTCTCGATTCCTGCCCTTGCCGCCACGGCCGCGCTCGCCGCGCGAGCTGCAGATCAGCCGCTCGCGCCCCTTCAGTCCTTCGCCAAACCGTATGAGACCCTGCCCGTTCACCAGAACGGCGCCAACGCCTCCCGCCCCATTCTCGACGGCACAACGCACTCCAGCGATCACCTCGAGGTGCACGAAACCACGCTGGCCCCCGGCAGCTCGCCGCATCCGCCTCATCAGCACGCGCACGAGGAGCTCTTCCTGATGATGCGAGGCCAGCTGGCCGTCACCATCGCCGGCAAGACCACCACCATCGATCCCGGCGGGGCCGCCTTCGTCCACTCCGGCGAACTTCACGGCGTGCGCAACCCTGGCAGCGAGCCTGCGCAGTACTTCGTCGTCGCGATGGGCACCTAAGGGACCGAGTCGATCCTGATGAGGTCAGAGTTGCTAAATCGTCAAGTGGTGCCCGGTCCTTTGCCCGGATGGTGATCGTGTGTTAGCGTCCGTCTCACAGCACACTCATTCCGCGCATTCCTTTTCATGAGGACCCGCATGCACGTTTCGCCTCGCTGCCTCGCTCTTGCAGCCGCCCTGCTCGCCACTTCCCTTCCTGCCGTCGCACAGACGACACCTGCCTATCCCAGCGAAACCCCGGCGCATTTTCAGCCTACGAACGCAGGCTTCGATTACCAGCGTCGCGATGTCATGATTCCGATGCGCGACGGGGTGAAGCTGCACACCGTGATCCTCGTCCCGAATGGCGCGAAGAACGCGGCCATCCTGCTCACCCGCACGCCTTACGACGCCACCGCGCTCACCTCGCACGAGCAAAGCTCTCATCTCGCGCCCATCCTACAGGGTTACGACAACGCGGTTGATGTCATCGTCGATGGCGGCTACGTCCGCGTGGTCCAGGACATCCGTGGCAAGTATGGCTCCGAGGGCGACTACATCATGAACCGCCCCCTCCATGGTCCGCAGAATCCGACGTCCATCGACGAGTCCACCGACACCTACGACACCATCGACTGGCTCGTTAAAAACATCCCCGAGACTAACGGAAAGGTCGGCATCCTTGGCATCTCCTACGATGGCTTCCTGCCCCTGATGGCGCTGGTTCATCCGCATCCGGCGCTAAAGGTCGATGTTCCGATGAACCCGATGGTGGATGGCTGGATGGGCGACGACTGGTTCCACAACGGCGCCTTCCGCCAGCAGAACCTTGCTTACATCTACGACCAGTCGGCCACCCGCTCCAATACCATTACTTGGTGGACAAGCAACTACGACGATTACGATATGTGGATGCGAGCAGGCTCCGCCGGAGCGCTCGCCAAAGAGCGCGGCATGGACCAGCTCGGCTTCTGGAACAAGGTGGCCGCGCACCCGGCCTACGACAGCTTCTGGAGCGACCAGGCGCTCGACAAGATTCTGGCAAAACAACCGCTCATCGTTCCCACTCTGCTCGTGCATTCGCTCTGGGACCAGGAGGACATCTACGGCGCCATCGCCGTCTGGAAAGCTGTCAAGCCCAAGGACACTGAGAATGACAAGCTCTTTCTTGTGATGGGTCCGTGGCATCATGGCCAGGAGATTGAAGACGTGAGCACGCTCGGCGAGCTTCACTTCGGTCAGGACACCGGCCTCTACTTCCGCCGGCACGTTCTCGCGCCTTTTCTCGCTCACTATCTCAAAGACGAAGCGCCGCAGATCCCCGCGGTTACTGCATTTGAAACCGGCGCAAACGAGTGGGAGAAACTACCAGCATGGCCCGCCGGCTGCGCTCAGGGCTGCACCATTCAACCCACGCCGCTTTATCTCGAGCCCAACCTCAGCCTTTCACTCGAAAAGCCTTCCGGCAACGAGGCGTTCACCAGCTATATCTCCGATCCCGCCAAACCCGTGCCCTTCCGCAAGCGGCCTATCCAGCCCATGGGCTACACCGGCGAGCTCACCTGGTCTTTCTGGCTGGTCGACGATCAGCGCGAAGCCTCGGGCCGGCCCGATGTTCTGTCATTCGTAACCGATACACTTACCCATCCAGTCAAAATCAGCGGCCAGCCCGTCGCGCATCTGGTTGCTTCCACCAGCGGCACCGACTCGGATTGGGTGGTCAAGCTCATCGATGTCTATCCCGATGAGGTCGCTGAGTACCCACACCTCGGCGGCTTCCAGCTCATGGTCTCGGCAGACATCCTGCGCGGGCGTTATCGCGAAGGCTTCGCCGTTGCCAAGCCCATCCAGGCCAACACTCCGCTGCCCTATCAGTTCGATCTGCCCACCGCGAACCACGTCTTCCTGCCCGGCCACCGCATCATGGTGCAGGTGCAATCCGCATGGTTCCCGCTTTACGACCGCAATCCGCAGACCTTCGTGCCAAATATCATGTTTGCGAAACCGGCTGATTATCAGAAGGCCGAGCAGCGCATCTATCACGCGCCGGACAACGCCAGTTACATCGAGCTGCCATTGGTAAAGGAGAAGTAGTTTTGAAGTAGCGCCCCACGTCTATCGGGACGGGGGTTTTCAAACTATGTTGCCGCGGTCTCTGCGGCAGCCTTGCGCAATTCCGCCGCCGCATCGCCATTGGGGAAAAACTCCATCGCCATCCATCCGCGATAGCCGTCGCGCCGCAACCCGCGATAGATCGCCGCGTAATCCATGACACCCGTGCCCGGAGCATGACGCCCTGGCACATCGGCCACGTGCACCAGCCCGAGCAGCTCTATGTTTCCCTGCAACGGAGCCAGTAGCGGCCCAACCCCGCCGCCCTGCGGCAGTTCGCGCTGCTGATGATAGAAGTCGTAGAGAACCTGCACACTTTCGAGTTTCACTGCACGCGCAATATCAAACGCCTCCTCCACGCGCGTCAAATAAATCGGCGGATTCTCCAGCGTATCAATGGGCTCCAGCAGCAACGTGAATCCGCGCTTCGCCGCCACGTCACCCGCGCGCTTCAGGTTCTCAATGCAGACCGCGTGCTGCTTCTCGCGCTCCATCGAATTGTCTCGCTTGCCGGACAGCAGAATGATGCGGCGGCAGCCGAGCCGCTCCGCTTGGGTCATGCGCGCGGTCAACTCATCCGCTAGCTTTTGCGCCGAGCCCGGTTCAGCAAATCCGGTATTGATGCCTGCGATCCCATCGCACACGATGCCCAGCTGCGCTATCCGCGCGCGAATCCGCTTCACATCCGCAGCCGACCACTTCTTATCCTCATCGACCAGCTCAAAGCCGTCATAGCCTGCGCCGGCTACCAGGTCGATTGCCTGCTCCGCCGGATACTTCTGCCGCAGGGTCCACAGCATCACGGAAAGCTTGAACGGCCGCGCCGCTTTCTGCCGCGCAGCGAGCCCGCGACGCGCATGCGCTGCCATCGCAAGCCCTGCCAGTCCGCTCGCCAGACGTCCACCAAATTGCCGCCGATTTATCATGACGCGATCCTACGCGGCAATCATTCAGCAGTCACCGGTACCGAGACATCCGTCGTCTCCCAACGCACATGCAGCGAGCTCGTCTTTCCATGAAAGGGCTCCAGCGTGATCGACATTACCTCTTGCGGTGACGACAGCGTCTCCTTCTTCATGTCTACGCGCGCAAGGTCCTGGCTCTGGTCGTATTTGGTGCCCCACTGTCCCGTTTGCTTGTTGATGATCAGCTTCCAGGTGCCGGTCGAAGGCAACGTGTAAAGCGTGTAGCTGCCGGCGGGCACCGTTGCCGTCCCGATCTTCAAATTCACGTCGGTCTTTAGCGAGGTCGCCGGATTCGCGCCCGTCCGCCATACCTTGTCGTACGGCACCAGGCCGCCAAAGATCTTGCGGCCGCGCATCGAGGGCGAGTTGTAGTGGATCGACACTGTCTTCCCATCGACCGTCTGAGAAGTATCCGCCGGTGGACTCGGCATCGGCTTCTTTGTCTGGGTTTGAGCGCCGGCCAATGTACTTAGGCCAATACACATCGCACAACTGATTCGCAGCAAAGTCGTATTCATCGATATCTCCACGTCAAAAGAATCGCGGGATGATGTTACCGCACTTTCTCAAACCGGAGACTTCGATGGGATGCGAGCAGTGAAATAAGGTCCGCTCTGCCGCAAGTCACATCTGATCCTAATCCCTGGAAATGCTACTGACCCTCATCCCGCACATACGGCTTCAGCAGAAAGTGCCGCGCGGTGTTCACTGCACCCTGCGTGTTGTCGTTGGTCTGGATCGCCTGCTGATACTCGTGCACCGCGCGGTCGCGCTGGCCGGTCACGTCGAAGATTTTCCCCAGTTGGATATGGCTCCAGACCTCGGTCCACTTCGGGTCGTCGTCCCCGCGCAGCGCATCGCGATACGCATTTGCCGCCGCCTGATAATTGCGCTGCGTAAACAACACATCGCCGATGCGGTAGCTGGCCAGCGAGCTGGTCGGATTTGCCTTCAGCGCGTTCTGGAATTCTTCGATCGCTCCCGTTGTGTCGCCCTGGGCCAGTAGTTGCTGTCCCCGCAGGATCGCCACCCGCACCTGCAGGTCCGGCGTATTCTTCAGCACCTCATTATCCGGATCGATCGTGATCTTGCGCGGCAACCCGAAGGTGTCGATCACATACTGCGAGTCCGAGCCCGACACTTCCACCTGCTTGCTCTCGGTCTTGCCTTCGGTCTGCACCTGCAGCGTCACCGGCATGCGGAACAGGTCCAGGTCCTGATCGATCTCGCCGATGGTGCGGAAGCCGGTGCCATTCCCCAGACGGTACACCGTGTACTTGTTCGTGAACTGCGGCGCGCCGGTGCCATCCAGCCACTGCGCAAAAAACGCCACCAGGTTCTGCTGGCTCGAGCCTTCGGCAACCTTCTCGAACTCACGTGTGGTGATCGAGCCGTCCCTGTGCGTGCTCAGCACCGTCTGCAGCGTTTTCTTGAAGGCGTCGTCGCCAATCTCATAACGCAGCATGTGGAAGACCAGCCCGCCTTTATCCAGCGTCATCGACTGAAACTGCGGCGAGAACGCGTCGAGCCTGCCGGCCGAGGTCAGCGGAATCGTGTCATACGCCAGCGCGCCGGCCGACACATCCGTGATCGCCTGTTCCAGGTTCTGCTTTCCCGCCACGTCTTCCAGGTACATCAGCTCTCCGTAGCGCGACATCCCATTCGTAATCCAGGCATCGTTCAACGTCGCCGGCGATACGATGGAGCTCCACCACTGCCGCACAATGGTGTTGGCCAGCAACCGGTAGTTGTTGCGCTCGCCGATCTGATTGCCCGCCACCAGCGCCATCTCCGGCGCCCAGTAGGCCGGCACCGTGTCATCCGGCAGCTCGATTACGTTCAGCCGCGCGGACTCCGCCGGCCCAAAGGTGCCGCTGAAAAAGTCGAATTCGCGGTTGGCCGTCTGCGCATACTGCTGGCCAACGCTCTCGTGCGCCGGCGTGGTGTACACCTTGATGTTCGCTGCACCCATGACGCCAACAGGATTCTTGAACTTCGCCGCAACAATCGTTCCGGGAAAGCCGGGCCGGTCCCAGTTGAATTGCCATGTCTGACCGCCGCGCTCCGCATGAGGTGCGCCCGTGGAGCCAGACCCCAGCACCGTGTAGCCGGCCGGCGCATGCACCGTGATGTCCGCTGTGAAGCGGTCCGTCAGATAGCCTGTCATCGGAAACCACCGCGCCGCGTACAACAGATAGCTGATCGGGTCGCCAATCGATGCCAGCTTCAAATTCTCTACCGGAGATCCATCGGCGCTCTCCAGCGTGCCCTCATACTCAAACGTCCACACCGCCGTGTCGCCCTTGGCCAGCGGCTCCGATGGCGTTACACGCAGCGTCGAACCCTGTCCGCGCTCGGCATTCAACGGATGTCCGCTCGCATCCGTCACCTTTGCCACCTTCAGCCCGGAGTGCAATTCGAAGGTCGCCACCGGCAAAGCATCGAGCGCCGTCAAGCTCACTTTCGCCGTCGCATGGAGTTGGTGCGTCGACGGAATCACCGAGGCGTCGATGGTGTAGCCGGTGATGTTGATCAGCGGCTTGGTGGAAAGCTGCTGCGCATGCGCGACAACCAATCCCAGCATTAAGACCACAGAGAGCAGTGCGGCACGAGAAAAAAGTCGAGTCATATCTTGCGTCGATCCTTGGATCCGTCTTGCGGTATCCGCCCTTGCGCGGTTCTTTGCAACGTTCGCTCTATCAACTCGTGATCTCGAGTACGTTGTCTCATCCCCGGTATACACTCGCTGCCGGCGTCTCCCCGGCTGTTGCATTCCCCGCTGCATTGGATGTCGAAATTCCTCTGACGGCCAGAAGCTCCACACAAATGCGTGCCGCGCGGTCAATCGCGCTCTCATCCCCGCCGTTCTCATCGGCATTTCGGTGCAGTCGTTCGCGGACCCCGCGCAGACCGGCCATCGCCTCGTCTCGCGCAGGCCCTTCCGCCAGCAGCGGTCGGAGCGCATTCACTATGTTCGCCGCAGTGAACTCATCCTGGATCAGCTCGGGCACCAGGCGGCGCCCCGCAATCAGGTTGGCCATCGCCACATGCGGCACCGTCACAAATCGCCGGGCGATCGCATAACTCACCTTGGACAATCGGTACACCACCACGAATGGATTTCCCTCGAGCGCTGCCTCCACCGTGGCCGTACCGCTCGCCACCACCGACCCGCGCGCATGATAGAGCGCCGCCCTTGCGTCGTCGACCAGAACCGGCTTAACACCGGAGGGCCGCGCGGCGAGGATGGCTGGCACCGTCTCCGGCGGTAGCGTCGGCGCCACCGGCACCACATACTGATAGGTGTCACCGAGCATCGTCGCGGCTTCGAGCATCATGGGCAGGTTCAGATGGACCTCGCGTTGCCGGCTGCCCGGCAGCAAGGCCACCCACGGTTTGGACGCATCCAGCCCATGTTGGCGAGCGAAGGCCTCTCGCGTCACCTCCGGCGGCGCTAGGTCGGCGAGCGGATGTCCTACAAACTCCGCCGCCACGCCGCGCTCGCGGTAGAACGGCTCCTCAAAGGGGAAGATCACCAGCATACGGTCCACAAGCTGCTGCACCCGCCGGATGCGCCGCTTCTTCCACGCCCACAGCTGCGGTGAAACGAAATAGACCACCGGAATACCGTGCCGATGCAGATGCTGAGCCAGCCGCAGATTCACGTCCGGAAAATCGATCAGCACCGCCAGCGCGGGCCGCTCGGCCACAATCGCCCGCTTCAAGCGCTGAAACTGTCCATAGATAAAAGGAGCGTGCCGCACCACTTCGGTGATGCCCATGTGCGCTACGTCCTCGGCCCGCACCACCGGCCGGAACCCCAGCGCCGCCATCCGCGATCCGCCCAGGCCGAAGAATCGCGCCCTGGGCAGCATCCGGCGAAGCGCTTCCAGCAGATCCGCGCCATACCGTTCCCCTGATGCCTCACCGGCAGAGAGGAAGATCAGCGGATTGGCCGGGGCGTCCATAGCTGCCACTAAGGTTAGCAGCGCCCGCAGTCAAGCCGGCGCTTGCAGCCCTGAACTCAACCTGCCGTCCTCAAGCTCAAGCGGATCGTGCATGCAGCAGCCGCGCAAAAAAAGGCATGAAACGATGCGACTGCGCGCATCCCTATATCAAGCTGGCGGGTCCGCGCATCGTCAATCGTGGCGAACGTGGATCCGTCCGGCTCCCGAACTGGTTGTTCGGAGTCACTGCCGCCGCGTTTGTCATCGCCCCACCGCACGGATCCTGCAGCACGCGGCCGATCACCTGTTGGAAAATCCGAGAGCTCAACGCCCAGCGCTGTCGCGCAGGCAACTTTGTGTCTAGCAAATTGCCGCGCGAGTACCCGGAGCACTGGGCAACAAACCTGCATCACAACTTCGTGATGATTGGGATCGAAAAGCGTTTTTCATTCATTCTGATTGCATGCTTTGGAATGGCCTTCGCCTCCCAGGCAACCTTTGCGCAGGACTTCGCGAAACTTCCGGATGCCCCCACCCCCAGCGTGGCGGTCCTGCCTGATGATCGGGGCCAGTCAGCCAAGCCCGCTGTCGACGTCACTACCGGGGAACCGCAGCGGGAAGCTACCTGGCGCAGCCTGCCCGGCGACTTTCTCCATGATCAGAAGGACCTGTGGACGTTTCCGCTGCGGCTGGCAAAAGGACAACACCTCGTGCCGACTCTCATTGTTCTGGGGGGAACCGTCGGGCTGATCTATGCCGATCCGCACGCCATGCCTTACTTCCGCAACCATCAGAAGAGCCTCGACGACTTCAACGATGTGTTCGATCCCATGATCACCACCGGTGAAGTGATCGCTTTGCCGGCCGGGCTTATGGCGGCAGGCTATATCCGGCATGATGACCGCGAAGTGAACACGGCGCTGCTGGCTGCCGAGGCCTATGGCGACAGCGTCGTCATTAACCTGGCCATGAAGGCCATCACGCGCCGCCAACGACCCTCCGACGTAGCGCCGAATGGTGACTACTCCAACACCTTCTTCAATGGTGGCAAATCGCCGTTCAAGGGCAGCAGCTTCCCGTCTGGCCACGCCACGGCGGTGTGGTCGGTGGCGACGGTCGTTGCCGAGCGCTACCGTCATCGCGGCAAGCCGTGGATTCCGGTGCTCGCGTACACACTGGCGACGGCCATCAGTTGCTCGCGCATCACCGAGGCCGCGCACTTCCCATCGGACGTGTGGCTCGGAAGCGCGCTGGGATACACGATCGCGAAGTATCAGACACTGAAGCCGAGATAGTTTGTTCTTATTGCCGCTTGAACGAAATCACGGCGCTACTCGTAACGAAGTGCTTCGATCGGGTCCAGATTGGCTGCGCGCAGCGCCGGCACCATCCCGCTCACCAGCCCCACCACGATCAGGATGCCGATCGAAACAGCAACGATCAATGGCGAGATGAGCAAGCGGATGTCTGCATCGGTCGCATTCTGGGCAATGGCGCTGTAGAAAGTGATGCGACCCACTCCGAGCGACACCGCATACGCCAGCAGCATGCCCAGCAGGCCACCAGTCGCCGAAATGACCAACGCTTCCGACAAAAACTGAATCAGAATGTGCCGTTTGCGCGCGCCCAGCGCTTTTTCGACGCCGATTTCACGCGTTCGCTGCTGCACGCTTACCAGCATGATGTTCATGAGCCCGATACCCGCGATCCCCAGGGTCAGCGAGCCGATGAATGCCATCAGCACCTCCAGCGCCGCAGTGATGATGCGGAATTGCGATAGCTGCTCCATCAGGTTGGCCACATAGATAGCGTTGTGATCCGTCGGGCGGAAGCCGTGTGCGGCGCCCAGCGTCTGGCGCACCTCCTGCTCCACTCTCATGTGGTCCCCGCGGTAGCTCATCCAGATGCCATCGAGGTATTTCATGTCCTTGAGGTCGCCCATCGTCTTGAAAGGAATGTGGACCACGCGGTTGATGTTGTCTTCCTCCTCAGTCATCTTCGGCTTGAGCACGCCAATGACGGTGAAGCTGATGCCGCCGACGCGAATGCGCTGGCCGATGGGATAAATCCCAGAGAATAATTTTGTCGCCGCTTGAGAGCCAATCACCGCAACATGGTTGCGCTCCTGGTTGTCCTGTTCGGTATAAAAGCGGCCTTTTACCACGTCGTAGTTGAGGATGTCGGCAATTGCCGGATGACTCCCTTCCACGTGCCAGCTGTAGCTGTGCAGATCGTTCTGGATCGCGACGTTGTCCTTGTCCAATGTCGCGGTCAGCAGCTCCAGGCTCGGAACACTTGCAGAGAGGCGGTCGAGATCGTCTTGGGTGAAGCGTACTGGGACGCCAGCCTTTTTGCCGCCGGCCTGCTCGCTCGTCGTACCGGGAAAGACGCCGATGGTATTGACGCCCCACTGCTCGAAGATGGCCATGATCGCGCGACTGAAACCCGCTCCGTAGGCCAGCAGCAGCACTACCGTCGCAATCCCCCAGGCCATGCCGGCCACGGTGATGACAGTGCGTCGCCGGTTGTACTGCATGGCTTCGTACGCCTGTTTCAGCAGATCGATCAGCATGGCCGCTCCACTTCTCTACTCTCGACGTAACGCTTCGACGGGCTCCAGCCGCGCTGCCTTGCTCGCCGGCACTAAGCCGGCAATCACTCCGCTCGCTGTCAGTGCGCCAATAGCCAGCGCCGCCGACCAAGGCACGAGCCGCGGCGGATCGAAGCCCTCCATGTTGTGCCCAATCGCGGACTGAAGTGCATACATCAGCAGCGCGGCGCCGCCGATCCCGATTAGCCCGCTGATCCCGGTGAGAAAGAGACCCTCGAGCAGGAACTGCAGCTCGACACTCCTGTTGGTCGCGCCGAGCGCCTTGCGCAGCCCGATTTCGCGCGTGCGTTCCGACACAGCCACCAACATGATATTCACGATTCCCACGGCGCCAAGCGCCAGCGTCACCACACCCACGCTGCCGAGGAAAACATCCATTGCGTCGAATATCTTATCGACCATCTGTTGGCTCTTGATGGAGTCCCACTCGTCAAAGGCATCCTTGTTGCGCCAGTCGAACCCGTGGCGTTCCGCAATCAGACGATGGACGTCGGCCACCGCAACTTCGTTGTCGCCATGAACGCGCGGCTGATATTGGATGCCGCTAACGGCGTCCCGCGGCAGGTTCTCGCCCTTGAGGGGAAACATCTCCATCATCACAGTCAGCGGAATGTAGGCACTCTGGTTCACACCGTTGTTGTTGCCGCGTCCCGTCTTCGCTGCCACGCCCACTACCTGGAAGCGCGAGCCGTTCACCAGGATCCACTCGCCCAGCGCCGGGCGGCCCGAGAAGAGCAGCTGCGCCGTCTTCTGTCCCAGCACCACCACATGCCGCCGGTCCCGCAGATCGTTGCTGTCGATCAGCCGTCCGTCGGCTATGGGCAGCGTACGGATGTTGGGATAGTCGGTGTCAATGCCCTTCACCGTGCCGCCGGTCGTCGCATACTGGCTGACCTGCTGGATGGTCTCGTTCTCGATCACCGCAGTCACTGCGCGCACGGACGGCAGCTTGCGCATGGCCTCGGCATCCGAAAGCGTGACACGGTACGGCCGCATACCCGTGTGCTGGCTGGGCACCGCCGGAATATTGCCGCCGGAGAGGAAGATGACGTCATTGCCCAAGGTGGCCATCTGCCGCCGCTGGCCGGACCGGAACCCCTCACCCAGGCCGATCAGCAGCAGGAGGGACCCCACCCCCCATGCAATGCCGAACATGGTCAGAAAGGACCGCAACTTGTGCGCCCAGATAGCATCCAGAACCTGCCCGATGATGTCCTTGAGGGCGCGCATGTTATCTCAATGGACGGATACGCAACTCATTGCACACCAGTTCCGGGTCCACTCTCGGGCAGTTCGATGGCTTGCCTATTTCTTGTCCAGCGCCGCCAGAACTTCGCTTGCGTTCGGCGAGCTGACTCGCAGATATTCACTCACACGCTTCCGCTCCTCCGCGGTCAGCGTAGGGGCTACGGCAAGCAGGCGTCGCATGGTGGTCGCAACATCGTCAACGTAGTTCATCATGCGAATGGCTTCGCCGGACAAGGGCATCTTTCGTTTCTCCACTTCTTTCGATCGCTCCACACATTCTCCCGTGCCGAGGTGGGGTTCGTAAAGTCGGCCCAACCAGCATCCCATGGAAAGCAACCGTTGGGTGCCACTGAACCCTCACAGCCGTTACGTAACAGGTACCGGAATTTCTATTGCGCCCGCCCTGCGTTTCGCTGACGGACGTGGCAGCAACAGCGCCTATATATAGGAAATAGGACGCCAGATCGTTCCATCCAGGCTACTCGCTCCACCTTTGTTCGACCTCGATCATCATGGACCAAGACTGCATCCATACGCTGCTCCAGACCGACGTTCGCGTTCCCGTCGCTACATATCGCGTCCAAATGCACCACGACTTCACGTTCGACCAGGCGGCCGCGATCGTTCCCTACCTCGAACGGCTGGGCATGGGCGACTTCTACGCGTCGCCGATCTTCGAGGCCCGGCCCGGGAGCATGCACGGGTACGACGTGACGCGGCATGACCGGCTGAATCCCGAACTGGGTGGCTCCGAGCGTTTTGCACCCTTCGCCGACTCGCTACGCCGGAATGGCATGGGCCTGTTGCTGGACATCGTGCCAAACCATATGGGCATCGGCAGGGATTCGGTGTGGTGGCAGGATGTGCTCGAGAACGGCCATGCCTCGCGCTATGCCAACTTCTTCGACATCGACTGGAGCCCCCTGAAGGAAGAGATGCGTAACAAGCTGCTGCTGCCGATCCTGGGCCGCCAGTATGGCGAGGAACTGGAGGCAAAGCACATCCAGGTAGCGCTTGAAGATGGCCGTTTCTACGTCAAGTACTATGACCACCGCATGCCGGCGGCGCCGCGCCCGATTCCCCTCATCTTCTTCCGCCGGCCTATCGGCACTTTGCCCAGCGAGCAAGAGACCGAAGGCATGCCGCAGGAGCTGGTCGAGGTGCTGCGCGAGCTGACGCAACTGCCCGCCCATGAGACGACCGATCCTCAGCTGCAGATTGACCGGCGACAGCGGTTAGAGGTTCTGCTCCCCAGGCTGCGAAGTGTGCTCACCAGTGAAGCGGCGCAGCCTGCGATTCAGCGCGCATTGGAGGCGATCAACGGCAAAGTGGGTGACCCGCACAGCTTTGACGCGCTGCACGCGTTCCTCAACGTGCAGCCGTACCGGCTCGCGTTCTGGCGCACTTCAGCGGAGGAGATCAACTACCGCCGATTCTTCGACGTCAACGACCTGGTCGGATTGCGCATGGAGACGCCGGAAGTCTTTGCCGAGACGCACCGCCTGATTCGCGAGCTGCTGGCGAGCAGGCAGGTGACCGGGCTACGAATTGACCATTGCGACGGTATGTTCAATCCCCGGCAGTATCTCATTCGGCTACAACTGCTATATCTGGCGAGCCAGTGCGCCGGGCCCAAGCCGCAAAGCGAGACAGCTGCGAACGGGATCGAGCGCACTGTGCTCGACCCGGTTCGCGGATACGATTGGAGCGCCTCGCACGGACCGCTTTATGTTGTCGTCGAGAAGATCCTCGAGCCAGGCGAGCATATGCCACGAGAGTGGCCTGTGCATGGGACATCCGGCTACGACTTTGTATACTTCGCCAACAACATCTTTATCCAGCGCGAGAACGTCAAGCCCTTCACGACGCTCTACGAGCGCATCCTCGGCCACTCTTCGAACCCGGACGAGATTATTTACCGCTCCAAGCTGCAAGTGATGCAGGCCTCGCTGGCCAGCGAGGTGCACGTGCTGACCAACATGCTGAGCAAGATCGCCGCGGCAGACCGCCATGCGCGCGACTTCACCGACAACATTCTGGAATCGGTGGTGCGCGAGACCATCGCATGCTTTCCGGTCTATCGCACCTACACCGACGAGCGCGGTTCCTATCCGGAGCGCGATATTGTCTTCATCCGGAGCGCTATCCGGCAGGCGAAGCGGCGCAATCCGGACATTGACGCATCCGCATTCGACTTCCTGTCGGACATGCTGCTGTTGCACCCGCGAAACCGGAGCTCGAGCCGTGAGCCCGATCCGCAGCAGCTGCAGTTCGCACTGAAGTTCCAGCAGCTCACCGGGCCGGTGATGGCGAAGGGCGTCGAAGACACCACGTTCTATGTGCACAACCGCTTCGTCTCCTCGAACGAGGTGGGTGGCGATACGAAGTCGTTCGGCATCTCGCTGGATCTTTGGCACTCGAGCAACCAGGAGAGGCTCGATGTGACGCCGGACTCGATGCTGACAACATCGACGCACGACACGAAACGCAGTGAGGATGTGCGCAACCGCCTGAATGTGCTGTCGGAGATTCCGGGCACGTGGGCGGGTACGGTGCGGCGCTGGCAGCGCTTGAACGCCAAGGCCAAGCGCACGCTGGCGGATGGGCGAGTGGCGCCGGATGCCAATGAAGAATATCTGCTCTACCAATCGATCGCCGGTGTCTGGCCGTGGCGTGAGGAGGAGCCGGGCTGCCGCGAATCCGTGGTAAAGCGTTTGCAGGAGTACACCGCGAAGGCGTTGAGCGAGGCCAAGGTCAACCTGAGCTGGATCAGTCCCGATGCGGAATATGTCACGGCGGTGCAGGGCTTTGTTGCCGACATTCTCCTGCCAGGCAAACGCGGGCGGGAGACGCCGTTTATGCAGGTGCTTGCGAAGCTGCTGCCGCAGATCAAACTTTTTGGCGGAGTGAATTCTTTGGCACAGGTGGTTCTGAAGGCTACCTGCCCAGGGGTGCCTGACTTCTACCAGGGCACCGAGTTGTGGGACCTGAGCCTGGTCGATCCGGACAACCGGCGGCCGGTGGACTACGGGGTGCGCGAGCGCGTGCTGGCGCACCTGGATACGGTTGCGGGCGAGCAGGGTCTCACCGCAGTAGCCGCGGAGGTGACGCGCGACATCAGCGATGGCGCGGTCAAGCTGTGGACGACCGCGCAGGTGCTGCGCCTGCGGCGCGCGGAACATGCGCTGTTCCGCCACGGCAGTTATCTGCCGCTGTACGTGCCCGGCCCAGGCGAGCAGCATGTGATCGCGCATGCGCGACAGTACGAAGACAGGGCCGTGATCGTGGCGGTGCCGCGCTTTGCCTGCTCACTGATGCGCGGCGAAGTTGCGCTGCCGCTAGGACAGGCGTGGAAGGACTGGGCGTTGCCGCTGCCCAGCGAACTGCGCGGGAGCTATCGCAACATCTTCACCGGCGAGACCATGAGGGTTGAAGGCGCGCTGCCACTGGCGCAGCTCTTCGGCAGCTTTCCGGTTGCGGTGCTGGCGATGATCTCGTAGTCCGAGCTTTGGCGCTGGGCACGCGAGCTACACAGATCGTCACAACTCCCGTTGCGATCGGCGGCTCGGCTGGCTACTCTTGTGTGGACGTCACGACGATCCTCTGTGTCGCGCAAAAGGAGCTCCATGCGCCTCTCTTCCATTGGAGTGTTTTCTACTGCCATGCTTCTCTGCGTGCCTTTCTCTGCTTTCGCTGTGAAGCCGGAGGCGAAGACCGCCGCGGCGGTTGTTGCCGCGGATGACGGCTGGGACCAGGCCGAGGAAACTGGTGACACCGCCTATATCGACAACCTGCTGCTGCCGGAGTATCGGTCGGTGAATGCGGACGGCAGCGTTCATGACAAGGCGGCCATTGTTGCGAGCGCGAAGAAGAATGTCAGTTCTCCGGAACACGCTGCAAAGGTTGCGAAGTGGAAGGCAACTCACCCGATGGGCACCGGTGTTGTGCTGCAGGGCGACACGGCAATCGTGACCTTTTATCTCAAACCGCTCGGGCCGGAAAAAGGGATCATGTCGAGTGACATATTCGTCTACCGCGGTGGACAGTGGCACGCGATCTACTCGCAGCACACTACCGCCGGGATGTAACGGCACCCGCCGTAACCTCCCCCCTCCGGCACCGGGAGGCCCTGTTGTAAGTTCCTTGGATACTTGCATTTAGACCTTCTCCCGGGAGCTAAATTCGTCTTCTCAAAGGACTTAACGGTAAATTCGTCTATTCATTGCATTTAGCGGCATAAGAAAAAGCCACCGTGATGGTGGCTTTTCTTGTCTACTTCTGTGACTGGAACTGTTCTATTTCCAGACTAGCAAATGGGCCGGTATGAAGTGGCAGAACTTTCGGCGATTTCCCGAAATGGCAGTTACCGACACTTCGCTCCGCTCAGAATGGGGCACCCGGCTTGTTGACTCATTTCGCGTTGGGTTTGATCGCCAGGCAGCGTCAGGCGCGGGAGGCTAGCTTCATGGCTGCTTCGAGCGATGGATCGCGGGGCGCGGATGTGGCTTGCTTCTTCTCGAAGGAGATGCACTCCTGTTCCAGTTCGCTGGCAACTTCCCGCGAGTAGATGAGGAAGTGGTGCGCCGACAGGATGACCATGAATCCCAGCCAGAGTTTTGCCGGATGGCGGGCATACCGGCGCAACAGCTGGTAGAGGAACTTCCAGTATTCCTGTTTGTAAGGCGAGCGCATTCCCTGCCGCCACATGGACGCAGCGAGCACGCGCAGGTTGTAGAGCATGGGAAGTTCCGGCGGGACCTGCGACGCGCGGGGCTGCCAGACTTCGAGTGAGCGCAGTGCGCGGGCAAAGAACGGTTCCGCCTCATAGAGGCCGGCGAGCAAGCTGCTGAGACCGCGCAGCAGAACGGGCACCGGGAGCACGGTGTCGAAGTTGGGCGGGCTGAAATTGGTGAGCGCTTCGCTGTCCTCGTGGAGCCGGCCTTCGCGCTTCATGCGGTCGTAAAGCGCGGTAGTCGGCGGCGCCTGCAGGACGCCGGCCATGGCCCAGGTGATGTTGGTGAGCTCGATGAACTCGCGCTGACGCTCGAAGATGGTCTCGTCGTCGGAGTCGAAGCCGACGATGAAGCCGGCGAGCACCCAGAGGCCCGCTTCCTGAATGATGCGGACCTGCTTCACGTTGTCGCCGCTGCGCAGGTTCTGGAACTTGCGCGATTCCTTCAGCGCTTCCGACGATGGCGTTTCGATGCCGATGAAGACGTACATGAAATTGGCGGCAACCATCGCGTTGAGCAGCTCGCGCTGATCGGCGAGGTTGAGCGACGCTTCGGTATAGAAGGAGAACGGATGCTTGTGCTCGACCTGCCAGGCGGCGAGCTCACGGCACAAGGCAAGCGCCTTGTGCATGTTGCCAATGAAGTTGTCATCCACGATGAAGACTTCATTGCGCCAGCCGAGCGCGCGCAAGGTATCGAGCTCGCCGATGATCTGCGCAGGCGTCTTGGCGCGCGGCTTGCGGCCGTAGATGGTGATGATGTCGCAGAACTCGCATTGGAAGGGGCAGCCGCGCGAAAACTGCACAGGCATGGAGGTGTACTTGTCGAGGCGCAGCAGGTCATAGCGGGGCACCGGGCTGGCGGTCATGTCCGGCTTGTCGACGATGCGATAGAGGCGCTGCGCGGTTCCCTGTTCGAGCGCGGTGGCGATCACGGCGAAGGCCTCTTCGGCTTCGCCCACCAAGACGTGGTCGGCATACTGGAGGACAGCTTCGGGATCGCTGCTGGCCCAGGGACCGCCAACGAAGGTGCGTCGTCCGAGGGTTTTCGCGCGCGCGAGGATGTCGCGAGCATGGAAGCGCTGCGCGTGC
>DASUWP010000187.1:0-2752 GCA_036378335.1 Acidobacteriaceae bacterium | reverse complement strand
CGCCCATGTTCACGGCGGCCGCCGTCCAGGCAAATGCCGTGCCGAGCAGCGTGATGAACTCGCGGCGCCGTAGCGGTAGGGACGTGCGTTTCATCGCACGCCCCCCGCCCAGATCCGTACGTGCGGCTTTCCCGCATACGGCTCCTGCCTCGGGTGGGTAACGGCACAAGTCGCCGTATACGCTCCAGCGCCTTTGACACGCGAGCCTGGCTCAGAGTCCAGTACGTGCTTTGCTGATGCGCATTCCCCTTGGCCCCCGCCCTTCGCTCCACCGACACCGCTGCGACCGCCCCCGCAGACGCCTCCGCAGGGGGCTTTCTTCGCTTTGTTCGCCGGCTTCATCGCTACTATGACGAGGTCCGACTTCTCGTGTCCGTGCATCATCAGCTACGGCTCCTCGCCTTCCCGATGCGGACCGCCGTACTCATACAGCAAGTGACGACGGCGGCCAGACATGAGATCTCCCAGGTTCCGATACGATCCCTTTGCACGTGATGTGGCCTTAGACCCCGGCAGGGCGTCAGCACCTCGCATAGCGGTGCCGCACATGTTGCCTTCGAGCGAATGAAAACCCTCGGCCCCTGCAATGTCTGATCTTTATCGCGGTAGGAATGGTCATTGCTGACCACCCCCCGCACAGATCCGAGCATGCGCTGCTAACGCACTCGGCTCCTACCTCGAGTATGTGACGCCGAACCGCTGATCCGGCCACGGGTGCAGCACGCACGGGGACGGCAGGAACCGGTCAATTAGCTGAGTCATCCGTTTCCACGTCAGCCGGTGCCGCTGACTGCGTCGCCGCAGACTTTGGAACCATTTCATGCTGATGTGATAGCGGAATGCCGAGAGCAGGTACGTGTTCGTCGGTACCGCGAAGTAGGCGAAGTAGCCTTTGATCACGGTTGCGAGCCACCGCCCCTGTTCGTCGATCGGCTTATGCCGGTGCTGTCGCAGCATTTCCTTGATCTCCCGAAGCTTGGCCTTCATCCGCTTTCGCTGTGTCTTGCGCCCGAGTTGGAAGTCGGCGCTGTCCTTCTTGGTGCTGCAGTAGTGTGTGAGCCCCAAGAAATCGAACGTTTCCGGCTTTCCCTTGCCCCGGCCTGCTCGGCGCTCGGCAGCGTACCTGCCGAACTCGATAAGGCGGGTTTTCTCCGGGTGCAGGCTGAGCGCGAACTTGGCCAAGCGATCCTTGAGATCGTTCAGGAAACGATCCGCATCATGCCGGTGCTGGAAGCCAACGATTGTATCGTCGGCATACCGCACGACGATCATATCGCCCGTAGCGTGGCGCTTGCGCCACTGCTGGACCCAGAGATCGTAGACATAATGGAGATACACGTTCGCAAGCAGTGGTGATGCCACTGATCCCTGCGGGGTGCCCTCCATTGTCTCGATCAAGCGGCCCTCTTCCAGCACACCCGCCTTCAGCCATTTCTGGATCAGACGGATGATCCGTTGGTCGCCAATTCGGCATTCGACAAATCTTACGAGCCATTCCAGGCTCAAAGAATCGAAGAAGCGCGATATGTCGGCGTCGAGGATCCAGTTGATTTTGCGTGCCTTGATTCCATACGCGAGCGCATCCAGCGCGTCATGCTGGCTACGCCCGGGCCGGAACCCGTAGCTGAACCCCAGGAACTCCGCCTCATAGATCGGCGTGAGGAGCGCCACCACCGCTGCCTGGACGATCTTGTCCTCGATGGCGGCGATGCCGAGCGGCCGTTGTTTGCCGTCCGCCTTCGGTATGTACCTCCGGCGAGAGGGCAATGCCCGATAGGCGCCCCGATGGACGCGCGCGTGCAGATCAGTGAGGTTTCGGTCAAGGTCTGCCGCGTAGTCCTCCCATGTCACGCCGTCGACACCTGGAGCGGCGCGCTTCTTCAGTTTGAAGAACACTCTCCGCAGGACGTCGACCGTGATGTGGTGCAGGAGCGCTGTGAGCTTCTCCTTCTTGTCCTTCTTGTTCCTGGTGACAGCTCCACGTATGCGGTCCTGCGCCTGTGACACGGCTTCCCGGCTCTGCGTTCGGACCGTGCTTTGCAATTCCGCATTTCTCTCGGTCCCGCTGCTTCCCTCCACCGGCTCCGCAGCGGGGTGTCCCGCTTTGTTCGCCGGCTTCACAGGTATTATCAGCGAGTCTGACTTCTTCGCCCCGTTCATCATCGGCTACGGCCTCCGGCCTTCCCGATGCGGCCCTGGAACTGCCTCCCAGAGCAGTGACGAAGATATCCCGGTTCCCGCGCAAGAGGTGTGCGTACATGCAGAGGGTCTAAAGACGACGCGGGGTGGCGAAGGCCCTTGCGATGACGGACCCGCGCCTGTTGCCTTCTGCTTGCCACGACGGCATCGGCACCCCGGACTGCATTGCTTTCGCCGCTCAATACCTCGCCTGTACGTGCCCCTGTCAACGCTTCGCGTACTGCCTCACAGCAGTGTCCCGCGCATGACTCGGGGGCAGCGTGGATCGCTACTCCTTCGCTGTGACGGACTTGCACCGTCTACCTCCTGCCGGTCTCCCGGCGCACCGTGGCTCAATCCCACACCCCATGCAATCGCTGTGTACGCTTCGCGGCCACTGTCGCCAGTGGTCACGCAACACTCGCTACCAAACGGGCGCTGCCCCTTACTTGGGCCGGACTTCCACCGGCTGGATCGCACCAGCTTGCCTGGCGCACTCACTCGATCACCTCGTTGGCGAGCGCGAGCCAGCATAATTGGGTGATAATGCAGACCCCCCGCGGAGATCGGCCGC
>DASUWP010000186.1:0-3302 GCA_036378335.1 Acidobacteriaceae bacterium | reverse complement strand
GGACACCCAGGTGTTGCTGCCGGCAAGTGCAACCCCCGAACGCAGCATCGGATCCGGCAGACGCCCTATCCGGGTCAGGCGATCGACCATCGGGCCGTCGTTAATCGGACGGGGCTTGTCGAGAGCCTTGACTAAATGAGTTCCGTAGCCCGGAATCGTCAGGGTCACGACGGTATCGGCAACGTTACTCCAAGGCGGTGGCCTATCGTCGGCAAGAAAGAATCCGTGTGTAGCAATGTGCAGGATGCGCGGCGATCGAGCTGAGTAAAGCACGGATTCAAGTGCGTCCGGCCCCAGCAGGGGTGGGACATGAAGGATCTCCGCAATCGCCTCGCCTTCCTCGCGCGTCCCTGTCAGCCGGGCAAATGGCCGCGAGCGTTCGGCCGCCGGCACGGCGGAGATTTCGAGGTCAAAGTCCGGGTCGGCTATCACCAGCGCATCGCCTGTTGCTGCGACAGGGCGGTCGTTGCGCAGCAAATCACGCGCCGTGTCGAGTGAAGTGAGCTCGTAGCGATCCACTAGCCTGGAACCCCATCATCGGTAGTGGGCTAACGACGCCCGCTTGAGCAAGGCTCATTTTGGCCGCAGCGGCGGCGCTCGAGGCTTGCTGGCGTTATCCTTTCTGTATATATAGACGCGCACTCCCACACGGTTATCACGGCTTCTGAGCTGGGCAAGGCAAGATCATCTTGGCCTCGCCGCCGCGGACATAGGCCTGATTTTCGCTTCCTGATGGGTTTTACGCCTAAACCCTTGATTTTCGCTTGCTGCTGCACACGTGATGTGACATATTGAGCATATGTATCGTAAGTCTCGTGTAGAGATAACAGACAGCGATATCAGGCGGGTTTTCCTCGAACCGGTCAACGCCACTCACCGCCAATACGAAGCCCTCCGCGCCTACTTCGTCGAAGGACTCCCCTCGGCTGAGGCCGCTGCGCGCTTTGGCTATACCCCGGGAAGCTTCCGAGTGTTGTGCCACTGGTTTCGGCAGGACCCGCATCGCTCGTTCTTTGTGCCGGTACTGAAGGGGCCGCACACTTCCGCCAAACGCAACACCACCGGCGAGAAGGTTATCGAGTTGCGCAAACAGAACCTCTCGATCTACGACATCAGCCGGGCGTTGCAGGAGGAAGATCGACGATTGAGTCCAGCGGCGGTGGCGAAGCTGCTCAAGGAAGCCGGTTTCGCAAAGCTCCCGCGTCGTGCCGACGAGGAACGACCCGAGACGCTAAAACCCGAAGTGGCCGCCGTGGCCGATGTGCGACAACTGGATTTGTCTCCACGTCACTTTCGCACTCAGTTCGGTGGACTGTTCTTGTTTGTACCGTACCTGGTGCAGATCCCGCTGCAGAAAATGCTGGAGCAGACCGGCTTTCCCGGCACGCAGCAGTTGCCGGCAGCGCAGGCCATGCGCTCCCTGTTGGCTTTGAAGCTCTTCGGCAACGCGCGACACAGTCACGTGATGAGCTCGGTCTTCGATGAGGGACTGGCGTTGTTTGCCGGGCTCAATGTGATCCCGAAGCGCAGCTTTCTGACCGAGTACAGCTGCCGGATTGCGCCGGCCGCCTACCCGAAGCTGATGCATCGCTGGTTTGATGCCCTGGGGGCACTGGGATTCCAACACGGGGTGTCCTTTGACGTGGACTTCCACACCATTCCCTTTCACGGTGAGGATGCGCTGCTGCAGAAGCACTATATATCCAAGCGCAGTCGTCGCCAGAAAGGCGTGCTCGCTTTCCTCGCGCAGGACGCCGACAAGCGGGTGTTCTGCTACGGCAACGCGGCCCTGCGCAAAGAGGATCAGAACGATGAGATCCTGCGCTTTATCGAGTATTGGAAGCAACGCACGGGGCATTTACCCGAAGAGTTGGTCTTCGACTCCAAGCTCACCACCTATGGGAACCTCAGTCGGCTCAATGCGCTCGGCATCCAGTTCATCACGTTGCGGCGGCGGGATCCCAAAATGCTCCAGGAGATCCATCAGCAGCCGCGTTCGGCGTGGCGTCGCATCGAGCTGGAGAGTATTGCGCGCGCGTATCGGACGCCGCGGATTTTGGACCAGACGATCGCGCTGCGTGACTATGATGGACCCATCCGCCAGATTGTGGTCACTGACCTCGGCCACGAGGAGCCAACCTTCGTGCTGACCAACCAACTACGACGCTCCCCCGTTCACCTCGTCGGCCGCTACGCGCAACGCATGCTCATCGAGAACGGGATTGCCGACGGAGTGGATTTCTTCCACATGGATGCCCTGTCTTCTGCGGTGGCCATGAAGGTCAGTTGCGATCTGCAGCTCACACTGATGGCCAGCAGTCTGTATAGGCTGTTCGGGGAGCAGATCGGCAACGGCTATGCGAGCGCCAAGTCCCAGCACATCTTCCGCGACTTCATCAATGCGGTGGCCAACGTGATGATCACCGAGCGCGATATCACGGTGCGTTTCCAAAAGCGCGCCCACAACCCCTTGCTGGTGGCCGCTGGCTTTGACAAAACTGATCTGCCGGTACCGTGGCTGGGAAGAAGGCGGCTACAGTTGGTTTTCGGATAGTGCCTCGCGTTCAGCGTAGCACGGGCAGCGATTCAGGCTCAACGAGCAGCTCGATACTGCGGGCCACACCAGGCTTTCTGCGGATCAGGCCGTGACGTTCCAAAGTGATCAACATTTGATGCGCGGTGGGCGGGGTGACTTTAAAGTACCGCTGGATGTCCGCTTCGGCGGGCGGCCGTCCCAGCACCCGCGTATAGGCGTAGATGAACGCCAGGTACTGCCCTTGTTTTTCGGTAAACAACGCAGATTGCACAACACCTGACATGAGAGTCACACTGCCGCTCGGTTTCTTCAAACAGATCCATCGCGTCCACGAGGTAGCATTATGGCGCGTACTGCGCGCAAGCGCTCTAAGACTTCCGGGCGAAAGCCCCAACGCACTTCGCCCGCTCCGAAGCGCGAGGCTTCCACCCCCTGGCCGACCATCGAGGAATTTCTCGACTCTGAAGAAGGTGATATCACCCTCGGCGCCATCAACCACTCATCGCTTCGTTACACCGCCGTTGCAACGGATCACCACAACATGCTGGTGGCACTCGTGCGCAAGCGCGGCGAGACACTGCATCAGCTACTCGATCGACTGGAACAGGCCCTGGGTCCAGCTCTTGAGGATCAGATCTATGTCGACGAGATCAACGAGTAATGAGCCTTCACGCTGGCGAGCCCCGCCGTGGTGTCTACGGTTCAACTAACGTGCTGGCCACCCGCCGACGTTAGCTGCGGATGGGGCCGTGGTAATCGAGGCTAG
>DASUWP010000185.1:0-3691 GCA_036378335.1 Acidobacteriaceae bacterium | reverse complement strand
AGACATACTGGGGATGATGTTGCGCGAAGCGGGTCTGCTGGTAGGCGCGGGACTGGTCGTAGGACTTGCCGCGTCACTCGCCGGCGCGCAACTGCTGCGCAGTCTGCTCTTCGGCATTGCGCCACGCGATCCGCTCACGCTGGCAGCCATGTGCGGTGTGCTGCTGCTTGCCGGCCTCTTTGCTGCGTGGTGGCCCGCCAGCCGCGCCGCGGCGACAGAACCCATGCAGGCTCTCCGCACGGAGTGACGCGGCAGAATGCCTGCTTCATGCTGAAGGCAGCCAAGGGAAACACCCCCAGGATGTTAGCGTCCGGGAGCGAACCACCTGAATGCGCCAAAGGTGCGCGCCCGGACGGCCAGTCCCTAG
The DNA here is from genome assembly GCA_036378335.1 of Acidobacteriaceae bacterium. Taxonomy (GTDB): domain Bacteria; phylum Acidobacteriota; class Terriglobia; order Terriglobales; family Acidobacteriaceae; genus KBS-83. The sequence goes on along the minus strand of DASUWP010000185.1, from coordinate 3,324 downwards.
CGGGAGGAGGTGCGCTCTACCCGGATGGCCAACTCACCGGCGTCGGCTTCATTTGCGTACATCAGGTCGAAGATGCTCGCCGCCGTCTGGAGCCACTTCTGGCGCGCTGGTAGCCCCCACTGAGTCTCCGGCTCGGGCAGCTTCGAAAACAATCCCTCGATCAGCGGGTGGGTGCCTTCGATGCCCTTGCGCGGATCCTGCTGCACAGCCTTTACCGGAGCAGCCGCCAGCCGCTCCAGAATGCGATCGGGATCCCGGTCGTCGCCTCGGCTACTTTGCTCCGAAGCCCTTTCCAGGGGACGCTCCGGCCGATCCTGCGCGCGAAGGTCTCGCTCGTCGCCGCGATCCGCCTGCCGCGCCGGACCGCGGTCACCATTACGCTCCGGACTGCGATCGCTGTTCCGATCGCCGCCGCGGTCTTGGTTACGATCGCGCTCAATGCGGTTCAAATCGTCGTAGGGGCTCCGGGCTGCAGTATCCAGCTCGGGGGGTGTCCTGAAGGTGGGCATCACTGGGCGATCGCTTCCGAAAAGAGCCATAGACCAGCAATCATGCAGAAATACAACTTCCGGCTCAATGGCACTCTTAGGTGATGGTGGCGGGAAAGCCCATAGCCGATTCGGAACGGTGCGCCGGCGCCAGTCACCGATAACGCCGTAAATCAGCATTCCCGGCCCGGTACACCGCGCCCCAGGCGCCAATACCGCGCACGCAATCCGCTTGACGACGCCCACTCGCGCAGCCTACAGTCGGCTCACTCCACTGCATCACACCACATGGAAGGGGGCGCCCATGACCAACATTTTCATCATGATCTTCTTCGGCGTCGCCCTGGTCATCGGCATTTATTTCACCTGGATACTGCTGCGCAATGAGATGGCCGGACGCCCCAAGCCTCCGCCCGACACCTACGACTTCGGCTTCGGACCGGCGCATCCCGACCAGAAGACCCGACACTAGGCCGCTCTTTTCCGGCGCCGCTCTTCTCCGGTAGCTTCCAACGCATACCGCTACTGCTGTTGCGACACATCGGTGAGCCCTGACGGTACCGCCGCCTCCCACCCTCGGGGAGTACCGCGTCCTGCCCGCGCTCGCTAGCCTCAGAACATCATGCGTGTGAATATGCGCGTTGCTCTTCGGCTCAAGGTCCTGTCCCTCCTGCTGTGCTCACCCAACACACTCCTTGCTGGAGGCCGTGCCAAGCCCCACACCGTTGGCATTGGCGCAGGCAAGCGTGTCCCCTACAGCATTACGGCAGACCCCGCCGGCGCGAGCCTGGATGAGAAGACGCTCCACGTGCGCCCGCTCATCGTCGACGACAAGGTCAAGGAATGGACCACCGGCGAGGTGCACGACATCACCGACCGCAGCTTTGTTGTCCGTCGCGCCCTGCGCCTCAACGACGCGCTCCCCGGCGAGAAGGCCGAACACTGGATCTGGCAGCGCGGCCCCTGGATCATGGTCGACCGCACGAACGGCCACGTCACCGCTATGAAGCTGCCCGACTACGATCCTGCGGTCTCGCAGGTCGTCTGGTTTCGCGATGACGCTGCCTACTGCGGCCTGAATTCCGGCGGACATCAGCTTTACGCCGTAGTCGCGCAGGTCGGCGCGCGGCGCCCCATCCTGGCCAAAAAAATCGGCCCCTGGACTCCCGCTCCACCGGCGCCGGGCGCCTCCACTGCGCCCGCTTGCGCCAAAGCCGCCTGGCAGCGCGACCCACTTCGTGTTAGCTTCACTCCCACCAGCGCCGCTGAGCCGATGAACTTCAGCCTCGTCGGCCTTTCGGCAGTCCTGGTAGAAGACGGCGACGCGGATGACAGCGCAAGCGCGGGCGCCGGCAGCAATTAACGGCACACGCTGTCAACGTGCGGCCGGAGAATCATCGGGAAACTTTTAGAGTGCCTTCCATTCGCATTTCGCTAGCCACGCACCTTCGCTGGCCAGACGGCGGTCGGTACTGGCCACCACCAGCCCTTTCGGTTCCCAATCTCAAACAGGGTCTTTTCCTTTTGCCCGGCCGGCGGCGGCCATCGAAGCCAGCATCACTGCCGAACCGGGTCCTACAGGTCAGCGGCAGAACAACCACGAGGTGAACAAGCATGAACATCTATGGCGGAAAAGAATTAGGCAGGCAGTTTCGGACCGTACGCCAAAACACGATTCAGATCGCCGAGGACATTCCCGAGGAACAGTACAACCATGTCCCTGCTCCGGAGTGCCGATCCGTAGGCCAAATGTTGACGCACATCGCTGTCGCGCCACAGATATGGCACGAAGTTCACGGCAAGCAGCGCGTGATGACGTTGGTTGGCTTCGACCTTCTAGCGCTTGCGGAGCGCGCCAAAAAAGAGGAATCGAAACCCAGGACGAAAGCAGAAATCTTGGAGTTGCTGCGCAGCCGTGGTGAGTCCTTCGCAGCGTGGCTGGAGACGCTGACGCTGGAGATGCTAAGCGAAATGGTTACTGTAGCTGACGGCAGTGGTACCAAGTCCCGATTCGAGCAGCTGCTGGGCGCGAAGGAGCATGAGATGCATCATCGCGCGCAGCTCATGCTGATTGAGCGGCAGCTTGGCATCGTCCCCCACCTGACGAGGCAAGCACGTGCAGGTCAGGCGACAAAGGCACGGACCTAGCCTTGCATCCATGCACAATAGCCTCGCCGCGATGGCAGCCGTACGTGCAACGCAAAGCAAAGAAGCGCGGGCATAAACAAAGCGGCCAGCCGGATCAACAAGCCCAGCTGCCGCACTTCTTTACCGTCGTACTGAATTAGTCGTCGCCGCGATCGCCGCCACTGCCGCTATTGAACGGAAACAGCAGCCATGGCGTAGAGTTCACCCCGCTGCCAGCGACCGTGCTGCATCTCGGGCTACCTGGACCGGTCAGGCAATTCCACCAGTTCTCGGTTCCGCTCGCGAGGAGCGCAGAAGGCATGGTTTGGGGGGAGCTCGAGGCGGCGACGCTGCTATTCCTGCGGCTCCGCCGAGACAAGCGCGAAATTCAGCCCTTCCACGACATAGCCCTGAAGTAAGTGCAAGGCCGAGCGTAGCATCAGGAGGATGGAACCGATCGAAGACCTCCTCGCCATGGCTGAAGCTGCGCACGGCCACCTGTGCGCCGGGCAGATACTCGGCGTGCGCATGGCCATGCTCGGGTGTCAGCGTCTCGGCATCGACGAGCCGCGCGGCCGCGACCGCAAGCGCCTGGTCACCTTCGTTGAAATCGATCGCTGCGCCACCGATGCCATCGGCGTCGTCACCGGCTGCCGCCTGGGCAAGCGCGCGCTCAAGTTCCGCGACTGGGGCAAGATGGCCGCCACCT
>DASUWP010000184.1:0-6263 GCA_036378335.1 Acidobacteriaceae bacterium | reverse complement strand
ATTATATCGGTGTCGCTCTGTCGTAATCGACTGCGCCCCGATGAACTCGCGCGGGCTTACGGTTTCGGCGGCGCTTGATAGCTGAGGATTGCGTTGGTGACGAGCGCGTAGCTGCCGATGGTTTCACCGCGGTAGAGCGGGTTATTGGCGAAGAGCAATGTGGTGCCGCTGCCGAGATGTGCGGCGACCACCGTGGCGTGCTCGGCGAGTGCGTCGCCATGATCGAGAAGGCCGGCGACCAGCAGGTCCTTCGTATCGGCGTAACGAAGTAATACCTGCGGGCGATCCTGCTCCGGAATCACGTACGGATTGTTGCGCGTCTGCTCGACGGTGAGCGGCATGGGCTCCCACGGCTTGGCCTTGGGCAGCGGCGGCGGCTCGGCGAAGCTGCGGTCCTGCGGGACGTCAGGATCGTCCGCGCTACCGCGACCGGTGGGGCGCGGCGCCTTGGCTTCTGCGCGGAGACGGCCGTCGCCGGTCAGCAGATTGCTGACGTTGAAGGCCATGCCGTCTTCACTGTAGACGGCGGGCGCGGTGACGTATCCAGCGAGGATGGGGCTGGGCGCCGCGTTTGTCTGTTTTGCGTGCAATGGGGTGACCAACGCGGTGTTGAGAATGGTGCCGACGACCTTTACATCCCCGCGCTCCGCGACGGAGACGCCAGGAGCGAGGCCAGTGTCGATGGCGAACTCGGCAGCGTCCTGCGATGCGATGAAGAGGCCGCCCTGCTGGATGAAGTCACGCAGATGCGCGAGACCGGCTTCACCGAGGCCGGGACGGATGTCCGGCGTGGAGTCGATGCGGCCGAGATTGGGAGTGAGGTCGGATTTCTGCCACGGCATGGCATTGCCCCACATGGGAATGCCACTGAGAATGAGCTGCGAGCTGCGGCCGACGGGCGCGAAGAGAATGACATCGTACTTGGCACGCAGGTCAGAGTCAGCGGCAACGGTCTGCGTGCTGATGTAGGTGAAGGGGACGTGAAGGTTATCGAGCGCGAGCCGCCACCAGCCTTCGGGCTGCGTGTCCAGCCAGGTGTGCATCAGGGCGATGCGCGGCGCGGGCACAGGATGGGTGGCAACGCTGGGCAGGTCCGATGCGACGACGACATGGAGATGCAGCGGGGCGACTGCCTTTTCGAGATCGCCGGCCGAGACGCCGCGGACGATCCATGTGCCAGCGGGATACGTGTGACCGCCAGAGATCACCGCGGCATCTGTTGCAGTGATGATTGCTTTATCGAGCTGATAGCGCAGCGTGATGAGCGATGGATCCGCGTGGTTCTCGATGAGGAAGGTGTCGCCGGAGAGAGAGCTGGTGGTGGATGGCGCGGTGGGATCGGCGACCACGTGCATCGGTGCTTTCAGGATGGAGGTATCGAGGATGCGGGTGGTTTCCACGCCGAAGAGGGGGCCGAGCGACCAGCCGGTGTCATCGTAAGGATGCTTCTGCGGATCTTCCGGCGACCAGAACTGGCGGTCGAGCAGCGCGTCGGCGATGCGCGAGTAGGGTTGGTCCATGCGGATGATATAGCTTCCGGCAGGAAAGGTACGGGATGTTGGCGGCTTGGGCTTGGTGGATTTCGCTTCGTCATCCTGGTCGCTGTCCGCTGGCTTCGGCGGCTGCGGCAATTCGACGGTCACGGATGCATTGGTCTGCTGGACTTCCACGTGCTGGTCGCGGAGCACGCGAAGCAGCATGGACTGGCGGCTGGGCGAGGGATCGTCGGCGGTGAGCACGTAAGCGGCGGGGCCGTTCTGCTGGGGCTTTAGGATGGAGCGCTTGCTCTTGAGGTAGTAGTTGTTGAGGAAGAGCTTTCCATTCTGCGCGAAGTAGCTGAGGGTGGTGAGGAGCGCGGTCTCTTCGTAGTTGTTATTATCGCGCTGCGACCAGAGCACTTTGGGGAGCGGTGGATTGGGCTTGTACCAGGTGCGGGCGTACTCGTCCGGCGTGAGGATGCGCTCGACGGTATCGGCGCCGCCGTTGCCGAAGGTTTCGTAGAGACGGCTGATGCCGTTGTGCATCGCGGCGAGGAACATGAGATAGCCAGGACTCCAGGTATCGAAATCACCGTGAGTGAAGACTCCGGGCATGTTGAGCTTGGCCATTGCCTGCACGTTGGACCAGCCAAGCATCTGCCACTCGTTGGTGAGGATGGGATCGATCCAGCTGTTGTAGGGGCCGTCGCCGACGGTGTTGTCGTAGAGGAACGGAACCGACTCGTGCAGATCGTGCAGCACTTGCGCGTGCCAGTCTAGATAGGTGTTGAGCACGTTGCGGGTGAGCGCGAGGTTCATGGTCATGGCGTCGCGGTTGTTGTCATGCGCGACGTAATGGCCCCAGTAGAGAAGGTGTGGATAGGTCTCATTGGGATGCGCGCGATGCCAGCGATAGATGTCCACCATCCGGTCGCGGCCATCGACCTCGACGACCGGTGTGATGAGCGTGATGACGTGCGAACGGATGTACTGGATGTAGGGCGAGTCGTCAACGACGAGACGATAGGCCAGCTCCATGAGCGCGGTGGGCGCGCCGGTCTCCGGCGAGTGGATCGTACCGGTGATGTAGTAGACGGGCGTGGAGGCGGCGACGAGAGGCGCGGCCTTGGCGTCGTCCATATCGAGGGCGCGCGGATCGGCAAGCTTTGCGAGGCGCGCATCGTTCTCCTTCTGGTGGGCGAGGAGCGATTCGTCCGCAATCGCGACCGCGATCATCTCGCGGCCTTCTTCCGTATGGCCGATGGTGACGACGCGCACGCGCGGTGACGAGGCCGCGAGCAGGCGGAAGTATTTGTAGACATCCTCCGCGTAGGGCAGGATATTGGGCGCGCCTGAAACATCGCCGAGAACTTTGGCAGGGGTAGGCACGCTCTTCGAGGCGGGGAGATAGTCGGTGAGCGGCGAATTGAACTGGGGCTCAGTGGTGTACTTGCGGATCGCCGCGGTGTAGGACTCGTCGATGGCCTGGTGGGGATCGCGCGCGTAATCGGGGACCTGGGCCAGAGCGCAGACGCCGAAGCAGAGCAGTGCGAGGGCGGGGAAGAGGCGGAGAGAATGGGACATGAGGGCTACTCCGAAGCTGAAAGAAAATGTAACTGACTCAGTATTGATTCACGCGGGCGTCACTGGCTGGGCGGCGAGTGGTCGCCGTATTTGTTGAGCCACTTGAGCTCTTCGCGCACCCCGATGTAGCCGTGCCAGGGGTTTTTCGAGAGCGGATGGCCCTCGCCGGGAAAAGTGAGCAGCTGGTGCGGGACGTTGAGCGACTCCAGCGCGTGCTCAAGCAGGATGTCTTCCAGAAACGCGACGCGAATATCGGCATCGCCCGCGATCATGTGGGTAGGGGTGGTGACCTTGTTCATCTGGAAGAGCGCCGCCTCACTTTGATAGACCTCGGCTTTCTCCCAGGGACGGCCGCCGAGGTACGCGGCGTCGTCGAAGGTGAGGTCGTCGTTGCCCCAGTTGGCTGCATGCTCGACCGCACCGGCGCCGGTGACCGCCGCGCGAAAGCGCGTGGTCTGCGTGATGAGCCAGTTGGTCATATAGCCGCCGTAGCTATAGCCGCCTATCACGAGATGGGCGGGATCGGCGGTGCCGTCGGCAACCAGCGCGTCTACGCCCGTGAGGATGTCCTTGCCGGGAGCGGAGACGATGTGCGGCGTGATCTGCTGCATGAAGGTGTCGCCGTAGCCGGCGGAGCCGCGGTAGTTGGGGCGGAAGACGAGCCAGCCCTCGGCGGCAGCCATGGTGGCCCAGTCGTACCAGTCGGCACCAAAGCGGTCGCCATCGGCATCGGCCGGACCGCCGTGGATGAGCGTGAGCATGGGGAGATGTTTTGCCTCTCGCTGGCCCGAAGGATAGATGAGCACGCCTTCAACGGTGGCGCCGTCATCGGACTTCCATGTGTAGGGGCGCCATTCCGATTGCGCGTATTTGAGATAGTGCGCGTTGAAATGCGTGACAGCTTTTGCCTGGTCGAGATGCGAGAGTGAGGATGCGACATAGACCTCCTGCGGCTCGCGAATGGCGGAATGGGTGAGCAGCAGAGCATCGCCCTGCGTGGCAGCGTCGAGACCACCGTAGGTGCCCGCGACGCCGGCAAGTTTCTCCGCGTGCTCACCTTTCACGCGATAGACCTGCGTGCTGGTACCGCGGGTTCCGGCGGCGAGGAGTGTGCCGTCGGAGAGGATGGTGTAGTCCTGCCAGTTGCCTTCGAAGTCGGAGCCGAGGCGTTGCGGCGTGCCGCCGTGGGCGGAGATGGAATAAAGCCGGCCTTGCACATCGCGATAGGGGCCTTCGACGGAACCAGCGGCCGCGCCTACGGTGAAGTAGAGCCGCTGCCCGTCGGGCGACCAGCGCAAATTGCTTTCGAGGCCTTGGTTGTGGGTCAACTGCGTGACCGCTCCGCCAGTCGCGGCGACGGAGTAAATCTCAGTCTCTTCCGGCCGCTCCAGACGGTGGGAGATAGGGCCGGTGACGAAGGCGATATTGCCGCTGTGACGATCGATCTTGATGAGGTCGATGGCGAGCGGACTGCGGGCAATGACCGTCGCGCCCTCGGGCAGCGGCTGCTGAGCAGCGGCGGGCGTGGGTGGCGTTGCGTTGGGTTGAGTAGCCGATGTTGGAAGAGGAGGAACTGGGATGCGCAGCAGCACGTCGCCGCGATCGCTGGTTCGATAGCGCGTGACGTCCTTCCATTCGCGCTCTTTGGCATCGCTCTGATCCTTCGAGAGAGGCTCCTGGATGGCGAGATAGATGGCTGTGCCATCCGGCGCCCAGGCGAAGGAGTGGACCTCGTCCTTGCTGCGATAGAGCGGGCGCGCTTCGCCGCCGGCGGCGGAGACGATCCAGATGCGTCCGGGCGTTTCGTCTTTGTCTTTGCCCTCTTTGGCCTCGGAGGGGTTTTGGTCGGGGAGAAGACGATCGGAGGTGAAGGCGATGAAGCTGCCATCAGGTGACCAGTCAGGGCCGGCGTCATGTCCGGAATTGGTGAGGGGTTCGAGCTTATCGGTAGCGGCACGCCAGAGCCACAGGTCTTCGCGAAAGCGGTTGGCCATCCAGTCCGGCTCACGCACGGCGACGACAGCCGCAGTGCCGTCCGGAGATAGACGCGCGGAGGAGTATTCAGATCCGGCGAAGTAGGCGTCGAGGGTGAGCGGAGGTTTTGCCGGGATGGTGGTCTGGGCCCAGAGGTGGATTGGCAGTACAGCGATGGCGAGGGGCAGGAGGTGAGATTTCATAGAGGACAGAGTCAATTCAACTGCACGCAGAAGCGGCTTCGACGATACGCCGAAGCCGCTTCTGAGTGGTGATTCGCTTAAAACCCGTACCGCAGAGAGAATTGCATCACGCGCGGCAGGTTGAGCGTCCGAGTCTGGTATTCACCCAACGCGCCCGCGTCGGCTATGCCGGTGTCGAGCGTGTTGGTATCGAAACGGACCGAGTTGGTGGTGTTGAAGACGTCCCAGGCAAAGCTGAGAGAGTTTTCATGATAGAGGGTCCAGGTCTTTCTCAGACTGGAGTCAATGTCAAAGTATCCGTCGCCGCGATAATTGTTGCGCTGCCCCGCCTCGCCAGCATAAGCGAGACGGACCGGGTTACCTGAAGTGGCCCCATTGGTGATGGCATCGGGGTTGCCGAAGACGTTGGGCAAGCCAGACGCGTCGATATGTTTATGCAGCTTAACGGTACCGGTCTTGACGGCAAAGCTCTGCTCTTCCCAGTTGGTTGCCCAAGCAGGGGAGAACAGGGAAAAGGGCAAGCCGCTGGTCCAGCGGACGAGGCCGGACAATTGCCATCCACCGATGATGGAGTTCACGAGCGCGTTGCTGTTCCCGGCGATGTGTTGTCCGCGACCGATAGGCAACTGATCGACGAAATTGCCGGTGATGAGGTGCCGCGTGTCGAAGTCGGAAGGCGCGCGGTTGTACTCAGGGTGCCAGGCGTTCAGGATTACGCTGTTTGTGTTGTTAGCGGTAAGAATGCCGGTACGTTGGGTATCGGAGCCCATATCGATGGACTTGGAGAATGTGTAGCTGAAATCGGTCTGAAGACCGTGGCTGGACGGGTGACGAAGGACAAGCTGCGCAGCATTGTAATAACTCTGACCGATCGATGCCCAGCTGAACATAGATGAGAACTGGCCCTGGTAGAAGCGAGTGCCTTGCGGGCAGCCATAGTTGCAGTAGAAGTCGATATCGGCCAGCGTGCCGGTCTCTCCGTAGTTGTAACGGTTGGGTGCGACCTCCAAAGTATAGATATTCT
>DASUWP010000183.1:0-3692 GCA_036378335.1 Acidobacteriaceae bacterium | reverse complement strand
GTGTTCCAGAAATGCTGAAGGTCCACGCCTTGTGGCGAGAGAGGCTTACCAGCCAGGGTGCCGCAGAGAGCAGCGATGCCACTGCCGTTCCCATACCAAGCAGCACCAGTACAGATGGCAGCGCGCAGCAGATCAGCGTGCTGAATGAGCCGAACAGGGAAAAATAATTCAACAGCGCTGCTCGTCTGGCTCTGCGTTCCGGAGTGAAGGATGGAGCTGCCGTGCTCATTGCGCCACCGCGATCGACTTATAACGCAATGTGTCTGACACCTTTCCCTTCGGCGCTTGCGGTACCACTCCCCCTACGATCACAGATTTGCCGATCATGCTGGCAACGTCAACAGAGGCGCCGGCGGGTGTCAGCGTGTAGCGGTCCGTCGTTCCGGCTATCTCCAGCACCGGAGCGCTTGCAGTGCCGCTCAACGTGCCGCGCGCCAGGATATCTGCGTCCTTGTGCGTGAAGCCGTTCTTCTCCACTGCCTGATTGAACTGGCGCATCACAGCGACGTTGCCGGGATCGAGTTTGATCGACACCAGGCCGGTATTCAGGTCTACATCGACCGTGTTCACGCCTTGAATGCCTTTCATCGACACGTGGATGGCATGTGCGCACGGAGCGCAATCCATGCCAAAAACCGTGAGCTTGACCAGTTGATACTCCGCATGCGCGGGCAACAGGAAAAGGCTCAGCATAGCTGCACTAAGAATGCTTTTCATGATCGGTCCTTTCAGTGATTGCTGGTGTGTGAGGAATATTTGAGATAGCTGAAGTTGATAGCGAAGCGAATGTGTTCCCTGCCATAGAGTGTGTCGGACGCGTCCCGATAGACAGGTCCCTGGACTCCACCGGATATCGCGATGTTCTTGAAGATTGCCAGTACAGACGGCCCCAGCCACAGTGCGTTTGTGCTGCTGCCCGGCAGGTCGGTTCCACTCGCGCGAACATTTCCGGTGTGCTCTCCGGTCAGCTCGATGAACCCGCGGTAGTCCCACTGGTCGTACCCTCGGCGCAGCCGCGCCGGACGATAGCCATAGACGGCGCTCCAGGAGAGTGTGTCCGGACGGCGATCGTTCGACCCAACAGCAAAACGGGTATACCCGGCGCCCAGCCATGCGTACTGGCTCCGTGAGGCGAGCCCAGTGGCCAGGGTGCCGGTCACACCCGGCGCGCGATGCAGGCTGCCGAGCACACCCGAGTCCTGCTGTGCGCCAGGTACCACCGCAGCTAGCGATGCCGTCGATTCAATGCGCTTTCCTACGCTGGTCACCGAATGCTGGAAACGCCACGATGCTCCCGCGGACCATTCGCCGCCGGGAAAGATGCGGCTCTCCGGCAATGCGCCGCTACTTCCGAACATCGCCGGCAGGAAAACATTCAGCGTGATCTGCGGCGTCAGACCATAACCAAATCCGGAGCCGCTGGAGAGCTGTGTCCCCTGCGAACCGCTCCTGCCGAAGATGCCGCTGTCGAAGCTGAACTCGCGCTGTGAGTTCACCGGCGTTGCATAGCTGAACACTGGGCCGTGGTCCGCGGCAACAGCAATAGCCGGCAGCGCGAACGCGCAGGCCAGAACCATAAGAAATCGCATACACACTCCTTCGTAAAGCAATGAGGCGCACGCACACACCAGGTGTGCAGGTCATTGGCTTAAAAAGGGAGCGACTCAGATACGAAGGACTGCGAGCTTCCCGATCAGGAGTCCGGGCGGAGCATGCTCGGCGGGACTGTGCGGCAATTGCAAGATCACTCGATCGGAAGCAGCAATGGAATCCAGCCGCGCGATTACGGCCCAGCGCACATCCATATGCGGACCTGTTGCAAGGAGTTGCGGACGTTCGCCGCTGCGCAGTTCCATCCGGCAGCAGCCCTGCTTCTCCATGTGGGCGCAGTTGTTGTGCATGCTGCGGCAGCAGACGCTCTCTTCCTGGCTCATCGTCCGATCCGTCACACACGCGAGTGCGGGCGAAACTGTGGCGAGAAGCAGAAAAATCGCGATAAGGCTGGCAAGCCGACTCATACCAATTACAAGTATAGCGTCGTGATACCTTCCCGAAAGCTCGGCAGGCCGGCTCGGCTCAAACAACACCTTCGTTCTATGGGCCGATTTGCATGCATGGCCTATCCTGATTAGGCGTGACCCCTACCACCACTACTGCGACTGACGCCGTCCATCGCACCTTCTCGCGGCGGCAGTTCCTCGGTTACTCCGCTCTGGCAGCGGGCGGCGGACTCGTCGCCTACTCCGGCCTCTGGGACCGGCATCATCTGGAAACAGTCCAACAGACCATCCGGCTGCGGCGCCTGCCGGAAGCATTCCGTGGCCTGCGCATCGCGCAGATCAGCGATATCCATTACGACGAATTCAGCGAACCCTATTTCGTGCGCGAGGTCGTCCGCCGCGTCAACGCACTGCAGCCCGACATCGTTGTCCTTACCGGCGACTTCGTGACTCAAGGACCTTTACCGCGCCACATCAGCGCTCGTCTCAGCTATCCGTGTGCGGAGATTCTCGGCGGCATTCAATGTCCTCACCGCTTCGCCTCACTTGGCAACCACGACACGATGGTCGGGTGGCCCATGGTCGTGGATGCGCTGAAAATCCATGGTATTCCGACGCTGGTGAACAGCTATCTGCCTTTCGAGCGCAGCGGCAGCCGTCTCTGGTTCGCCGGTTTGCGCAGCTCGCTCGAGGACTATCCCAGCCTCAACGATGCGGTGCCCGGCCAGGCCACCTCCAATGAGCCCGTCATCCTGCTGGCTCACGAACCGGATTACGCCCGTCACGTCTTGGCCCACGGCGGCGTGGACCTCATGCTCTCCGGCCACACTCACGGCGGCCAGGTGCGCCTGCCCTTCCTCGGAACCCCAAAACACATGCTGCCTAAAGGAGGCCGACGCTTTGTAGAGGGCCATTTCAACCTTGGCCCGCTGCAGCTTTACGTCAATCGCGGCATAGGAACGGTCAAGCTGCCGGTGCGTTTTCTCTGCGCGCCGGAACTGACGCTCTTCACCCTGCAGCCGGCCGACTCGTAACTCGGCACAGCACGGAACCGCGATAGAGCATTTCTCGTACAGACGGACAGCAGGCAACGGAAATTTGTGTGGCTTTCGTCAACAAATACGCCGTCGAGATATTTCTCCACTGCACGCTGTATGCAAGAAAAATGCTCTACTATTCGTAATTTCGAAGATCGCATCTCAGACAGCGAACGGTTGCACCCGCCAACTCATGACTCCAGCCATCGACCGCTCCATTGCCGAAGACCCACAAACCGCAGTAGCTGCTGATTCAGGCACAACTCTGCGATATGCTCTCCTGCTCGCCGGATTCTTTGCATTGCTCAAGTTCGCCCTCCACCTGGGCGCCAATCTGTGGGAGCCGCATATTGGTTGGGGCTACTTCCGCGACGAGATGTACTACATCCTGTGCGGGCGCCACCTCGACTGGGGCTACGTCGATCACGGCCCTATCGTTGCCCTTCAGGCCCGCGCCGCCATCGCGCTCTTCGGTACATCGCTCGCCGGCATCCGCATGTTCTCCGCGCTCGCGGGCGCAGCCGCCGTCTTCCTCACTGGGGTTATCGCCTGGGCACTTGGCGGCCGTCGCACTGCGCAAGCGCTCGCTATGCTCGGCATCCTGCTCGCCCCAGAGTTCCTTGGGCTCGACAGCTTCCTCTCCATGAACTCTTTC
>DASUWP010000182.1:0-11749 GCA_036378335.1 Acidobacteriaceae bacterium | reverse complement strand
TCGGATGTGAAACAGTGGCGCGAGTGGCGCCGGTGGAAATGCCGCCATCGACCAGCAACGTCTGGCCGGTAACGTAGCGGCTGGATTCGGATGCGAGAAAGACGATCGCGCCATCGAGATCGTGAACATCACCGGGCCGCTTCACCGGGATGCGATCGACGAGATAGTCGACCCACTCCTGGTTTTCGTAGAGGACCTGATTCTGCGCAGTTCGAAACCATCCGGGCGCAAGGCAGTTGACGGTGACTCCGTGGGGACCCCAATCGTCAGCCAGGCTCATCGTGAGCTGGCGCACGCCTCCGCGACTGGCTCCATACGGCCCAAGTCCTGCATAGCCGGCGACGCTGGTGACAGAGCCGATGTTGATGATGCGACCGTAACGATGCTCAACCATGCCGCGCGCGATCGCCTGCGCGACGAAGAAGCTGCCGCGCAGATTCGTATCGAGGACCAGGTTCCAGTCGTCCCAGGTGACATCGAGCGCGGCCTTGCGGACATTGCAGCCGGCATTGTTCACCAGGATATGGACCTGCGGAAAGGCGGCACGCACCTGCTCCGCCATGTTGCGGATGCTGGCCTGGTCTCGCACGTCGAGCGCAATGGGGTGCGCGCGGCGGCCAAGGGATTCGATCTCGGCAACAAATGGCGCGAGATCGTCTGCGTTGCGGCTGGTGAGGATGAGGTCCGCGCCGGCGCGCGCTAGCGCACGCGCAAAGTGCTGCCCCAAACCGCGACTGGCTCCCGTGACGATTGCCGTCTGACCAGAAAGGTCGAACAGCGAGGTGTCTGGGCCGGGGTTCTCGCCGAGATTCCCCAGTGGACTCATGCCGGCGCGCCTGTCTGCTTGCCGCCAAGCCTGGGATCGAGCACCACTTTCATCAGGTTCGGCTCGCGCGCATAGAGACGTGCGAACCATGAGGGGCCTTCATCCAGCGGCGCGACTGCTGTGATGAGGGGCGCCACTTTGATCTTTCCGGCTGCAATCCACTCCATGGCCTGCGGATACTCACCGGCCGAAGCGCATGAGCCTTGCAGGCGAATCTGCCGCGTCACTACCTTCTGCAGCGGGATCGAGACCTCGGGCGAGATGTTGCCGACCAGCGCGACCGTGCCACCCTTGCGCGTGCAGTCGATCGCAGCTGCGACAGTCTCCGGACGGCCCACTGCTTCGAAGACCACGTCGACCCCGAGGCCGCCAGTCAGCTGGTCGATGCGCGCTTTCAACGAATCGTCTGAGCTTTCGATCACCGCTTCCGCGCCAAGGGACCGCGCAAGCTTGAGTCGTGTGCTATCGACGTCCGTGACAAAGACACGCGAACAGCCCGAAGCGCGCGCCGCCTGCAGGATGAGCAGGCCGATCATGCCCGCGCCGACGACGAGCGCCGTTTCACCGCCGGTAACTTCAGCGACACGCACAGCGTGGATGGCAACCGACACCGCTTCGAGCATCGCAGCGTCGGCGAACGAGAGGTTATCCGGCAGGCGATAGAGAATACGCTCAGGTACGGTTACGCATTCAGCAAAGGCGCCGGCCCTGCGATAGTCGCCGCAGGAGACCCCGATGACTTGGCGATTGTCACAGAGATTCACCTCGCCCCGCCGGCAGAAGTCGCATGCGCCGCAGTAGACGGTGGAATCGAAGGTGACGCGGTCACCGACTCGATAGCCGGAGACGCCTTCCCCAACCTCGGCCACAATGCCTGCGGCTTCGTGCCCCATAACGATGGGGGGGATGCGCCGTCCCGAGCTGCCGTCGTACCCATGGACGTCGCTGCCGCAGATGCCGCAGGCTGCGACACGGATAAGGACCTCACCGGGAGCGGGGCTGGGGGCAGGCAGGTCCGCAATAGCTAGATGTTTATATTCGGAGAGCAGCAGGGCCTTCATGAGCGATTTTCAGATTACAGCAGAAAGCCCCCGGCTATGCCGAGGGCCTGTTCGGGCGGGAATCCCCGCGCAACTATGCGCTGAATGACGAGCCGCAGCCGCAGGTGCTCTTCACGTTCGGATTCTCGAATTTAAAACCCGCCGCTTCCAGAGTCTCCACGTAATCGACCACGCAGCCATTCAGATACATCAGGGAGGTAGCGTCCACGAAGACCTTCAAGTCATCAAATCTAAAGACTTTATCCATCATGCCGGCTTGGTTTTCAAAGGACATCGAGTACTGGAAACCGGAGCATCCGCCGCCCACCACGCCGATGCGCAGGCCAGCCGGTAGCGGGTCCTGCGTGGCCATAATCTCCCGCACCTTCGCGATAGCCCCGTCGGTCAGGGTCAGGGGCGCCTGCTTGGGCGCGTTGGATTGATCGGTCAAAGGCTGCGCGATGGTTGCCATAATCTCTGGTTCTCCCCTTGGAGATGCTGTCACGTCTATTTTAGAGCGCCGGCCAATCCCGGACAAGTTTTATCCGAATTGCCGCCTTATTACACAGATGCGGAACGGCGGGGTTGCGTCGCAGGATCCAGCGTTGGCTGGAAAATTAATGCTGGGCAATGATTTTGTCTGCCACGCGATCGTACTGCTCCTGGGTCAGCAGACCGCGTTGCACCAAGGACCGGGGACTACGGTAGGGGCGGCCTTTCACGATGTCGTGGGCTTTGCTGATGCTGATGCCCGGCAGCATCGCGATAGTGGCAGTCGACGCGCTGTTGATGTCCACGCGATCGCCGTTTTCGCCCGACTTATTGCTATTTATGCCATCCTTGACGCCCTGGGCGGCGGCGTTGACACCATCGACGGCATTGGCGGCAGCAATTTTGGCCTTCGCGGCGACCTCTTTCGCGGCTTTCTGAGCATCGCGAGTGGCTTCGGCGGATTTCTGGCGTATCTCCTGATCATTTTGGCTGTTCGACGGGTTAGTGCAGCCAACGAGCGCAATCGCCAGCATGGCGAGCGCGCAGACCGCCGCAATATCCAGAAGACGACGTGCCGAGGCGTTCTTCATGCGTAAATCTCCAGGTTTGATCGGTCTTTACTAAGAACCAATCCACAGCGTGTGATGAGCGATAGAGCCTGCAGGGCTGCCGTCTCACGGAGATTGGGCAGGCGCTAGATAGAACCGCGACCTGGATGATACTTCTTTAACGATAACTGGTTAGTTACCATTCGCACGCTTCCAGAGCGTTCCTGCCCTGTTTGAATATCGAAAAGATACGTTGAAATTTGCTTAGAAAGATATTGTCAATGGCCCTACAAAAGGACTAGCGTTCACTCCAGAACGGCCCCTCTTTCCCCAAAGACCGGCTGTACAGCAGGGCTGCCGCATCCGGCACCGGCATTTGGGACCGCTCGCAGATGAACCGGAGGTTCTGTATGCACTACCTGACCATCGTTTTCATCGTATGGGCAGTCGCTGCCACCGTTCTGCTAGCGCTACTTGCCTATCGCTCCACGCTAACCCGTTATGAAGAAGATTGCCTTTTTCTGGGAGACTGCAACGACCATCAGCACAAGGAGCAGGAGACCATTTTGGCTCGCGTGCGAAAGGTGCAGCCTGCCGTGCGCTTCATGACCGTCGCTACCTGCATTATGTCGGCAGCGCTGGTCGGCACATTCCTGTTCCAACTGGTCCAGCAGCTCAACACGCCTCCGAGCTAAACCTTGCTGTGGCGCGTATCGGATCAGTCAAAGGCCGGGGGAAATGCCTGAGCCGATTTCTTTCTCTTACTTTGGACCTTCCTCATCACTGTCATTCGAGTGTACGTCGCTGTTGATGGTCGCAACGGTGCGGACGGTCCCTTTTGCGCTCACATCCACCTGCGCTGTCTTGCTCAGGTGCAGGAAGACGCCTCGCGGGTTCTGCATTCCCCACTCCACATAAGGAACACTGAAATGCGTCGTGGCGCTGAGCGCGTTGCCGACCCGTACCAAATGCACCTTCATCTGCATCGGATGATCTGCGCCGTGGATGTTCAGCATTCCGTCGGCGATCACGTCCGAGGAGCCGTTTGTCTTAGGCACCTGCCCGCGGAGATGCTCCGCGTGAAAGAAGATAGACGGGTAACGCTTGCTTTCGAGCACCTCGTCCTGCATCTGCTTATCGCGCCCGGCGTTGCCGGTTCGACCGGTGGTAGCGTCCACCAGCAATTCTCCCTGGGCAAGGGTTGAATCGGGATCGACCGCGAGTGCGCCGCCTTTCAACTGGAAAGTCCCGCGGACATCCCGCACCAGGCTGCCTACCTTGAAGTGGATCTGCGTGGCTTGGGGATCGAAGTGAATGGCGAGATTCCGTGCAGGAATGCCGGCAGATGGCTTGGGCCGTGGCGCCGGCTGCTGGGCGCTCATTGAAGAGGGCAGCGCGATCGAAAAAGAGAGTAGAGGAAAGAGCAGACAACGGGCACGCAGCATCATGCGAACACGTCCTTTCTGGGAGCAAATCATATGAAGGACTGATGAAACGAAGATGCGCCGAACCGGGGGCGGGTTGGTGCGGATTCGTGCTACTCGGCCAGGGCGAGCTGATGCCGGACATCGGCGCCACGCACCCAGAAGATGACGTCGGTTGCGATGTTGGTCGCGTGATCGGCGATACGCTCCAGGTTGCGCGCGGTGATGACGGCGTTCAGCGCCTGGAGGCTCGCGTCCGGGGATTGCTGCATCACTTGGATCAGGTCCACATGCGCGGCGCGATTCATGTGGTCGATGTCGTCATCCATTCCGCGCACAGACTCAGCCAGCGGGGCGTCTGCCTCGATGAGCGACTGAACCGCGCGCCGGATCATATCGGACGCATGCATGCCCATGGCTGCGATATCGACAGGCAGAGTTGCGGCGGGAACCCGCAGCATATCCTCGGCCCGGCGAGCGATGCTCATGGATTGATCGCCGATACGCTCCAGGTCCGCGTTGATCTTAATCACTGAGAGGATGAAGCGCAGGTCGATCGCCATAGGCTGCTCCTTGGCGAGCAGCTCGTAGGCCATCTCATCCACGTCGCGCTGGGCCAGGTTGATGGCCGCCTCGTTCTCGCGAACGAAGGTGACGAGCCGCTGATCCCGCTCCAGGTACGCGTCCACCGCGTACTCCACGGCCTGCTGCGAGAGCGCAGCCATGGCGAGCAGCTTGTCCTTCAACTGCTCGAGTTGCTGATGGAAATGGATGCGGGGCACGACGATGACTCCTTTAACGCATTGTGCATGAGAGCGCGGTAAATTCGCATGAATATATGTGCATCTTTTGGGGCACGCGCCGGCAGCGGTTGCCGGCGGTCTTGTTTGGATGCGGGCCGGATCAGCCCAGGCGCGAGCGTGCCTCGCGCGTGGCTTCGTAGATCTGCTCGAAGGACTCGACTGCGTAGAGCACCTTCTGCATCTCCGAGATGTTGAACTCGCGATCCAGCACCTCGTCCAGTTGAAAGTCGCGGATCTCCGGACCGCCCGAGAGCGCGTATTTGGATTCGCCGTGCGAGGAGATCAGGCCCGATCCGTAGAGCTTGATCTTGCCGTCCTGCCGGATCACACCGAATTCCACTGTGAACCAAAAGAGCCGGCCCATTCGGTCGATGTCTTCCTGACGATGGAGACCGGCGCATATCTGGCCATAGTTCTGCAGAAAATCAGCAAAAACCGGATGCGCATGCATGGGCACATGGCCGAAGACATCGTGGAAGATGTCGGGCTCGGGCGTGTACTCGATTGACTCTGCACTGCGGATCGACACGGTGGTGGGAAACCGGCGTGC
Organism: Acidobacteriaceae bacterium; assembly: GCA_036378335.1. Classification (GTDB taxonomy): domain Bacteria; phylum Acidobacteriota; class Terriglobia; order Terriglobales; family Acidobacteriaceae; genus KBS-83. The sequence goes on along the minus strand of DASUWP010000182.1, from coordinate 6,066 downwards.
GGCCAGCATCTCGAAAAACGCGGCTGCCGGCAGGTAGCCGGAGACCGGAGTGGAGTTCCAGCCGGTACGCGGGGCAAGCAGCGTGTTGACTTTCGCGAGGTCGGGAATATGGTCCTGGCGTAGGCCGATGTTGTGGAAGCCGTCGAGGTACTCCTGACAGGCATGCTCCTCAAGCTGCGGCATGCGGCGGCCCACCAGTTCCGCCCACACGGCGTGCTGGTCCGGGGTGTACGCGTTCCAGTCCTGCTGGATGAGATACGGCGCGGCAAGCGGAAGGCTGGAAGCAGTAGCAGGAGCGGCCATGGTGAAGTCCCTCTCTAGGCTAAGGATAGAACGATTCGCGACATTGCGCAGTCCGGGAGACCCGTCAAGGATCGCGGGCGCTTCTTCCCTGTTCGCTTTGGACAACTGGCAGGCCCAGATAGAAACTGCCGCTACGGTGCAGCGACCGGAAGCTCGATGTGCGACGGCATCTGCGGTGTGCAATAAACGCGTTGTGTCGCTGGAACGAAGTCGGCCGCAGTTGCCTGGTAGATGCTTGGTATGAACTTCTGCGGATTGCGATCGATGACCGGGAACCACGTCGACTGCACCTGCACCATGATGCGGTGCCCTTTCAAAAACACATGGTCGTGGTCCCGCAGCGGAATATCCCATTCCTCCGGATGGTTGGGCTTCAGCGGTGCCGGATGTTCGTAGCTGTGCAGATAGCGCCCACGCCGGACTTCCATTGCGATCGGCAACTCGTATCCATTGAGCGAATCGGTGTAGCCGTTCGGCTTGGCTGGCGGAATATCATCTGCGCCCTTCTGGCCTTTCTCGGGGTACACATCAATCAGCTTCACCACGAAATCCGAATCGGTGCCCGAACTAGACGCAAACAATGCCGCGGAAATCGGCCCCGTCACGATCAACTCGTGATCGAGAGGGGCACTCTCAAACGTCAGCACATCCGGGCGATCTTCTACAAAGCGCTGATCAGCCACCTCCCACGTCCGCCACTCCGGCTCAGGATAGGTGGGCGAGATGGGCCGGATTCGATAGGGAACAGGATTTGCCGGGTCGGAGACATACTGCCGGTACTGCGGTAGGCCCGGTGCATCCGACGCGAAGGACAAGGTTCCGTCGGCGTGGAGATACAGATTCGTCGGATTCGACCCCTTCGGCGGCCAGGTCGCATAACTGTGCCATGTATTGGATCCTGTCTGGAACGTAGTCACCTGCCAGTCGGGTTTCGCGCCCTCACCGTGCAGGTAGTACCGGAAGAACGCGGCTTCGATGTTCTTCCGGAATTCGATCGCAGTATTGTGGCCACCGAACGGAACGATGCCGATGCGGTCGCCTTCCGGCCCTTGCCACTCTCCGTGAAACCATGGCCCGGCGACCATGAGGTCGGTGTGGCTGGGGTCGTTCTCCGCGGCATGCCGGAAGATCTGCCACGGGCCCCATGGATCTTCCTGATCCCAGAAGCCCGCCACGTTTAGGTTGGGAACCGTGGAGCTGTGCAGCTGGTTGACCCATGCCTCCTTCTTCCAGAAAGCGTCGTAATTTGGGTGCGCCATCACATCGTTCCACCACGGCAGCGATCCATGCAGATACTTCCCATTCGCCTGACTTAAAGGCCCGAGCTTCAGATACCAGTCATAGGTGTCGTAGGTATCGAAGTCGAAATGAGTGTTCTTGTTTTTATCGGCCTCTTCCAGCACGGAATATTCGAAGGCATAGCTCTCGCGCAGCGCTCCGTAGCGATGCATATCGTCATTCATCCACTGGTCCACAGGCGAAGCCTGCTCGCTGATCGCCTTCAGCGCCGGATGCGGATGCAGCAGCGTCAGCCCTGCGGTTAATCCGTCATATGAGACCCCGTAGATGCCCACTCTACCGTTGTTGTTCGGCACATTCTTTACCAGCCAGTCGATCGTGTCATAGGCATCGTTCGTCTCGTTGGCTTGCTTCGGATCCTTCGCATCGTATTGCGAGGTCATCAGAAACACGCCTTCGGACTTGAAGCGTCCTCTCAGATTCTGGAAAACGAAGATGTAGCCATCTTCAGCCAGTTCCTTCCAGTTCGGCGGCATCCAGTCTGCGCCATTTTTCGCCGCAGCCTTGTCGAAGTCCTCCTGGGTCGGCACGCCATACGGCGAGCGCGTCAGAAGAATCGGCAGCGGTCTGTTTTGGTCTTTGCGCGTAATCACCGCCGTCTGCAGGCGGACGCCATCCCGCATCGGGACCATGAACTCCTGCTCACGCCAGACGCTCTCCACTTTTGTCTGGGCGTGCAGTCTCTGCGCGGCAGGGAAACACGGCACGAGCAGGGCGAGCAAACAAAGAGCAAAGGCCGGATTTTGTCGTAAGCCCATCGCTCGGAAAGCCGCTGTTGCTCTCCGTAAAACACCGGTTTTCAAAAAATGGGAGACCATGTGCGAGGCAACCTCACTGGGCATCTTCGTACTGCATCGAAGGGAGCGGCCAGTATACAAACCATTTGAGACAGCGGATTCAGATTGAGCCAACATGGCCCGGCAGACCATCTGGCCAATGGTTCGCATGCCGGTATATCGTGGAGGGTTGCGCGGCGGCCTGGCGGTTGACCATCTGCATCGCTGGCGCATTTGGAGGGTTCTCAAATGGCAACCATGGCGCATCCGGAGACTCAGGCAAAGAAGGATTTCCTGCCGCTGAATGGCACGGATTACGTCGAGTTCTATGTCGGCAACGCGCGGCAGTCCGCCTACTACTACCGGCTCGCCTTTGGGCACAAGCTGGTGGCCTATGCCGGTCCGGAGACGGGACAGCGCGACCGCGCCTCCTACGTTCTGCAGCAGGGCAAGGTGCGGCTGGTGCTGACGACACCGCTGCAACCGGAAGGCGAGATCGCCGCGCATATCCAGAAGCACGGCGATGGCGTAAAAGACGTGGCATTGTGGGTGGACGATGCGCGGGATGCCTGGCGCGAGACCACCAAGCGCGGCGCAAAGAGCGTTCGCGAGCCCTTCGAGCAGAAGGACGACCGCGGCACAGTGGTGATGGCGAGCATCGCCACCTATGGCGATACGATCCATACCTTCGTTGAACGCAAGAACTATAACGGCCCCTTCCTTCCCGGCTTCCGCGCAACGCCAGAGGACACGCAGGCGCGCCCGGTTGGCCTGCTGCACATCGACCACATGGTGGGCAACGTAGGCTGGAACGAGATGAATAAATTCGTCGATTTCTACCGTGACGTGATGGGTTTCGGCCTATACCAGCATTTCGACGATGCGGACATTTCGACCGAATACTCTGCGCTGATGTCGAAGGTGATGGCGAACGGCAACGGGCGCGTGAAATTCCCCATCAACGAACCAGCGGAGGGGCGGAGGAAGTCGCAGATCGAGGAGTATCTGGACTTCTACGGCGGCCCTGGCGTGCAGCATCTGGCGCTCGCGACCGATGACATTCTGAAAACAGTGGCGCAGTTGCAGCGCCAGGGCGTGGAGTTTCTGAAAGTCCCGCACACCTACTACTCCAGCCTGCAGGAGCGCGTGGGAAAGATCGACGAGCCGGTCGACGAACTGGAGAAATTGGGCGTGCTGGTGGATCGCGACGACGAAGGCTATATGCTGCAAATCTTCACCAAGCCAGTCGAGGACCGGCCGACACTGTTTTACGAGATCATCCAGCGCAAGGGCAGCCGATCCTTCGGCAAAGGGAACTTCAAGGCGTTGTTTGAGGCGATCGAACGCGAACAGGCCGAGCGCGGCAATCTTTAGGGAAAGCAGCAGACAAAGGCAGATAACGCAGACGGACATCAGATTGGCTTCGCGCAAAAGCCATGGCGTGTCTTCTGTTATCTGTTTTTTGTCTGAAGTTGTCTGCCGTTGTCTAATCCAAAGATGCAGAGTTTCGATCCGGCTCAGGAGCCAGTCCAGAACATTTACAAGCTGATGATCGGCGCGATCGTGCCGCGGCCGATCGCCTTTGTCTCGTCGCTGGATGCGCGCGGCATCCGCAACCTGGCTCCATTCAGCTTCTTCACTGGCGCCAGCGCGAATCCGCCGGTCGTTCTCTTCTGTACCTCGGTTCGTCCCGAAGATCCGGGCCGCGGGCTCGGGGCTCACAAGGACACGCTGCTCAACGTCATCGCCACGCGCGAATTCGTCGTCAATGTGGTTACAGAAGCGATCGTGGAGAAGATGAATCTCGCGTCCGCGCAGGTGCCGCCAGATGTGGACGAGTTCGAACTGACGGGACTGACTCCCCTGCCGAGCGAGTTAGTGAAGCCGCCGCGCGTAGCGGAAAGCCCGGTGCAGATGGAGTGCCGGTTGCGCCAGATCGTCCAGATCAGCGATCTCCCCTCCGGCGGCAGCGTCGTGCTCGGCGAAGTGGTGCGCTTCCATGTGCGTGAGGATCTGGTAAACCACTTCCGCATCGACCCGGAGAAGCTCGCAGCGATCGGCCGCATGGGCGGCCCAACCTACGCGCGCACACGAGATCGCTTCGACCTGAAACGGCCTGACTGAGCGGATTTTAGAACTCATCCAGTTCAACAACAGCGCTGGCACCGCGGCCACCGGGTCCGCGCTTCAACGGCACCCGTACACCCGCATCCGGCTCTCCGGATGGTGGAGGCGTGCTGCGCCGTCCGGAGAGGATCTCTCGCAAACGTTGCAGAATTCGCTTCATAAGCGGCATGCTACTCCCTTCCGCAGCGGCCAAAGCAGAGGTGCTAGCCTTTATTTCGCGACGGGTGCAGCAGCGCCGATGCATCCTGGCCCGAGTGCGGGAGAGGTGTTGCTGCAGAATGCGAGTTCTGGAATATCTGGTTGAGATGTTCATACAGGGTTTCGGTATTACACGGCCCAGCGAGGCGCAGCGCCAGCGGGTGACGTTGTTGCTGGGCGGCGCGTTGTTGACGGCTGCGCTGCTGGTCATCGCCATAGGCATAGGAATGGTGTTTTATCTGCACACCAGGCGGTAGAGCTTCGCGGCCCGCGCATTCCTGTTCTCGCCTCGATACAAGCTTTGATTGACGAAACACCTTTCGGGTGTAGGATTCCGGGCGGGAGGAGTTACGAATGCGAATGCGAGCTTTGTATGTGGCAACTTTGGGGGTCATCGCGCTGACGGCGATGGCAGCGCGGCCGGCAAGAGCACAGTCCATCACCTGCTCGTCGGAGAACGGAAGGCGGAATTTCTGCCCTGTGGATACGCGGGGCGGCGTGACCATGGTCCGGCAGCGCAGCGGATCGCCCTGCCAGCAGGGATCCACCTGGGGATACGATCGCCGGGGTATCTGGGTGGACCGCGGCTGCCGTGCGGACTTTGTCATCAACAGCGGCTACCGGCCCGGCCCTGGCAATCGGCCCGGCTACGGTCCAGGGGGGCCGGGCGGCCAGACCATCACCTGCTCATCGGACGACGGCAGGCGCAAATACTGTGCGGCAGACACCCGGCGTGGGGTGCGGTTGGTAAATCAGCGGAGCGGGTCCCCTTGCATTCAGGGCTCTACCTGGGGCTACGACAGGCGCGGCATCTGGGTGGATCGTGGCTGCCGGGCCGACTTCGTGATTCGCTAATCGTTTTTGGTGATTCTGGCGGCGATCGCGGTTCGGTGCTTTTCGCTCGATCGGCATCGAACCGTGATTCTGCCGGACATCGGCCAATCCTCATTTGCAGACTCCCTCCCGACCGTTAAGCGGCGTACTATGTCGCGCTGGAGGGTACATGCGCTTTCCATTCCGATTTACATTCCTCGCACTCACTGGGCTTGTTTTTGCAGGAACAGCCCAATTGACCTCAGCACAGCAAACGATCACGTGTTCTTCCGACGATGGCGGGCGGCACACATGCCCGGCCGATGCGCGCGGCGGCGTGCAGATGAGCAACCAGCGCAGCGGGGCGGCTTGCCAGCAGGGCTACAGCTGGGGATATAACCGCGACGGCATCTGGGTGGACCACGGCTGTCGCGCCGATTTCACAATCAACAGCGGGAATTGGAACGGCGGTGGACAACCCATCACCTGCTCATCGGACGACGGCGGACGCCATACTTGCCCGGTTGACGCACGCGGCGGCGTGCAGATG
>DASUWP010000181.1:0-4380 GCA_036378335.1 Acidobacteriaceae bacterium | reverse complement strand
CCGTGGCCAGCGCTCTCAGGGCAGTCATCTGAGATCAGTGCGAGGCTATGACTTACCAGGAGCTCTCCGCTTTCGAAGAAGCTCGCGGGGTAGGACTTTGCTCCGTCCTCAATCTGAAACGGCTAATACAACTTTCCCTTGCACCCGCCTGTATTCGGAAATCGAATGATGAGCATTGACTCCCAGGATCAGGTCGTAGCGCTGCTCGGTGCGGGTGAAGTCGGCCTGCGCGTAATCGACAACATCGTCTGCGCCAATGGCTCGCATTTTGTCCACATTGCTCGCGCTGCACACCGCAGTGACTTCAGCCCCCAGCGCTTTGGCAATCTGCACCGCAAATGTGCCCACGCCGCCTGATGCGCCTTCGATCAGAACCTTGTGGCCTGGCCGGACATGTCCCTTATCTCGAAGAGCTTGGAGTGCCGTGATGGCCGCGATTGGTATTGCTGCCGCCTCCGCAAACGACAGGCTTGCGGGTTTCGCAGCCAGTTTCTTTTCAGGCGCACAGGCATATTCGGCAAAGCCTTTTCCTTCAAAGCCTGTCACTCCGAAGACCTCGTCGCCTATCTGAAACTGCTTTACGTTTCTTCCAATCGCCTCCACCTGTCCGGCAATATCACAACCGAGAACCTCGTGTTTCGGTTTGCGTAGGCCGGGGACGCGGTTCCACGGCGTACCTTTCATCAAGAACAAGTCCAGAGGATTCACCGACGCCGCGCGGACCCTGATCATCACCTCATTGTCAGTTGGCGTAGGTGTGGCCACCTCGGCGAACTGCACCTCACTTGGGCCGCCGTATTGCGTGCGTAGGATCGCTTTCATACCTGCGCCTCAGGATTTCCTCTCCGGGCGGGTTGCTCTTGGTTCGCCCACGACGATCGAGCTTCGAGGCAAGTATAAGGCGACCTGGCGGTTGATAAGGCGCTGCATTTGAGCGGATATCTATTGCCCTCGATCATCCTCGTAGCAAGCAGAAGACTTACAACCCAGCCGCCGGTGACGCCGACATTTACTGAACGTGAGCGACCAAAGGAAGCGACTCCAACGACACGCGCCGAAGGTGTCTTGCCCGCGCGGCAAGCACTAGAACTCCACATGCGCCCGCACTGAAGGCACCCATACCGGTCCGCGATCGCGGTTATACCCCGGGTTGTCGATATGCGAGAGCCCCAGCGCAAAAAACATCCCGCGCCACGCGTGCGCGTTGTAGTAAGCCTCCTCGATCGTCTCGCGACCGTAATTCAGTCGGCCATCGCCCAGCAGAAATCCCAATCCGCCGTCGGCGAGATAATTCTGGTGGTCCTTCTTGATCGCGTTCGAGACAAACGCCAGCCCCACCTTGTCGTTCTTGCGTCCCCACTGCGCGCCGTCGTAATCCGCGCCCAGCAGCACCGTCTGGTCCACCTCCGTGTACGCAAACGACTCATGCTGCCCTTCATTCCAGCCAAAGCGGCCCGCGGCGCGCAGATGCTCCGTCACCTGCTGCTCCACGTTGTAGCCAAAGCCATACTTCACCGCGCTGAAGCGTTCCGTCTTGTGGATGTCCGGTGTCGCATCGATGCCCTCGACATACCGCGTCACCGACTCGCGATAACTTCCCATATGCGCGTTGTTCACGAATGCCAGCACGCGCTGCGTCCCCTTGCTCTTCGGGAATAATCCATGACGTAGTTCGAACTCCCAGTTCTGTCCACGCGCCCGGCTCAGCGCCCAGTCTAGATCGATGCCGTTCGCCACCACCGGCATCGCCGCCAGCACATAGCGCGCAGCCCAGTTGCGGTCCTGATACTCGATCACACCGGCATATGTGTAACCGCGCGTGTCCGCCGCATAGTCCCACGCGCCATTGTTGTCCACCGTCCAGTTCGTGAACTGCATGTGGCTGTCGCTCAGCACGTCGTTGATGTCCATTACATCCGGCAGCGACATTTTCCCCAGCCGCAGCTCCAGCCGTCGCACCGGCGCCTCGGTCGCCAGTGAGAGCGGACCGCGCTCCACTTCGGTCATCTCGTTGGTGAAGCCGATTGTCTGATGAAACTCCACTCGTGAAACATAAGGCTTCGAGCCCAGGTTCGGATTGCGCACCACATCCAGATTGGTGAAGCCCGCCAGCCCCAGCGCCTGGCCCAGCCCGCGTCCGCCCGACGATTCAAAGTCCGCAATGAAATCCGTGTTGTAGCGCTCGCTCCACGTCGGCGTTTCCCCGCGCACGCCTCGCCCAAGCTGATACCCCAGGTACAGCGTGCCCAGCAGGGAAGTCTTGTACTCGCCTCCATTGCGAAGACTGTTCGCGCCTTCGTAGGGCGAATGGAAGCCGGGATGCGCCTGGAAGATGATGTTTGTTTGCCCGGCCACGAACCACGGCGCCGCCTCCGCATGCGGAAACATCGTCAGCGCCTCGCCCGGCTCCGCTCCTGCTTTCTGCGTCGAACTCGCCGTCGCATGCCCGCCGCCGGCCGCCTGCGCAGAGCCCGCCGCCGCAAACGCTCCCGTCTGGCCTGCGCAAGTGCGCAGCGCCAGGTGGACGGCCAGCGCCAACAGCATCCCCATCCCCGTCCAGGGTGTCAGTCTCTTTCGGCAACGCACGTTCCTGGGGCATCTCCTCTATTGGTCTGTAGTAGGTCTGCCCACCGGAGGAGGGCCAAAAGGCAAAATTTGGTCTAATCAGGCGTCGGCGCGCCAATGGGGCAGCACTCACCATCAAATTTGTTTACCCAGCACCCGTGGTATCACGTCCAGCTGCCTCGCCGTCACCAGCGTTCGATGAATTGGTGAGGAGGACAGCGAGGTCGTCCTTTGTGTACCATATCCCCCTAGGATATACAAAGCAACAGGAGGCGCAATGGCCCACCGTCAGGACAAAAAACTCCTCGCCCGCATCAAGCGCATCCGCGGCCAGGTCGACGCCATCGAGCGCTCCCTCGCCGGCGACACCGACTGCGCCGACGTCCTCATGCTCCTCGCCAACGTCCGCGGCGGCATCAACAGCCTCATGGGCGAAGTCCTCGAAGACCACATCCGCGAGCACATGATGCGGCCAGGCCAGCCTTCGCTCCCCTCGCAGGAAGTCGCCGAAGACCTCATCGACCTGGTCCGGGCCTACCTCAAGTAATTTGAAGTCGAATCGAGCCGGCCAGCTCTCTACTATCTCTGTGGGACAGGAAAAAGGCGCGGCGGGAGGCCCATGGACACTCAAATCATTTCAGTCAGCTACCGTCGTATCAACTTCGGCCGCCTCGCCTCACCGAAATTCCATGAATTGCGCCCACCTGAAATGAGTGAGTGCTAATGGCGATGGGCAGTTCGCTCGCCACGGTGTTACATTCAACCGCGCCGGTTTTCGCAGGTGAAGGCAATGCTTCGCAGGTGGTTCGCACTCCTCATACCCGCTATGCTCTGCGGGCTGTTTGCCGCGGCGCAGCAGCCGTCCGGCTGGCAAACCTACTCGAACCCGGATTACGGGTTCATCATTTCCTATCCGCCTGACATAAAGCTCTATAACAACTCGCGCGGCGAGCGCCCCAGTGGATTTCTCCCCATCTGTTCAGCATTAACCGTCGCATGCCTCGGCTACACCGGCACGGACTATCGAGGCACCAATCTCGAGGGCGCCGGTGTCGCGATCAACGTGCTGCGCGATGCCAAGACGGAGCAGGATTGCGACACGCTCGAGAGCCCTCTCCCGTCGAAAATCACAATCATCCACGGCGTTCCCTTCCACACCGCCCTTATTAGCGACGCTGGCCTCAGCCATAACACCAGCGGGCCCGCATATCGCGCCTTCTACCAGAACGTCTGCTTCGAAGTCGCATCCCTGATCGCCAGTTCAAGCTTCGCCGCGTTCGAGACCGGCTCCTTAAAGGAATTCCATCCAGACCGACTGAGCCGATTACTCGACCAGGTGGTCCACACCTTCCGCTTCACTGGTCCGGTCAAGGACGGCGCGGACTGGAAAGTCTCCCGCGACAGCGGATGCGGCGGCATCTTCGAATACCCGGCCAGCGATACCATTCGCGTGCTGGCTGAATATACGAATGGCGCGGAAAATTCAGAACGAATCACCTGCTCGCGAGCCTTCACCCATAAGGGCCGCAACTATACGCTCGCCGCCAAAATAATGTCGTCTGAAGAGTACTTGCTCGACCGGTGGCTGAAAGCCTCCGACTATCCCACCCTGGACAATGCAAAGGTAGTCAGCAGATCCCACTCGTCCACCGATTACATCGCTCCCCCTTACTACTACGTCCACGCTCAGACCATGGTCTTCATCTTCAGCGTCTCCGGCCCGGACGGCCACCCCATCCCTCCCGGCGAAGACCCCATCTATCGCCACTGGCTCGCAAGCTTCAAAGTGCCATGACGGTCGATCACCTGGAAGCC
>DASUWP010000180.1:0-4833 GCA_036378335.1 Acidobacteriaceae bacterium | reverse complement strand
TCGCTTTAACGACCAGGACGGCTGCGTCGATCCGGTGGTGGGCGACATCCTCTCCAGCTGGCGTTATGACATCTCTGGAATCACGCCGGCCATGCGCGGCGATTATGAGGAGCACTTTGCGGAGTGCGCTTACTGCCGCAGCCGCCAGCGCCTGCATCGTACGATCGATGTAGTGCTGATTGGCACGACAACCATCTCCACCGCCGCTTTCATTCTGGCGCTCGCCATCATCCACCACATTCAGCCGTTGCAGCACTGGGCCCTTGTGAGCCTGCATCTTTGGGAGATCCCGATTGTGCTCAGCCTGCAGGCGGCTGCCATCGGCGGATTGCTGCTGTCGTTCGTATGCTGGGTGCTGGTGGCTATCGCCACTCCCGCCCCCGTCTTCCTTACCGGTGTGGCATTGAATCAGGCACGGTCTTTGCACGCTCGCTCTCTGGATGACCGCGACTCCCGCGTCGCCTGAAAAATAGCGGTATGTTAAAGCTCAAAAGTAGAGGCCCCATGGCCTCTCCTTTTGTTGAGCGTCTTTGGTCCTTATTCCAGCTTGAGCGCGCCGGTCAGCTCACCTACCCGCTCGATGTGATTGCCGCTGCACCACGTTTCCAGTCCCTTGGCCAGCCGCTGGACGGCCCGCGGATCGGCGTACGAGGCTGTGCCGACCTCCACCGCCGTCGCACCGGCCAGCAGGAACTCCACCGCGTCCTCCGGGGTGGTGATGCCGCCCATGCCGATCACAGGAATCTTTACCGCCTTTGCCGCCTCCCATACCAGGCGCAGTGCAATTGGCTTGATGGCCGGGCCGGAGAGCCCTCCGGTGACATTCGCGATGCGTGGCCGGCGGGTTTTCACATCGATAGCCAGCGAGACGAAGGTGTTCACCAAAGAGATGGCATCCGCGCCCGCAGCCTCGGTGACCCGGGCCATCTGTGCAATCGAAGTGACATTGGGCGAGAGTTTGACGATCACGGGCCGGGCGGCCAGCCGCTTCGCCCTCACCACCAATTCGGCGAGTTGCGCCGGGTCCGCGCCGAAGATCAGGCCGCCATGGCGCGTATTGGGACAGGAGGCATTCAGTTCATAAGCCGCAATCCCTTCAGCGGCATTGAGCTGATCGATGACTGCGAGGTAGTCATCGACCGTGTAGCCAAACACATTCGCAATGCAGGCTGTACCCGCATAGCGGCGCAGCGCAGGCAGTTTTTCCGCGATAAAGGCTGCGGCGCCCATGTTTTGCAGCCCAATGGCATTGATCATGCCGGAGGCGGTCTCGATAATGCGCGGCGTGTCATTGCCCGGCATCGGTTCGCGCGATAAGCCTTTGGTGACGAAGCCGCCGATCTTGTCCAGCGACAAGATCTCCTCGAACTCGATGCCGTAGCCGAAGGTGCCGGAGGCGGCAATGACCGGGTTACGCAACTCCAGGCCGCAGAGCCGCACGCGCATATCGGGCTTCATTCGGGGGTAACGCCTTCCGGTGCACTGCCGCCGGCGGGAGGACTCGGCTCGCTCGTTGGGGCATGGCGGGTGCGACGAGCCGGCTTGGGAGTCAGCGGCGTCTCCGGGGTAGCGGCAACGGGTTTGAGGGCCTGGGTCAGGACATGTCCCACGGAAGCGGAGGGCTGATTCAGTCCCAGCAAGGCAGCAAAGGTTGCTGCGAAATCCACCGGCGCTACCCTCCCGTAGTAGATGCCCGGCTGGAATGGAGTACCGAAGAAGCCCAGCGGAACGTGGCGGTCGTAGGACCAGGCGCTGAAGTGGGTAGTGCCCGTTCCCGCGGCGTTCCCGTTCATCTGGTAGGGGGGAGGAACCAGCATCACGTACCAGCCGCCATTGGGGCTATAACTGTGCGCGATTCGCTCGCCAAACTCGTCCGGCGGCAACGCTCCGGAGGCGAGCTGCGTGCGCGTGTAGACATCCACCACCGAGGGACGCGGCGCTACCTTGCTGGAGGGCGGCTGCAGCGGCTGCGGTGTGGCTGGAGCCGGCGCAGTCTCCGGCTGTTCGGGTTCCTGCTGCTTCGCCTGCGCGGCGGCGGTAGGGCGGATCGCGCGGGATGGCCGGCGGTGCGGAACAGGGCTCGGCGGCGGCGCTTGGACGACGGGTGGCGGCGTACCCATGGGTACGTGAACCGGCGGCTGTGCAGGCAGCGTACCGATCACCGCCGGGAGCGCCGCGACGATTGCATCCTCGGCTTCCTGCTCATTGATGCCGGCGCGCTCAAAGGCCGGCTGGTTGAGCTGGATGTACGGCAGCTCCTGGTGCGTCAGCAGATAGTCGATCTTTTCGCCCGGGGAGAACTTGCCGTTCATCGCGTCGTTGAGGCCGGCGAGAAGCTTCGGTATATCCCATGTCGCCGCGTCCATGCCCAGCGACGTTGCCTGCTCCGGCGTGGATGCGACGCCGTGATCGGCAGAGAGCGCGATCCAGACGTTGGCCAGTCCGCCATCGACGTTCTGATCCAGCCAGGTGAAGAAGCCGTCGAGCTGCTGATCGAGTTGCTCCACCATGTTGTGCATCTCCGGCGCATCGGGCCCCACACGATGGCCAAGACCGTCGTTTGCAGACAAGGAGATGGATAACATGTCCGTGGTCGGATGATGCCCGAGCTGCTCGCCGGTGATCAGCGCGCGGGCAAAGTCGAGTTCGTAAGTGTTGCCGGCAGGAGAGGTGTCTACCTGCTCGAAAAAGGTCTTCTGCGCATCGCCGTGCGCCTCATCCAGCGCTTGCTGCGCCCGCGAGCTTGCGTTGAACGTGGTGGCCCAGTCCGGCAGGGCGTTCTGATAATAAGTGGAGGTGACAAAGGCTCCACTCTTCGGATCGATCCAATAAGCCGCGTTAGCGGAGTGCCCTACGGGCAGAATCGCCGCACGATCCTTCAGGGAAATGCCGAAGACCTTCGACTGGCCCACCGTCGCCAGGCGCAGCTCATCGCCCACTGTCGAAGCGTGCTCGTTGCGAGGCGATGCGCCTTCTTCACTGGCTGCGGTAAGCAGTCCAACCAGCTTGTAACGGTCGTCCTCCACTGAGCTGATGGGCCGCTTCGCATTGCGACTCAAGTCCCACCACTCATTCGAGCTGATGCCATGCCCGTCGCTGTAAGCACCAGTGCCGAGCGTCGCATGTCCCGGCGCGGTCTTGGTATTCGCGTAGTCGTAGTAGCACTCGGGAAAGTACGCGCCGTGATCCAGGAAAAGCCGGAAGCCGTGCTGTGCCTTTAAATCCGCCCGATATCGCTCCAGGTAGTCTTCGCGAAATTGATCGATCACCACCAGCACCACCAGCTTCGGCTTGCCGTCATAAGCCGACGCGCTGGCGGGAATGGAAGGAACAACGAGCAGGGAAGCGAGCGCAAGGGAGCAGTGACGCCGGTGAATTTCCATAGGCGTGTTCTAGTATCGCAAAAGCTTTGGCGGAATAGGGCGCCCGGCTCCGTAAGCGCCCCGGGATAACCGTTGATGTTTCCGCTGGAGTTAATGTTTCTGTTCCAGCGAGCTCGCGTATGCCGCCACAAAGGCGTCCAGCGCAGAGCTTTGACTGCCTGCATTCTCCGCGTCGAACGGCCCCGACCATACCTGGCCAAAGGCATTACTGGCATCTCGTGAGTGATTCCAGATGCTCTCCGCGTTTGTGATTGCAAATGTCTCGTATTGCGGATTCGGAGTCGCGTAATTCAGCGCCATCAGGTTTCGCATGAAGATCCCCTTGAACTGCACGCCATCAGCGCCGCAGTTCGGTTCGCAGGTATCATGCAGCACGCCATTGCCATCGCTTAGGTGAGTGATAGCCGCATTCGCAATCGTGTTTGCCGTACTCAACAGCTGCGGCGACGGCTGGGCCCGATTCAGTTCCACCAAGCCGCCGAGAATCACCCCCTGGTTATAGCTCCAGGTGTTCTGCCCGTTGTTCTTGCATGTGCTGAGGTCGAGCCCATCATTGATCAGGTTCTGGCTGTTGATCATGCCGGACTGCTGAAACCAGCCCCATTCCTTGTTTGCCCATGCCAGGTAGCTGGCCCGATCCGCAGGTGCAACGCGATTGGCAAGGTGCGCGGCAACGGAGAGGAATAGCTCGTTGGCGATCGCGTTCTTGTAGGTCTTGTCTTTGCTCCACCAGATGCCGCCGCCGCAGGTTGAATCCCATCCGCCACTCATGTCGGTGAAGATCGACGATGCCATCTCCAGATACTGCTGTGTGTGCGTGAGATCGTAGGCGCCGATCCAGGCCAGCGCCCACCAACCCTCGTCGTCGTAATAGTTGTTTATGAAGCCGCTGTTGGTCTTTTGCGCCTGCTGAAAGCTATTCGAGAAAACGGTGCTGTAGCTGGGGGTGTGCGCCACCAACGAATAGTCGGCCAACATGGTGAGCGCGTTTGCAGAGTTCCACCACCCGGTCGTCTGGTAAAGACCGGTGGCTTGCGTATACCAGGTCTGAAGCTTGTCGATGCCGGCGAGTGTCTGCTTCTGGATCTGCGCGGGCGGCGGCGTAGAGGAGGCTGCTGGTGTCTGTGCTTGAGCGGCCGCACAGAGAATCGCTGCAACTGTGGTAACGATATACAGGAAGGGTTTACGAAGCATCGGGGGAGGCTCCTGTTTCTTGAATTTGGATCAGGGCGTCGGTCGGCCGGATTGGACGTGCGAGCGCGCAAACCCTGATGCCCGCCACCCTAGTTCCGGCAGCCGATCCTGTCAATGCGAAGCCAATAAAGTGAGGTGAATGCGAGGCACGCTTCTCGGCTACTGGCATACCTCCCCTTCGGTTACGCCGCCTTCTGTGCCGGCCTGCTTGCTTGATCCAGCTTGGCGATCGCACTTGGTGGCAGCTTGAGCCGCG
>DASUWP010000179.1:0-4898 GCA_036378335.1 Acidobacteriaceae bacterium | reverse complement strand
TCTACGCTGAGACGACGCCCCCGTAGTTATCGCGGTTGCTCCCAAGTTGTCACTCAAATATCTCCATTGCCCGCGCGACGAAACGGTTCGGCGCGCCGCGGGCACGGCTTATCGCGTGGCCGCGCTATCCCATCGCTCTGCCTACTGACGCGGCCTCCTTCTCCGACTTAGGGTTAAGCCCAAGTTGTTGAGGAGGGTGCTATGCGGGGCAACTCTCACTTTGGTTTTGGTAGCGGTGATCTTCGCAAACAGATCGCCACGTCTTTCTGCTGCTTCGGCCTTCTTCGTTGTGTGCTCATCGCTGTAGCGTTACTTTGCACGGTGCCGGTGCTGTTCGCTGACATACCAAGCTCCTCCGTGGTGCCATTTCATGTCGTTCGCGGCTTCGCTGTGATTGTTCCGGTGACGGTGAATGGACGCGGCCCCTACCAGTTCATGCTGGACACGGGCTCCACTATCTCAGCGGTGGACCGCGACCTGGCGCGGGAACTGGGACTGCAGGTGCAGCAGAGGGGCAGTGTACAGACGCTGGTCGAGCCTGTGCCGGTGCTGCTTGCTCAGGCGTGCCGTGTCAGCGTGGGACCGGTGACGGAGATGAGCGTGGAGGTGATGGTTCGCGATCTGGATGGGTTGCGCCGCATCGATCCAGCAATTCGCGGCGTACTGGGACAGAACGCGCTGGAGCATGCGGATTTTCTGCTGGACTACCGGCACAAGCTGCTGGAGTTCGATACTGATGGTGAACTCGAGCGATCGCTGACTGGGCATCACGTTCCGCTGCGGCGTGAGGGGCTTAAAGATAGTCCGGAGTTTGCCAACCTGGCGGTGCAGGCGAGGATAACGACAGACGGCGTGCAGGTGATGAACTTCCTGCTGGACTCGGGATCGCCCTCGCTAGTGCTCTTTGGCGTCCCTGAGAATATGAGTGGCGGACAGAGCCTGGTGGGCGATGTAGCCGGGCATCAGCAATTGGCGGAGTTGCACCAGACGCAACTGATCATCGACGGCAAGTCCAGAGAAGTGGCGACGCAGACGGTGGCATTCCACGGCGCGGGGGCTGCTATCGGCGGCCTGCTGCCAACCGGTATCTTCAGCCGCATTTATATTTCGAACCGCGGCAGCTTTGCGATGTTCGAGCCGAAGCAGAAGAAACCGACGCCGCTGGATCACATGGTGGCGAGTTTGCCTGCGCCTAAGCCGAACGGTGGGAGTCAGTAACTGCTGCCGAAGTCTGACCAATGACTCTGAGCAAAAATGAAGACTCGGCAACGAGGCGGGTTCGTCACGCTTGCGGGTAAGTCTGTCACTCTGATCCAGCGAGATGCGTCGCTCTCATTGACCACGCATAGTGCCGGTACTATACGTGGTCGGTGTCAGTCCGGAGTCGCACAGCAAGTATGAATATCTCAAGGGAGATGTACCGAACTGCGGTTTGTACGATTAGTTTGGCGGGGATGCTTCTGATCGGATTGCAGCGTCAGGCCTGGGCGCAATCTCAGCCGATGAGCGGCATGCCGGGGATGGCTGCTACGAATACGGATGGTGCAGGCCACGCTTGCGACGACATGAGCAGCATGGGCGGTATGAGCGTGATGGGCCAGAGCATGGGCGCGATGACGAATCACATGTGCATCACGCCGCTACGCGCAAAGCAACCGGGCGATGAGAAACGGGCCAAGGCGCTGGTCGCCCAAGTGAAGGCTGCGATCGAGAAGTACCAGGATTACAAGAAGGCGATTGCGGACGGATATGTGCAGGCGAACCCGGGCGTGGTGCAGCCTCAATATCACTTTACAAACAATGCCAACGTGCAGCTGGCCGATATGCAATTCGATCCCACCCGGCCGTCGGCGCTTCTTTACCGGCAGACGCCGACCGAGAAGTTCAAGCTCGAAGGCGTGATGTTCACCGACAGCACGAGCGCGACCGAGGATGAGCTGAACCAGCGCGTCCCGCTCAGCGTCGCCCGCTGGCACGAGCACATGAACTTTTGCGCTGCTCCGGCGAACAAGGTGAAGGATTATCACGGCAATCATCCAAAATTCGGGATGTTCGGCTCAATCCACACGGCGGATGCTTGCAAAGCGGAGGGCGGCACGTTCATGCCGGTGATTTTCAGTTGGATGATTCACGTCTTCCCGTATGAAGAGGACCTTCAGGAGCAGTTCTCGATGAACGACGACATCGCTCACGTGCACTGATTCGAGAAGACGAAGAGGGTTCGTTCGTTGTTGCGGCAGATGCGTGTTAAGGGAAGCTTAAAGTCGATCGCGCAGTGTTGTGCCAGCGCACAGCAAGCCGGAGCAGAGGCCGGGGGCACGACCCTCTGAAACGATATCAGGCCAGGCGATCAGGCCGGATGACGCGGCCGAAGATCGTGCTCAGGGCGAGGCCGCTGTTCCTTTTCATCAACTTCAATTTCTGGATCATTTTCATAATCATGGGGGAGACCGTCCAAACGCATTCACAGGATGGCACCAGCGCGTGAGCCAACGTGTGAATGCCGTAATAACTTTCGTTGAAAAGATCTGGTTTACTGAGCGATTCAGTGATTCGTTCGATCTTGCCGGTCAAGCCTGAGACGAATCAAGGTTCTAATCGCGCTCCGTAGTGACGAAAG
This sequence comes from Acidobacteriaceae bacterium, assembly GCA_036378335.1. Lineage (GTDB taxonomy): Bacteria > Acidobacteriota > Terriglobia > Terriglobales > Acidobacteriaceae > KBS-83. The sequence goes on along the minus strand of DASUWP010000179.1, from coordinate 2,278 downwards.
TCAGCTACTTCGGTGAGGAAAATCCTCTATTGGGAGGGATGCATGTGAGCGTGGCGGGGTTGATTGGATGGCCGGGATAGAGGGATTCGAACTTGATGAGCCCTCTGTCCCGAGAATTCCCGCTAAGCGAGAGCCTCTGATCCCGTCAGCCGCTGCATCTCGGGCGCCAGCGTCACCTTGGGTTCCTCGAACCAGAGACACACGATCCAGATCAGCAAGGTCATGTGGTAGACCGGCTTGAGGCTGACCTCCAGAGCAGACCAGTGCTGCAGACCGCCCAGCAGCAACAGCAAACTGTGAACCCACAGCTTGCCGAACATGTAGAGGGCGAGGCCATAGATCACGGCCTGGGCATGGATGCGGAAGCGAAGTCCGAAGAAGAACGTGACCAGGATCAGCAGGCAAGTAAAGCCGCCGACACAGATCGAAGACAACTGGCCGATGCGCAGCGCAACTGTGACCGGCAGATAGGGTCCGGACGGCGTGAGCCACACAACTGCAGCAAGCGCCGCAATGAGCACCACGAAGAAGCTCCAGTAGCGCCGAGCTACGCCCGTGACGGTCAGGCTGCACTGGGCTAACAGGAGCTGCGCCACCTCATAGAGCACGAGGAGGCGCAACAGCGCATCGAGGGCCTCAAAGCTCCAATAGGTATAGAAGTTGATCGCGGTGTGTGTATGAACACAGAAGAGCACGATGGTCTGCACTGCGTCCTGGGCGATGAGCAGTGTGAACCAGGGAAGTTTGCGGAAGCGGCGCTTATGCAGCAGGACACAGAGCAGCCCCAGGTTCAGAGCGAACCCCGTCAGCCACAGCAGGTAGTCTCCGGTTCCCATGTTCGTCCCTTAGGGCCCAACCGGAGTCGGATCCACCGGCCCATCAGGCCCAATTGGGCCGGGGTGCGGCTGAAGAATGGGAGGGACCTGCGGTGGCTGTGGGCCAGGAGGATCCGTGGCCAAGGCGACCTGCGCAACCAAGGCGAGGATGGGAACGACGAGCAATAGCCGAACGAGCTTTTTCATGTGCCCCTCCACTCGAGACACGGACCAATTTACTGGACCCATCTATACGCAAAGAACAGTAGTAGCCTTCCGGGGCAGACTGAAATACGTCGTTCGTTGTATCCGGTGGATATTGGGAGCTCAAAGGGAATTTGAGCGGGCCGATCTCACAGCAGCGCTTGCAGGGAATGCGAATTGCGCTACTGCAACTGGCTCGCACCTGCCGGCCGGCCGGACGCCTCGAACGCATTCTCTGCGTCCTGGAGAGATGTCCAGCCGGACCATTGGGTACCGCTGCCGGTGCACTCAGCCTGCACGGCGACGTGAGTCACCTGGCGAGCTACATTAACGGGGATCTCGACAGACCCGCTTCTGCGGACGATGCCCGTATCGTCTCCACTCTTGCCACTGATGCCGACCTCGTCTGTTTCGACGGTGTAGAGGTTCACCAGAGGATCATGCACCGCATCGCAGTAGCCGTTTACCGGATGCAGGCAGCCCTTGCTGAGCATCACGTGAAGCCACCCTTTCGGGCCCGCCTGCGGCGAATCTGTCTCCAACTCCAAGGTCAAGTTGAGCCACGCAACCGTTCCCAGACTCAATGCGGCGGAGCCGCGCACCCAGCTCTCCGGATTGCTGCCGCAATAGGTTACCGCCTGCAGGCCATGGTCCTTCCCATCGTGGCGACCGTCGCGCGGCGCCGCATAGGTTCCCCATCCAAGGATGAGAGGCGTGGGTTCCTGGGCGCCGGCTGAGAGGCAGCAGAACGCCAGCAGTATGGCAAGACGGGAAGACGACATCACCGCATGGTAGCGATAGACCCCAGCTGCCCCAATTCCGCTTTCCGGTGAGACTGTGTCAGCTATGCAAGCGCAGCAATAGGGTGAGGCAATCTAGATGGACGGAGAGCGTCGGAGTCTGGGTCGACTGGATTGGTCGCCTTAAGACGGTATGTTGGTCGGGGCGGAGGGATTCGAACCCCCGACCCTCTGCTCCCAAAGCAGATGCGCTACCAGGCTGCGCTACGCCCCGACGGTGATACCGTTTTACACTTTCGTTGGTTGAGTCAGTTCTTGTGAAGAGCAGCTGTTCTAAAGGAAAGCTGCGCAGGGTCTTGTTCAAGAGCTGAACCGATTGCGAAAACGGTTGATGCGATTGTATCAAGCGAAGACTAAGGTCCAAATGCTGGAGCGGCGCGAGTACCAGCGCCGAGTGCCAGATGGAAGAGCCAGGCGACGAACAGAATGGGCACGGCGAAGATGGCGAGAACGATGACG
>DASUWP010000178.1:0-10467 GCA_036378335.1 Acidobacteriaceae bacterium | reverse complement strand
CAGGTATACTGGCTGATGTCGCCATACCGGCGATTTCAGGACATACATGCCTAAGCTGAAGACACACAAGGGCGCGGCCAAGCGCTTCAAGAAGACTTCCACGGGTAAAGTGCTCCGTGGTCAGACGAAGATGCGCCACATTTTGACCTCGAAGGAAAAGAAGACCAAGCGCCACCTGGGTGGTACGGTGCTGGTGTCCGAAGCCGACTTGCCAAAAGTGCTGCGCATGATTCCGTACGCCTGATTCGGATGGGCCAGGGTAACGCGTACCCTGTGAGCCCACCATGCCGAAGCAGAGCGATGAGCGAGTGAAGAGGTTTAAAAGCAATGCCCTCCCGGGCGCTGCCTCCTGCCTCCAGCCGCATAACGAAGTACGCAAAGGAGAACTAACGAGATGCCCCGCGTAAAACGTGGAACCAAACGGCTTGCCCGCCGCAAAAAGATTCTGAAGAGGGCAAGCGGCTATTTCCTCACTAAATCGAAGCTCTACCAGGCAGCGCAGGAGGCCGTCGAGCGCGGTCTGAAGTTCGCCTACGTTGGCCGGCGGCAGAAGAAGCGCCAGTTCCGCTCGCTGTGGATCGTGCGCATCAACGCCGCCGCAAAGCAGAACGGCACCAGCTACTCGCAGCTCATCCATGGGCTGAAGGTGGCGGGGATCGAGCTGGATCGGAAGATCCTGGCCGACATCGCGACCAACGATGCTGCTGCGTTCAGCGCATTGGTGAAGACGGCGAAGGACGCCGCCGCGAAGCCGGTTGTGGTGTAAGACAGAGACAGAAAGAGCAGAAGGCCCGGCGCTTTGCGTCGGGCCTTCTCACATCTGCATCCACACATGCTATGACGCAAGCTACTGCAGTTTCGCGTACTCGGCTTTCGCCTCCTTCAGGATCGGCACGTCCGGGTCGGCATCCTTCCATAGCGTGAGGAACTCTTTGTATCCCGCCAGCGCACGGCGGCGTGCGATATCGGCATCGGCGCCCTGCAACGATTGTGCTTCAAGTGCGTTGGCCCGTGCTACACCGAGACGGGCGAGTGCGCCGGTCCAGCAATTCCACACGATACCGCTATGGTCGATGATCTTCTGGAACTCCGCTGCTGCTGCCGGCCCTTGGCCTACGGACAGATAGGCCTGCCCCCGGATGTAGGTGTGATAGAGGCAGGACAGATTCGTGGTGTATGAAAATTGCCCGTACTCGATCTGAGGCATAGAGACGCGCAGAGCGTCGATCGCAGCACTCGGGTTCTTGCGTTCCAGTGCGAGCTGACCGCGGATCGCCGGCAGCCACAGTGACTGCATCTGTGTGTCCGCAGGATATTGCTTGTTCAGCCCCTCCGCGAGGGAGTTCGCCTGGGCGGTATCGCCGCTCATGGCTAGCGCGGTCCCGGCCATGGCACGAACCGCCTGGCTCTCGGGATCGAATTTCAGTCCAGCCGCGGCATCCCTCCGTCCCTCCGTACGATTGCCAAAGGCGGCCTCTCGGATAGCCGCAAGCTCCACGTTGATCCCTGCATACTCCTTGCTGTCTGCCCGCATCGCCGCGTCTGCCGCACGCGTCGTCAACTCCCGCGCCTGCTGCAGCCGTCCGCGATAAGCAGCCGTATCCGACGCAACAGAGAGCCCAAAGTTCACATACTCGGGTCGGCCTAGGAGCCACTGCTGCTCTTCGGTCATACCTGCCTCATCTGCCTTGAGGAAATCCAGCCCATAGAGGGCAAGGCGCTGGACGAAGTCGTCGAGCTTGCGCGTGTGGGCCTGAATGATGGTCTCCCGCGCCTCATCGAACCGCTGCTGCCCCATGAGATAGTTGGCCAGGTTGCCGAAATAAATGTTCGTGCCTGTGTCTTGGGCAATTGCCGCACGGACTACCTCGGTCGCCTGCTTATATCGTCCTTGTGCTGAGTACAAAATGCCCAAAGTGTTGCGTGCCCTGCCGTTGCGTGGGTAGTTCGCGATCAGTTGCTCGTAAGCTCCCGCTGCCTTGCTCACATCGCCCAGCACCCTCGCATAGTAGTCGGCTGTGATTTGCAGCCGCTCCCGCTCGCTGGCATGGTCGCGCAGCTCATATGCCTTGGTGAAGTACATGGCGCCGCGCGCCGGGCCATACAGGTTGATGTACTGAGTTGCCAGACCGAGATAGGCCACCGCGAACGAGGGATCCAGTTGGATGGCCTGCTCCAAGTGAGCCACGCCTTGCATCAGATTGGAAGACGCTGAGGACGATTGACTGATCTGCCTGTCGCCCACGCTATAAGCCTTCAAGGCTTCCAGTGAAGAGGTGGTCGCGTCTGCGAGCGGGACATCGAACTTCTGCACCGAAGCCAGCGATTCACCCAGCCGCTCACGCAGCTTGGCCGTCGCTTCTCCCAGGGCTTCCAGCACTTTCTCCTTCGCCACCGCCGTCACCTGCTCCTGAGCCAGCGTGTCATCGGTCTGGCAGTTCGTCGCTTTGAGCCCGACAACGTACTCGGTCCCCAGCGCGCTGATGGTTCCTGCTATATAGGCCTGGGCTCCGGCCCGCTGGCACAGGTCGCGCGTCACCTCCGGCGTCAATTTCGTCGTCGCCGGAAGCGTCATCAACTTCAGCGTGCTGTTCACTTTGCTGTCTGGCAGCACATCGAGGAATGGCGATTGATTCAGCGCCACGGTCAGCGCCGTCCGCAGAGTGTCGTCGAAGACAGGGTCACCGGTCTCGTTCTTGAAGTCGGCCAGGACGATAGTGTCCTTGTCGGTAAGGTGTTTGCTTGACCGTGAGGACAGGTAGTATGCGCCGCTGGCTATTGCGGCAATCAGGCCGGCGACTGGGACGATGACTTTCCCACGTTTCCACCGCGGCGCGGCAGGAACGGGGGCAGGCTGCGCTCCGCTTGCGGGAACGGAACCCGATGGCGGAGTTATGACCGCGGGAGAGGAGCCGGATGGCGGCACGGGCGGTGGGCCTGAGGAAGGGTGCGGCGCGCCGTCGCTTTCTATGGGCCAGCCGGACGCACGGTTGATCTCACTGCGTCCCGACTCAAGATCCCGTTTCAGCCGTTGCAGGTCACGTCGCATTTCGGCTGCGGTTTGGTAGCGTAGCTCGCGGTTTTTCTCTAACGCCTTTTCGATGATGTCATCGAGGCGCGGCGGTACGTTGCGGTTCAATCGCAAGACCGGCACCGGCGCGCGATTCAGGATGGCATCGAAGATCAGCGCTGAGGTCTCGCCCTGGAAGGGCAGCACGCCAGTTGCCATCTCATAGAGCACGGCTCCGAACGGGAACAGGTCCGTTCGCGCATCCAGTTCCTTGCCGCTCGCCTGCTCCGGCGACATATAGGCGATTGTCCCCAGGACCAGCCCGGGACTGGTGAGGTGCTCTTCCTGGATTGCCGTTGCCTGGGTTTCCGCCGAACCGATACTGTTGCCCGCATTGGCCCGAAGCGACATCTTCGCCAACCCAAAGTCGAGAACCTTGGCATGCCCGCGCCTGGTCACGAAGATATTTGCCGGCTTGATATCACGATGGACAATGCCGCTGGTATGCGCTGCGTCGAGGGCATCTGCGATCTCGATGCCGAGCGTGAGCAGTTCTTCCATCGCCAGAGGCTGGCCATTGATTTTCTGCTTCAGCGTTACGCCATCCAGAAACTCCATGGCGATGAAGGTGTGGTCTTCATGCTCGCCGATGTCATAGATAGTGCAGATATTCGGATGATTGAGAGCGGAGGCAGCCTGCGCCTCGCGGAGGAACCGCGCCCGCGCCTGTGCATCGCTCGCTATATCGTCCGGCAGCAGCTTGAGCGCGATGAAGCGATGCAGACGCGTGTCTTCTGCCTTGTAGACGACACCCATGCCACCGCCGCCGAGCCGCTCGAGGATGCGGTAGTGAGAAATAGCCTGATCCAGCAAGCGGCGCTCCGGGCGATGAGGTCTTTACTGATTTTGCGGGGGACGCGCTCCATCATACGTGACATATTCACGCGGGCCGTTGTTGATTTGTGTCAGAACGCAATGCGGGACCCTGTGCCTTACTGCCACGGGCGCCTGCGCCGGCGCGGCTCCGATTCATTCAGATCGTCTCCATTCACATCGTTGCCGGATTTTGTGTAGCGCTTTCTCAGGACCCAGAAGAGCAGCAGACCGAGCGCCACGAAGAGGAAGACCAAGGTCACAGTCAGGTGGTGCTTGAACAGGTCTCCGACGACATTGATGATCTGCGGGCCGTATTTGATGGTGAGGACGGCTTCCACGCCGAAGCGCACTGCGCGGCCGGTGAAGACAGCCAGCATGAAGTGCCAGATGTTCATCTCAAAGACACCGGCGCCGAAGACGAAGGCCTTCCATGGGGTCGGCGGAGGCATAGCCGACGGGATTGCCATGGCGAGGAACTCCTGCTTTTCGAAGCGCGCCATCATCGCCTCATAGCGGGCGCGATCGATGCGGCGCAGCAGGAAGAGTTCGCCCCCGGCGCGACCAAGCAGGAACGGAATGAGCCCGCCGATCGCTGAGCCGGCCGCAGCCATGATGACGTAGAGATATGCGTGCCGATGGTCGTTCCATGCCCAGGTGGCGATCAGCGGGTCCATGGGGATGGGCAGGGTGCCGGAGTCAACGACGCCGGCGAGTAAGCCACCCCAGATGCCAAGCGGCCCGAGCACGCCAAGGACGAATCCTTTATAGCGGGCGATCCATTTTGTGATGAAGGTGCTCACCTGCGCGGCGCTCCGGCTGCCGCGGTATGTGGATCGGCGCCGCTGAGCAGCGCGAGCGCGTGCGGGACAAGGTCAAGCACGGCTTCGAGCGAGGTCACGGCACCCTCGGGACTCCCCGGCAAGTTGATGATGAGTGCGCGGCCACAGGTGCCGGCGACGGCGCGGCTTAGGGCGGCGAGCGGAGTACGACGCGCTCCGGCAGCGCGCATCCGCTCGGCGAAGCCGTCGAGAATGCGTGTGCAGACGGCGCGCGTCGCTTCCGGCGTGACGTCGCGCGGGGCAATGCCGGTGCCTCCAGTGGTGACGATGAGCGGAACAACCGCGGCGTGATGGCGTAGCGCCGCTTCGATCTGGGGCTGCTCATCGGGCACGAGATGCGGGCCTTCCACGGTGAATCCTACAGACTCGAGAGATGCAGCCACCGCGGGCCCGGAGGTATCCGGGCGATCGCCGCGCGTGCGCGAATCGCTGATAGTGATGACCACAGCGCGTGCGGGCTGCGGCGGAGGGGACGGCATTGCTCGATTGTACGGGCCGCACGGCGGCCCATGTTGATAGCTGGCCGGCAGCCCGGGACCGATAACCGCGCACGCTGCATACAAGGTGGGGCATGTCGCAGGTGCAAGTCATCTTTTGCATATCCTATTGACGATGGCGCATCCTAACTACGCCCATGTACAACGCAAAAGCATTCTCCGCTGCCAGTGCCACTTCGCCGCTTGCTTCCACTCAGATCGCGCGGCGCGATCCAACCGATACCGATGTGCAGATTGAGATTCTTTTCTGCGGGATCTGTCACTCCGACTTGCACCAGGTGCGCAACGAGTGGAGCGGAGTCATGCCCACTGTGTACCCTTGCGTTCCCGGCCACGAGATTGTTGGCCGTGTCACGAAGACGGGCTCGGCTGTCAAGAAATTCAAGGTTGGGGACATTGCGGCGGTCGGCTGTATGGTCGACTCCGACGGGACCTGTCCAAATTGCAGAGAAGGTTTGGAGCAGTTCTGCCCCAACTTTACGCTGACCTATAACTTCCCGGACAAGCACACTGGCGGCGTCACCTACGGCGGCTACTCGGACAGCATCGTCGTCGACCACCGTTTTGTGTTGAAGGTTCCCACGAATCTTGACCTTGCGGGAGCGGCGCCGCTGCTTTGCGCCGGCATCACCACCTTTTCGCCTCTCCACCACTGGGGGGTGACCAAGGGCAAGAAGGTTGGCATCGTCGGACTGGGCGGCCTGGGCCACATGGGCGTCAAGTTCGCGCACGCTCTCGGAGCCCACGTGGTCCTCTTCACCACATCGCCCAACAAAAAAGACGACGCCCTCCGGCTCGGGGCGGATGAAGTGGTCATCTCGCGCGATGCCAACGAAATGGCGAAGCACGCAGGCAGCTTCGATTTCATCCTCGACGCGGTTTCCGCCGATCACGACGTAAACGCGCTGCTCGGCCTCCTGCGGCGGGACGGCAATCTCACGCTCGTCGGTGCTCCAGAGAAGCCGTTCCCCGTCTCCTCATTCAATCTGATCATTGGCCGCAAGAGCCTTTCCGGGTCGCTGATCGGCGGCATTGCGGAAACCCAGGAGATGCTCGACTTCTGCGGTAAGCACAACATCACTGCCGATGTGGAAGTCATCCCCATCCAGAAGGTCAACGAGGCATACGAACGACTGCTAAAGGCGGATGTGAAGTACCGCTTCTCGATCGACATGGCGTCGCTGAAGAACTCGTAACGTCGCTATCACTGAAGAGAAAACCGGGAGTCCGCGTCTGTAGATAGCGCTGCAGGTGCGGACTCCTTGTCCGTTAGGGCAGCGGCTCTTCACGATAGAGCTGCGCGGTATGGCGTAGGGTGAGGACGATCACCATGGCGAACATGCAGGCCGCCGCGATGATGCCGCCCAGATCGAATAGCAGCATCTTGTGGCCGAAGACCGTCGCGTATGGGCTGTGCAGCAGTGCCAGATTCCCGGCGATCAGCAGAATGCGGATCTCGGTTGGACCGAAGATGCCCTGCGAGAGCTGAAAGCGAGACAGGGTGTAGGTGGCGAGATAGCTTTCACTCGACAGGAGCAGGAAGCCGATCAGCATCGCGATGGCGACTTGCCAATGCGCGAAACCGGAGAGGCCGAGTCCAAACATCAGCGCGGTGGCTCCGAGTACGTCGACCATGTGATCGACATAGAAGCCAAAACGCGGACGCTGCTGGCAGCGAATGCGCGCCAGAGTTCCATCCATGGAGTCTCCGAACCAGTTGAGGACCAGGCAGACGTTCACCAGCAGCAGAGCGTATCGGTCGTAGTGAGAGAGGGCATATGCGGCGCCCGCTCCGATCTGCGCCATCAGCCCCAGCACGGTGAGCTGGTCGGAGGTGAGCCAGCGCGGTGCATGACGCGCCATCCATTGCAGCGCGCGCTTTTCCAGCGATGCAGTCAACGCCTGGTTCACGCGCCGGGCTGGCGCAAAGCTCGCCGCCTCTTCCGTTATTACAGCCGAGTGATTCATTCTTCTGTCCTTTCTGAAGACGCACAGCCGTTTATTTTCGAAGCGCGTCGCATGCAGAGCGCAGCGTGAACTCCAGTGAATCGCGGGGAATGTTCTCGATATAAGGCCCGATTGCCCAGCCGAGGCCATGAGGAATGGAGCGCGTGAGTGAGACCGCCTCAACCTGCAGGTAGAGCACGCCGTCCTTCTCCTCATAGCTCCAGTAGGTGTTCAGCCGCCAGAGAAAACCATGCTCCTCATTGGCATTCAGTGGCCGCTCGGAGGGCGTGCCTGGCGCATCGATTTCGGCGATGCGCGTGCTTCGCGAGAGGCTATAGCCGTGTTGGGGATCAAGCCGCCCATACGTGATGTCATAGGCCGTATCCATCACCACCGGGATCACATGTTTCTGCCGCACGCGCATGAACATCTGCGTCTGGTCGCCGCTTTGGGCGATCAGCCCCGCCCGTAAAACCTGAGGAGCGAAGTGCTGCGGATAGGCCCTGAAGTCCCGCAAGAGCCCTTCGAAGTCCGCCGCTTTGGCTCCGCGAACATAGGCTGTACCGCGCCAATGATGAAGGAGCGATCCGGAGACCTCCGCGCCGGCTGAAGGACTCAGTCGTTCGATGACCGGTTCGCCTTTCTGGAGACGCCTCATATCACTCGCTGAAGTTGTGGCTGGTGCGAGGAAGCTGTCGGCTGAGCGGTGCTGGACAGCCAGACGGGACTCCACCTTCGCCGTGTATGCGTTGAAGGCTGCGACCGCTGCGGACGTGGGCTGGCCAATCAGCGGGCGTGGCGCTCCAATAACAAGCACTGCTGCAGAAAGCAGCGAAAATACCCGAGGACGGGTGGAATGAACCCAGATTCATGCGTTCAACCTGCACCATCCGCGCGGCGAAGGCAATGCATGACGCCTCGAGCGGAGGAAGATTGTTCCTCACGGCGTAACCCACTGGATCTAGTTGGTTTCTGGTAAGTTCTCGCGCTCGCGTGCGAGGGCAATCGTGCCCGGCGTCGGATACACTGAGCGCCGAATATGACGGAGCCACAGCCAGCCAGGCGTTTTCGCTTCGGCGTCTTCGAGGCAGACGCGAGGACTGGAGAGCTTCGCCGGCAGGGCGTGCGGATCAAGCTGCATTCGCAGCCGTTGCAGCTTCTGTTCCTGTTGCTGGAGCGGCCAGGCGAGCTGCTGACAAGGGAAGAGATCTGCCGAGAGCTGTGGCCGGACGGGACCGTGGTCGATTACGAACACGGCGTGAACTCAGCAGTGAATCGCATCCGCGAAGCTCTTGGCGACAAAGCGGGAACTCCGCGTTTCATTGAGACCTTGGCTCGGCGCGGCTATCGTTTCGTGGCCCCCGTAGAGCGGATTGGATTGCAAGCAGCGGACTCGACCCGACCGGCGGCGGAACCGGAGCCGGCTCAAGCATCGGCAGAGGTAGGGACGAGTCTGTTCGATCGAGTTCTCTCCGGCCCGGAGGATTTGCCGAAGAGTTCTCATGCCGTTGTGCAGACACTTTTCGTGCTCTTGCAGCTTATGTACCTGGGCTTCTATGTGGGCGCACTGGCGAATCTGGCAGAGATCCGGGAGTTGATTGCACCTCTGCCCCACTCTGCTCACGCATTCACAGTTCTCATCGTGACCGCCGCGATGCTGATTCCCGTCCGCGCCTTTTTACTCTGCGCCGTGATCTTCCATGCGCCGGGATTGCGCGGGAAGTTTCTGAAGCTCTGGCCCTATCTCCTACCGCTGGATATTTTGTGGGCGCTCTCGCCGTTTCTGCTGCTGCACCACATCAACTACGGGCTGGCGCTCGCGTGCATGGCGCTGCTCGTCTATTCGCCCTTCGCACAAAGGTCGCTGATTCTGATGGGGGCAGGCGACGTCGCGAGGATTCAAACGCGTGAGAACGCATGATGACGAAGGGCGATATGGACGAGCGTGGCGCCAGATCGAATTACAGGCAGCCAATTGAGCCTTGTTCAGGTCCGCTCACTCCGGGCAGTTGCAGGATACCCGGTGGCGGGCAGGCATGGTGCCGTCTAATGCCGGGATGCAGCAGCCGTGGGGGTCCTGGTCGGGGTGGCCGAGCTTGGCGTCTATGCGGGCTTCGAAGCGCTCGGAGATGAAGTGTTCCAGGCGCTCGGCTTCGTCGTGCAGTTCGTCGACTTTGTAGTCGAGCATGCGGTGGAGGAAGGTTTCGATCAAGCGATGGTGGCGGACGATCTCAAGGGCGCGCCGGCGCCCGGCGGGCGAGAGACGGACACCGCGATGGCGCTCGTATTCGACGAAGGGATTCTGCGCGGCGGCGAGCTTCTGCAGCATGTTGGTGATGGAGGCGGGCGCCACCTGCAGGCGGTCCGCCAGAGCGGTTGAGCCGACGCGCCGCCCTTCGGCGCCACCCAGAGCGAAAATTGCCTTCAGATAATCGTCGATGGATTCGCTGCCCTTGTGGACGCTGGGCCGTGGACGATGGGGCATGGTGCGCGCATTGCGCCGGGATGCCGATGGGGATGTGTCGAGGATGCTGGACATGACCGGCTTTGAGTGCCCTCCTCTTTCATTGTTGCAAGGATTTCATTGATGCAAGAACCCCGTGGCAAAGCATACGCCCGGGTCAGATCGCTGGGAGGGCAATTCCCCGCTTCCGTCCCGATTGGGTACTCCTCTGCCGAAGCGGGTGGAACGGGGTTCCAAAGGAATCCTTCTGACGTATGACGCGGCAAAAGGATGCCAGGACCCATTGCGGCGAACAATGAGACAATATTTGAACGGCAATGCGGGTTCCTGGCGGGCCGTCCAGGTGAGAGACCGCGTCCGGCCTCCACAGAGAGCATGGCGATTACAGAAGTTCCACCACCGCAGAGCGCGCCGCCCGAGCCGCCAGTCGGTCCCAGATTTCGCCGGAAATCCTCCACCCGCTATGAGGGCATGGAAGCCGATGAGCTGCTGCACCTCATCGACAACCTGGAGGACGAGCGGTCGCGGTCCCGCGTGCGCGAGGGGATCTACATCTCGCTGCTGGCCCACGTTCTTATTTTCCTCTTCATTCTGTTTGGGCCGCGCTACATCTTGCACCGGCCAAAGGTCATCAGCCCCTTCGATGTGTTGACCGACCGGCAGAAGAAAGAGATGACCTACATGAGCCTGCCGCCGGATGCATTGAAGCATATTCGGCCGAAGAACCCACAGGCGCTCTCGGACAAGAACCGCGTCGCCCAGTCGGCGCACCCAACGCTGGACAAGAAGACCCTGGAGCAGTTGCAGGCAATGCGGCGCGCAGGGCCGCCGGCT
>DASUWP010000177.1:0-8926 GCA_036378335.1 Acidobacteriaceae bacterium | reverse complement strand
AAGGCACATCGAAGTAGAAGTTCTGGCCGGAATTATCGCGAAGCGGAAGTTATAGCTAGATCAACAGGATTCGGAAGAGGCGCGCCCTGGAGCGCTCCAGGTCTTGCCAAGCTGCAACAGGCCTTTGACAGCCGGGTGCGGTCCGCCTGCATGGCGCGATCTTCTTTCAGCCAAGCGAGCGTCTGCTGAAGAACCTGCGATGCTCCAATATGCTGCGGCATCACGATTCGATAATGCATCCACTTTCCTTCGCGGCGGGCCTCGACGATACCGGCGCTCCGCAGATAAGCGAGATGACGCGAGATTTTCGGTTGGGGCTGGCCGAGAATCTCGGTGAAATAACAGACACAAAGCTCTTGATCGCCCATCAGGTTCAGGAGGCGGAGGCGAGTATTGTCTCCCAGCGCCTGAAAGAACCGTTCGAGATTGAATGCCGGCTTTGCCACCGTCACCATTATATTCGTATTGGCGGATACATAGAAACGCAGTCGAAGCTCATATGGCAGGGAACTTCCCTTCCTTTGCATTCTTGAATGTGAGAATCGCGAGTGATTATCAGGAAAGTCATTTTTGGCAATGTGAAAACCGCATCTAAGGCGTCAACGTCTCAGGCGGCTTGAGTTGCATCGAACGGGACAGAATCCCAGGTGGAAAATATCAGGCAGGTGCAGTTTCTATGGCATGCGAGGAGTGCTGGAGGCTTGTGATTGAACATCGGTATGCGACAAGACGACTCTGGCGCTACCTGAATCCGCAAATTGATCTGTTCCTGAGCATGGCAGAAGGAGTTCCTCCCGAGCACCAGATCGAGCGTGCCAGGGCGGAGGAAGGCGAGCTCCGCTCAATGCTTGAGGAGCATTGGGAGACCTGCGAAGTATGCAACGGTGAGGCGACGCAGATCGCGGTTTAGATCGGCTGTCGGTTCTTGCTCGTCCGCGCACGAGAGACTGACTGAGATGGAAGCGCAGGCGACGGGAGCGCAGCGGTGAAGTCTGGGACTTCAACTTGCGTTCGCCCTGCCGAACTGCGCAGGCCAACGCTGCGGAGAACGCGCCGCACTTTTTTAGGAGAGATAGAAAGTCGCGTGGCGACGCGGGATACTTTCTTGCCCTCGCGGAGCCATACCTGAGGGATGACCACTTCGGCGAACTCCTCCGTCATCTGCTGGAATGTTTTGTGGCCGACGATGCCCTGGGACCATGCGCGCAACGTCTCATCGATGCCGATGGAGCGCATGATCTTTGACTTGAGAATCGCCAGCTCTTCTCCCAGATGATCGCGGTCGTAGGAGCGGAGCAGTGCGGCGGATTCCATCTCGCACCTGCGTGCCTCTTCCCACTCGCGGAAGAAATCGCTCGCCGCCACCATGCCGCAAACGATATGCGCGCCTGCCAGCAGGCGACGATTCTGCGTCTGCAGCGCGAGTTGTACCGCCTCCTCCGCGTAGCGCCGGGCCTGATGCGCGTGAGTAGCGATGTTCGCGTCCTCACCGAGTTCTTCCTCCACACGAGCGTTCTCCGCATAAGCCTCCAGGATGCGGGCGCGAGCCATGAGGATAAGGTCGTGTTTGCTGTGGGCCAGGTCGTAGGCCTTGGCACCTTCGACGGCGGCCCGTTCGATGTCGCCGAGCTCGAGGTGCAGCTGCCCTCCGTTGACCAGCACCGATCCGGTTCCGCCGTGATGCTGATGCAGTGCGTAGATCCTTCCCGCTTCTGCCAGGTCAGCAAGGGCTTCATGGCAGATCGCCATGTAGCGGCGCTTGAGACTTCCGCTGCCATTCGATGCGCGCGATCCGGCGCCTGGCTGGCCAGCGCGGTGGTCCAGCTGCTTGCGCAGATTCAGCGCGAGCAGGCGCTTCACATAGGCGGCATTCACCAAGGTTCGCGCCAGGTTTCTATGATCGGCATTGTGGCGCCGGAAGATTTTGATGGCGCGCTCATAGTGCGCGAGCGACTCGGCGTACTCGCCCGTACGGCGGACGATTCGGCCGCGTGCAGAACTGATATTGCCAAGTGAGATATCGTCGTCGGTCGAGCGGAGCTGTTCTTCGGCCTGGTCGAGCAGCGACCATGCTTCTTTTGGCTCGGCGCGCTGAAAAGCCAGCCAGGCTTCCTGTATCTGGATGGCCGCTGCGAGCTTTTTCAGATCCAGATGCTGGGCTAACTGGCGAGCCGCGACGATATCCTCCGACGCCTTTTGGTATTCGCCCTTCTTGCGATGGGCCCGGCCTTTCCAGAAGTGAGCCAGCACGCTCAGGTGCTCGCTTCCAAGCTCGCGCTCCGCTGCCAGCACAAAGCCGAGGAGTTCGATCGCACGGTCGGTATCTTCATATGCCATGGCCGCAAAGGCATCCGCCATGCGCACCATCAGGAAATCCCGCAGAGGCATCTTCGCCCGGTTCTCGGGTGGAAGCTGTTGCAGAAGTTCGTCGATGAGATGGGGTGATTCGTAACCCAAATCTACCCACTGCGCCAGACACAACAGAAACGATGCCCGCACTTCACCCAACGCGCTCAGGGCGATCTGTTTGCAATTCAGACGGCCAAGCAGGGCGATGCCTTCCCGCACGCGGCGCTCTTCGACAGCGCCATTCAACTGCTGAAGCAGCCGGGAAGTGATCGGCATCGTGGAAAGGCGAGGGGCTGCGGCAGGCATGGCGCTGATTGTAAGCGCGGACATCCGAAACGGTCGAGGAGAAAACGGATGGTTCAAGCGGTTTTGCACAAGGTGAAAATTACTCGTCCGATTCGGACCAGCGTACGTTCCGGCCACCGACGCTTGCCCGCCAAGCTTCGCCGGGGGTGTACTCGGGTGTCGGCCAGCGGATGGCGCGGCACAGGCTCGCGGCCAGCGAGCAATTTCCAGCCAGGAGTCAGGAATGTCGATCGCAACTGTGAGCAAGTGCAGCGTGTATCGCTTCAGCGCAGAGATCACCGATGGGGAAGGAAGCATGAAGGCCCTGCTTGGAGGCAAAGGTGCTGGATTGGCCGTCATGGCGCAGCTCGGTATTCCTGTGCCTCCGGGCTTCACCATCCCGACCAGCGCCTGCCGTCATTACCTGAAGCACAAGCAACTAGCCGAAGAACTCCGAAGCGCGATTGACGCGGCTATCTCCTGGCTGGCTACCCAGCAGAAGAAACAGTTCAGCGGAGTCGAGCGGCCGCTGCTCGTGAGCGTGCGCTCAGGCGCAGCAGTGTCGATGCCAGGCATGATGGACACGATTCTGAATGTGGGGCTGACAGAGGCGAATGTGCCGGGACTGGCCGCGGCGCATGGTGGCCTGCGCTTCGCGCTCGATTCGTACCGGCGGCTGATCCAGATGTTCGGTGCTGTTGTACTGCAGGTGCCCAAGAGCCGGTTCGACGAGATTCTTGAGCGAGTGAAGCGTGAACGCAAGGTTGAGTTCGATTTCGAGCTGACGGAAGAGGCTCTGCGCGATGTCATCGCGGGGTACAAGGCCTGCGTGCTGGAATGCACAGGGCGGCACTTTCCGGAGGATGCGCGCGAGCAGCTTTTGATGTCCGCCGAAGCGGTGTTCCAGTCATGGACAAATGCGCGTGCCCGGCACTACCGCCGCATGTACGACATCCCGGAAGACGCGGGAACTGCAGTGACAGTGCAGGCGATGGTTTTCGGCAACTCCGGAATGGACAGCGGCACCGGAGTTGGCTTTACGCGCAATCCCATCACGGGCGATCCGGTGATCTTCGGAGAATTTCTACCCAACGCGCAAGGAGAAGATATCGTCGCAGGTATCCGGACACCGCTGCCGCTTTCCGAACTGGCGAAGACCATGCCTCTGGTCGCTGAGCAGCTTCAGTCGATCACCAAGCGGCTGGAACGGCACCTGCACGAGGTGCAGGACTTCGAGTTCACGGTGGAGAAGAACCAACTGTTTCTACTGCAAACCAGGACAGCCAAACGCAGTGCGCTCGCGGCGCTGCGGTGTGCGGTCGATATGTCGCATGAAGGGCTCATCTCCCGCACCGAAGCGCTCGAGCGTGTGAAGCCGGAGCAGGTGAACGAGATTCTGTCGCCGCAGCTTGACCTATCGGAAGTGGATGTTGCGCCGGTGACCCGGGGGCTGCCGGCGTCTCCCGGTTCAGCGGTGGGACGGATTGCGCTGACGGCGGATCGCGCGGTGAGCATGGCCGGAAAGCATCGCGAGACGCCGATCATCCTGGTGCGGCAGGAGACCGTTGCTGACGATATCCACGGCATGGAAGCGTCCGTCGGTTTTCTAACGGCGCACGGCGGCGCGACCAGTCACGCAGCCGTGGTGGCGCGCGGAATGGGCAAGTGCTGCATCACAGGCGCGAATGCCGTCGCGGTGAATGAGGCAGCGCGTACGGTGAAGATCGGCGACCTGTTGTTGAGGGAAGGCGACTGGCTGTCGCTCGACGGACTCTCCGGTCAGGTGTTTGCGTGCAAGGTGCCGCTGCGCCCGGCTTCGTTGCACAACGCCATGCTGCAAGAGTTTCTCGGCTGGGGGAAGCATGTCAGCATGATGCCGATTCGAGCCAATGCCGATACGCCGTGCGATGCGGAGCGGGCCCGGCGCGCTGGAGCGAGCGGCATTGGCCTGTGCCGGACTGAGCATATGTTCTTCGCGCCGGAGCGGCTGGAGTGGATTCGGGCGATGATCCTGACCGAAGATCCCGACCAGCGACAGCAGGCGTTGAATCATTTACTGCCGATGCAGAAGGCCGACTTCGAGGCCCTTTTCCGCACCATGGATGGCCTGCCGGTCACGATTCGGCTGATCGATCCGCCGTTGCATGAATTCTTGCCGCGGCTGGAAGAGATCGATGAACGGCTCCGGCGTGCCCGTCAGCGAGAGCTGCATGTTGGGGAGATTGCGGCGCTGGAAGCTTTGCGCGCGCGTACCCGGGACCTGCAGGAGACGAATCCGATGATGGGCCATCGCGGCTGCCGGCTGGGCATCACTCATCCGGAGATCATCGTGATGCAGGTGAGAGCGATCCTGGAGGCGGCGATCGCGGTGCAGAGAAAGGGGATTCGGACGATGCCGGAGATCATGGTTCCGCTGATCGCTGGAGTCGATGAGGTTCGTGCGATTCGCAAAGTTGTGAATCAGGCCGCTGAATCAGTCTTTGCCGAGCTACGTCAGTCCATTGCGTACAAGTTTGGCGCAATGATCGAGCTGCCGCGCGCGGCCGTGTGTGCCGGGTCCATTGCGAAGGAGATAGAGTTTCTGTCCTTCGGCACCAATGATTTAACCCAGATGACCTTTGGCTTCTCGCGGGACGATGCGCGCAAATTTCTCGACTCGTACATCGAGGCGGGGATTCTGCAGAAGGACCCGTTCATCACTATCGACCGCGATGGCGTGGGAGCCTTGATGCAGATGGCCATCGAGCAGGCGCGACAGGCGAATCCGGAGATCAAGATCGGCGTATGTGGTGAGCACGGGGGAGATCCGGAATCGATTGAGTTCCTGGAGACGCTCGAACTGAACTACATATCGTGCTCTCCGGCGCGGATCCCGGCGGCGCAGGTTGCGCTGGCGCAGACTGCTATTGCCGGCCAAGCCCATGCTGCCAATGTCGTCGCAATGGAGACGCACGACGATGTCAACCAGGAGACACTCGGTATCGCCATGTAAACACGAGCGTTTTCGTATCCGTGACTGCGACGCTCCTTTTCACGAGGGCTGAGAAGGCCTCAGCAACACACGAAATCTGCATAGTATCTGCGGACCTGCACACGTTCAGGGCATTCCGGCTCCCATCGATTTGGAGAAATTTTGCATCCAAGACAATTGGAACCAAAAAATGGAAAGCCGGAGTCCAGCAGAAATGCGGGTTGCATTGGTGGCGTCGCCATTCATTAGCGTTCCCCCTGAACGTTATGGGGGCACGGAGCTATTCGTCGCCACTCTCGCGGAGGCATTGGTCGCCCTCGGAGTCGAAGTTGACGTTTACGCAAACGGTGAATCAACCGTGAGAGCGACACTGCATTCCCGCTACGCAAAGCAGGAATGGCCTCTTCCATCAGAGACTTCCGGCCTGACGAAGGAAGTGGACCACATCGCCTGGGCGGTGGATGATGCCGAGGCGAATTGCGACATCATCCATGTAAGCTCCGCTGTCGCTGTACCTTTTTCGCGCTTCTCTTCAAGGCCGTTTGTCTATACCCTGCATCATCCAGTGATTGCAGCGTTCACGGATCTTTATGAGCGGCACCCGAACGTGGCTTATACGGCGATCAGCCACCATCAGGCTTCGCTGCACGCCTCGTTGCGTCCGCATGTCATTCATCACGGTCTGGACCTTTCGCAGTATCAGTTCTCAGAGGAGAAGCAACCGTACGTTGTCTTCCTGGGACGGATATGTCCGATTAAGGGGACTCATAACGCAATTGAAATCGCGAAGCGGGCAGGCATTCCCCTGAAGATCGCCGGCGAAATTCAACCAGTGTTTCAGGATTATTTCGAGACAGAGATCCGGCCGCATCTGGATGGACGTAATGTCGAATATGTGGGCGAGGCGGATATGGCTTTGAAGAATGAGCTACTCGGCCATGCCGCCGCCTTGCTCTTCCCCATCGAGTGGGAGGAACCGTTTGGGCTGGCGATGATCGAGCCGATGGCTTGCGGCACACCTGTCATTGCCTTCCCCGGCGGCGCTGTGGAAGAAGTGATTGACGATGGGATTTCGGGAAGAGTGTGTCACGGCATCGATGAAGCCGTGACGGTATTGCAGCGCGAAACTTTCGAACCAAAAGCTGTGCGGCAGTGCGCAGAGACACGCTTTTCAGCCGACGTGATGGCGCGTCAGTATTATCGTCTGTATTCCGGTTTGCTGAAGAGCAAACCGTTCAGACCGATATTGGATCCTGAGGAGACTGCGGCTTGAAACAAGCCATGGAATCGAGCGTACTTCGATTGATGGAGTCGCCCCCCGAGCCGAAGGCGCGGTACCCGGAGCCGCTGCTGGATGCGAAAGAGGGTTTGGCGATCATACGCGGCAGTACCTTCTTTGCCGCAAATCGACAGGGGGACCTGACGCCGCCCGGAGCGCCGCAGGTGGGTCTGTTCTGTCAGGACACGCGTTTCCTCAGCCGATTACAACTGTATGTCAATGGACAGGAACCGGTCGTTCTGTCTTCAACCACGCTGGGTTCGGACATGGCGCGGGTGGAGCTCACGGTGCGCGGGGGTGCTGTCTCCGGAGAAAATCTGGACCTGCCGGTGAACACGGTCTACATTCACCGCGAGCAGCTGCTGGACCGCGACCAGTTCTACGACATTCTCGACGTTCAGAATTTCTACGACGCGGCAGTGACGCTGAACCTCGAGATCTTCTTCGCTTCGGACTTCATGGATATCTTCCAGGTGCGGGGTCTGATCCGCGGGAAGAGCGGAAGCTACTTCTGCCCTGAGGTGGGCGATGCCACGGTGTCGCTGCGCTATGACGGGCTGGATGGACGCACCCGCACCACCACGCTCTCATTTGCGCCACAGCCGCAGGTATTGGAAGGTCAGCGCGCGCATTGGCAACTGCGGCTTCCTGCGCATGACAGCCATCGGATCATAACCACCATCAGCATGGAGGGAAATGTGACGGCGGCTGAGCGGCCGCAAAGCGCTCCCCCAATCCGAACAGACGCGCAGCCGCACGAGAGCGTGGAGCAGGCGCGCCGCCGCTCAGTGGAGCGCCACCAGGAGTGGGTGGATGGCCGCACGCGATTGCGATCGAACAACGATATCTTCGACGTGATGCTGGAAACCTCGGCTGAGGATTTTTACGCGCTGCGCATGCCGGAGGACTCGGCTACAGCGGTGGCTGCCGGCGTGCCGTGGTTCGCGGCGCTCTTCGGCCGCGACTCGCTTTTGAGCAGCTATGAAACGCTGCTGCTGGATCCGGATCTGGCGCGGGGCACATTGCGGGTGCTGGCCAGCTATCAGGGCGAGGAGGAGAACGACGAGCGCGACGAGGACCCGGGCAAGATTCTCCATGAGCGTCGCTCGGGCGAGATGACGGCGACGAACGAAGTGGCATTCGGCCGCTCCTACGGCTCGGTCGATGCGACGCCGCTGTTTCTGATCCTTGCGCACGAATATTTCCGGTGGACCGGGGACCGGGCGCTGCTCCGCGAACTGAAGGAGCCGATCAAGTCCGCGACAAACTGGATCCTTCAATATGGCGATTTGGACGGCGATGGCCTGATCGAGTACTGCCGCCGTAGTCCAAAGGGCCTCTTCAATCAGGGATGGAAAGATTCCGGCGACGCAAATCGTCACAGTGACGGGAGAATTGCGCAGCCACCGATAGCGCTGGTAGAGGTGCAAGGGTACGGAGTGCGCGCACTTACTGGCGTGG
This sequence comes from Acidobacteriaceae bacterium, assembly GCA_036378335.1. Lineage (GTDB taxonomy): Bacteria > Acidobacteriota > Terriglobia > Terriglobales > Acidobacteriaceae > KBS-83. Next base: position 581 of record DASUWP010000177.1, on the reverse strand, counting down.
CTGAGCTTCTGGAGATGCTCGGCGAGCACGATCTGGGCAAACAGGCGCAGGCCCGAGCCGATGAGTTGCGGAATCTGATCGAGGAGCGTTTCTGGCTTGAGGATCGGGAGTATTACGCGATGGCGCTCGACCGTGACAAGCAGCCGCTGCGAGTGGACGGCTCGAACCCCGGGCATCTTCTCTTCTCCTCCGCGATAAGCCCGCAGCGTGCTCGCCAAGTCATGGAGCGGGTGCTGCAGGACGGGCTTTTCAGCGGCTGGGGTATTCGCACCCTCTCCTGCAAGGAGAAAGCTTTCAACCCGATGAGCTATCACTGCGGCTCAGTATGGCCGCATGACAATGCGATCATCGGCTACGGCATGGCCCGCTACGGATTGCATCGCGAGGCTTCCATCGTCTTTCAGTCGCTCTATGATGCGGCGCTGCATTTTCGCGCGTACCGTTTGCCTGAGCTTTTCTGCGGCATCGAGCGCCAGCTGAAGAGCGAGCCCGTGCATTATCCGGTGTCCTGTTCGCCGCAGGCGTGGGCGGCCGGCGGGCCATTTCTGCTGCTGACAGGCATGCTTGGGCTGCAGCCCCAC
>DASUWP010000176.1:0-10995 GCA_036378335.1 Acidobacteriaceae bacterium | reverse complement strand
CCAGAAGACCGTGCTTCTCTGGCCCGACACCTGGAACAACTACCTGCAGCCGCAGGTGCTCGATGCCGCAGCCCGCGTGTTGCGCAGCGCCGGCTTCCGCGTGATCTTTCCCCGTCGCCATATCTGTTGCGGGCGCCCGCTCTACGATTTCGGCTTTCTTGATCAGGCGCGGCGTTATCTCGACGATGTGCTGCATCGCCTCGCACCGCAGATCGATGCGGGCATGCCTTTCATCGTGCTCGAGCCAAGCTGCGCCAGCGTTTTTCTGGAAGAGCTGCGGAATTTTTATCCGAAAGATGAGCGGGCACAGCGGCTCGGGAAACAGACATACCTGCTCGCAGATTTTCTGACAGCACACGCACCAGAATGGCAACCGCCGGCCCTCGCCGGCCGCAAGATCGTGCTGCACGGTCACTGCCATCACAAGTCTGTCTTCAATATGAACGCTGAGCGCACGTTGCTGGAGCACACCGGCGCCCAGGTGACCATGCTCGATTCAGGATGCTGCGGCATGGCCGGCCCGTTCGGTTTTGAGCGCGACAAGTACCCCGTCTCTCAGACCTTGGGCGAGCGTGTCCTGCTGCCCGCGGTGCGGGGCGCCGGTCACGACACCGTGATCGTGACGGATGGCTTCAGCTGCCGCGAACAAGTCGCGCAAAACACCAGCCGCCGAGCCGTACACCTTGCGCAAGTGCTTGCGCCTTAATCGTGCTTATTGCAGCGAGGCTGCGATGAACTGCGCCACATCGTCGTGCAGCTTCTTCTGCGCAGATGGCTTCAGGTACATCATGTGTCCGGCGTCGTAGAAACCGGTCGAGATGCGGTTCGCTTTCAGGCCGTCGTGTATAGCATCCCGGCCAGCGGCGGTAGCAGCGTCAGTAACCGTCGCGGACGACATGGGCCAGCGGCTCGCCAGCTAAATAGCGCCGGCACTGATCGCCAATCAATCGCATGACCCGCTTCATCATGCCCGGACTGGAGCCCGCGATGTGTGGCGTGATCAGCAGATTGGGCGCAGACCACAGCGGATGGCCAATGGGCAGCGGTTCCGGATCGGTGACGTCCACGGCGGCGTGAATCCGGCCTTCGCGCAAGGCTTCTACCAGCGCATCGGTATCGACTACCGGGCCGCGCGCCGCATTCACCAGCAGCGCGCCGTGCTTCATCGCAGCCAGCCGCTCGGTGTTGAAGAAGCCGCGCGTCTCCTCCGTGAGCGGGACTAGCAAGACAACGACGTCGGCTTGCGGCAGCAGATCATCCAGACGCTCTGCCGGTTCCACACCGTCACGGCCACGCCGCCCGATGCGCAGCACGTTCACGTCGAACGGCTTCAGCCGCTCTTCTGTAGCGTGGCCAATCGATCCATAGCCGACAATCAGCACGGTCTTACCCGTCAGCTCATCCATCAGCGCCGGCGGTATCTTCGGCTGCTCGCCTGGGTGAGTTCCCAAATAGAGTGTTTCCGCTCCGATGCGCTGCTTCCAGTCGCCTGCAGCCTGCAAGCGCACATAAAACGGAATGTACTTGAGCGAAGCGAGAATGGCCGTGACGGTCCACTCCGCCACCGGGATGTCGTGCACACCCTGCGCATCGCACAACGTCGCTCCCGGCGGAATGAGCGAGAGAAACGCATCCACCCCGGCGTATTGCGACTGCACCACGTGCACGCTGCGGATATGAGCGCGAGCAGCAGCAGCCTGTTTCGGGTGCAGGGGCAGCACCCACATGTCCAGATCAAGCTCGCCGGTCAGCTCTTTGCCGATCCGGGTAACGTCGACCCCTTCAGGAAGAAAACAAAGCAGAGATGGATCAATCTCCTCAGGAAGCCCGAGGTGCATGCGCATTAGTCCTTTTGATGAAAGACGGCGTTGTTCACGTCCGGCCAGAATTCCTTCACCGAGAACGTGACACCATCAATGATCACATTGGTTAACCACCGCTGGCCGATTTTGGTCCAGGTCTGGTACACCGAAGGATAATATGCAGCCGAGATGGCCGACGCCACGCCCGCACCCACGACCTCAGAGTAGTTCGGCGCGCGGTTGCCATCGTCAGTACGCGTGATCAGCACTCGCGTGAACGAGTACGCGCCGCGCTTCACAAAGCCACCGCGACCCAGCGTGTAGTAGCGGCTGTCCTGGTGCAATGCGACAGGAAAAATTCCCTGCACCCAGAGATTCTCATCCGTCTGATCGGCAAAGGTGTGCCAGAAATAGCGGCCATAGCCGGCGGCGCCCTGGTGAAACTCCGGATACGAGTTCTGTATCTGGGCTACCGCGGCCTGCCCAGCGGCGAATGTGATCGCCGAATAGTCGAAGCTCTCTAGCGCTGCCGTCTTGAACTTCTCCTTCGCCGTGTCCGGCGGCAGCTTCTGGTCCGCGCTCACGGAGCGAAAGTTCGGGATGATGCCTAGAATGCGCTTGGTCTGCTTACCCTCATTGCTGGGTGTTGGAGTCGCCTCGGTCTTCGCGGCAGTGGACGCGCCGGGAGGCGCCTGGGTCTGCGGCGCCGGCGCATCGGGCAACCCGGCCGAGGCCGAAGACGACGCCGTAGACTCTGAGGCGGCCAAGGCGGCGGACGGCGCCAGCGTGCAAAGGCACACCAAACTCGCGACCGTCAAAAGACGTTGCATTTGCATATTGTTGATCAGATTCCGCCCCGGCCCGCGTAGCTGCAAAAAGATTGCTCTCTGTCAGACGATGCCAAGATGCATTTCGTTTCATTTCAACAGTTAGGTCAGTCGACGGAGCGCATCGAGGCACTCATGAATGGCCGACATCGCGGTCGAGTAGCTGAAGCGCACATGCCCCTCACCCTGGCTGCCAAAGACTGCGCCCGGAATCGTCGCGACGTGCGCCTTGTCCAACAATAGCGCTGCAGCCTTACGGCTGTCGTGGCCCAGCCTGGCGATAGAGGGAAAGGCATAAAACGCGCCGGCCGGCAGTTCGCACGCGAAGCCGATCTCGTTCAGCCCCTTCACCAGCACGTCTCGCCGCTCACGATACTCCGCAAGCCGCTTCTGCCGGAACTCCGGGTTCAATCGCAAGGCCTCAAGTGCTGCCCACTGCACCATGGTCGCCACACCGTTGGTTGAGTAAAGCACCAGTTTGCGCAGCGCGGTCATGAAGGGCTCCTCCGCCACCGCGTAGCCAATGCGCCATCCCGTCATCGCGTAACTCTTGGAGAAGGTGTAGCAGGAGATGGTTCGCTCCGCCATGCCCGGCAGCGACGCGATGGAAACGTGCTCGCCGTCATATACCAGGTCCTCATACGCCTCATCCGCAATCACGATCAGGTCGTGACGCTTGGCGAATTCCGCAACCTCTTCAGCCTCCGCGCGGGTGAAGACAACGCCGCTCGGATTCTGCGGCGTGTTGTAGTAGATGGCGCGCGTCTCCGGCGTGGTGAGCTGTTCAAGCGTGGCTGTAATGCCGGCGCGGCGAGCCGCCTCAGTCGGCACATAAACCGGATGCGCCTGCGTGCCGCGGATCATGTCGGCAATCGGCGTCCAATAGGGCGAAAACAGCAGGCACTCGCTGGCCGGATCGAGCACCGCCTGGAAGGCACAGTAGAGCGCGTGCGCGCCGCCGACCGTGATGATCACATGATCCGGGTCCGCCTGAATGTCGTTGCGCTCGCGCAGCTTCTCCACCAGCGCCGCCCGTAAGGGCTCGATTCCGGAAGACGGTGCATAGCGCGTCTTGTTCTCCTCCGCCGCCGCGTGGAGCGCCTGCTTGATCACCTCGTGCGTCTCGAAGAAAGGCTCGCCGCCATGGAACGCATGCACCGTCTGGCCCGCGGCGCGCAGCTCCAGCACCTTGTTGCGGATCACCACGATGTCGGAAAAGCCGACCTCGTCCAGCCGCTTCGCTACCCGAAATCCACTTCCCCTGGCCAACGTCGCCATCCGTTCACTCTTCCCTGTATCTCTCGAAGGTATCTGATGCAAACCTTTAAGCATACCAGCGCCAGGAACGAAAGCCCTTGTTGCCAGCCGCAGCGTCCTATACTGGAGCCGCATGCGACGCTACATCCTTTGGTACGTGCTGGCGGCTTTTTGGGCGGCGATCGCGCTTGCCGGCCTGCTCCGCCATCAAAACGGCAATGCCGCGCTTGAAGCCGCAGTCGCCGTGTTGTTCATCGTCATTGGCATCGCGATCAAGCGGCGCGACACAGCAACAGCAGCACGCTATACCGCCAATCGGCCCAAGTAGACAGCCATTCCCGCAACTGCATTCACTCCCATCGCCGAGAGGGCGTCGATCTCTCCCTGTTCGCGAATGCCGCCCGCAACGATCAATTGCCGCGTCGTGATATCGCGAAGTCGTCGCGCAACTTCCAACGGGAACCCCTGCATCGTGCCCTCGCGATCGATGTGCGTGTAAAGAAATGCCGCGCAGTACGGTTCCAGCACAGTCATCGCAACCTCCGGCGTCAGATCGACCTGCTGCTTCCATCCCTTGATCGCGATACGTCCGTCGCGCGTATCCACACTGAAGACCAGATGCTCCGCACCTACTGCATCCGCCAGCTCGTTTGCGAAATCGCTGCGCACCAGTTTTTGCGCGTCCCCTTCGTGCACGACACTCGCCGCATCGAAGAGTGCCGAGCCAATGATCACGCGGCGTGCGCCGGCCGCGAGCATCTCTTTTGCCTGTTCGATCGATCCAATGCCGCCGCCCACCTGGCACGGAAGCCGTTGCGCGATCTGCTCAATCAGCGGGCGATTGCTGCCCTGCCGCATCGCCGCATCCAGATCGATGAGCTGCACCATCGGATAACGCGAAAAACGCTCGATCCAGTATTCGAAATCATCGAAGGCCACCTTGAGCTCTTTACCCTGCACCAATTGCACGATGCGGCCGCCCATCAGGTCGATCGAAGGTATCAGCATGGCAGCCTCACCGGCACACCCTGATTCGCCAGCTCCTGCTTCAGCTCGCGCACATCGGCAATGCCGAAGTGAAATATGCTCGCCGCGAGTGCCGCATCCGCACAGCCCGCCCTGAAGACATCCACAAAATGCTGCGCATTGCCTGCGCCTCCCGATGCAATCACCGGAATGCGCAACGCGCTGCCGACTGCGGCGGTCAGCTCGCAATCGAAACCCTTGCGCGTCCCATCCGCATCCATCGACGTGAGCAGAATCTCCCCGGCCCCGCGCTCCTCTGCTTCGCGTGCCCAGTCCAGCACTTTGCGCCCGGTCGGCTTACGGCCGCCGTTCACATAGACTTCCGCCACTTCTACGTCCTCGCTGCCGCGACGAGCATCGATCGCAACTACCACTGCCTGCGAACCGAAGCTGCTGCCGACCGCGCCAATCAGCGAAGGATCGGCAATTGCAGCTGAATTCACGCTGATCTTATCCGCGCCGGCATCGAACAGCGCCGCTGCATCCTCCGCCGTTCGCACGCCCCCGCCCACCGTAAAGGGAACGAAGATCTCCCGTGCGGTACGAGCCACGGTATCCAGCAGCGTCTTCCGTCCTTCATGCGTCGCCGTGATGTCCAGCAGCACAATTTCATCTGCGCCCGCCGCAGCATGGCGATGCGCCAGCTCCGCCGGATCGCCCGCATCGAGCAGATCGACAAAGCGCACGCCCTTCACCACGCGGCCAGCCGTCACATCGAGACACGCAATGATCCGTTTTGTCAGCATCCGGGCACCGCCAGAAAATTGCGCAGCACCTGCAGTCCCGCATCGCCTGACTTCTCCGGATGAAACTGCACGCCGAAGAGATTGCCGCGCTCCACCGCGCCGCTGAACGGCCCCGCATACTGCGTCACGCCCACTGTTTCCCGAATTACTGGCGCGCGATAGCTGTGCGTGTAGTACACAAACGGCTGCGCGGGCAGCCCGGCGAGCAGACGCGATTCCGGTGCTGCCGCAAGCGTGTTCCAGCCCACGTGCGGCACCTTGTGCGGTTCCGGGAAGCGCGCGCAGCAACCGCGCATTGCTCCGATTCCAGCGGTTGCCTCCGATTCCGTGCTGCCTTCAAACAACCATTGCAGGCCGACGCAGATGCCAAGAAAGGGAACGCCGCGGGCGATCACCTCGCGCACCGCTCCCTCTATGCCTGTCTCGCGCAAACGCGCGGTCGCGGCAAAATGCCCCACCCCCGGCAGCACCACGCGCTCCGCAGCGCGCACCACCGCGGCATCTTCAGTGATCTGCGCCGCAGCTCCAAGCGCGGTCAGCGCCTTCATCACCGAAGTCAGATTGCCTGCTTTGTAGTCGATGACCGCGATCACAGCAGGCCTTTGGTGCTGGGCAGCATCTCGCCCAGTTGTTTATCGCGTGAGCAAGCCACACGCAGCGCTCGCGCAAAGGCCTTGAACAGCGCTTCGATCTTGTGGTGATTCGAGCGTCCGTAAAGCGTCTTCAGATGCACATTGGCGCGAGCTCCGCGCGCGAAGCCCTCAAAAAAGTCCTCTACCAGCTCGCTCTGCAGATCGCCCACCAGCCGCGTCTTCACCTTGGTTTTCACCACGCACGCCACGCGCCCGCTCAGATCAATGGCAGCCACCGCGAGCGTCTCATCCATCGGCATCACAAAGTAGCCCGCGCGCAGAATACCCCTCTTGTCGCCAAGTGCCTTATCAAACGCCTCACCGAGTGCGATTCCTACATCTTCCACGGTGTGGTGCTGATCGACATCAAGATCGCCCTTGCACGTGAGTTCAAGATCGAATGCGCCATGACGCGCGAAGAGCTCCAGCATGTGATCGAAAAAGCGAATGCCGGTGCTCACCGCGTATCGCCCTTGTCCCTCGATGGTCAGCTTCAGCGCGATCTTCGTCTCCGTCGTATTGCGGTCGAGTGCTGAAGAACGCACCGCTTTGACGGCCTTCTCCGCTTTGCTTACCCGCGCCATCCAATCTCCTTGAGTGATTCCTTGATCGCCGTGTGCGCATGCCGCATCTGCTCGCGCGTCCCAATGGTGATGCGGACCAGTCCATCACAACCCGGATCAGCCGAACGGTCGCGCGTCAGGATGGCACGTGTCCGCATCGCCATCACAAAGGCGCTGTGCTGGGTGCCGATGCGCGTCAGGATAAAATTCGCCTCGCTCGGCCAGTGCTCCAGTCCTAATTCCGTGAGCGCCGCCGCCAACTCCGCCCGCGCCGCCTTCACCTCCGCCGCGTACCAGTCCAGATACGCATGATCCTCCAGCGCAGCAGGCAGGCACGCGAGGGCAAGCTGGTTCACGCTGTAGGGCGAAATCACGCGTCGCAGCCATTGCATCGTCTCTTGCGCCGCGATCAGCGCACCCAACCGCAAACCAGCCAGGCCATATGCCTTCGAAAACGTCCGCGCAACTACCAGGTTCGGCAGCTTACCGATCAGATCGATGACCGTCTCGCCGAAGAAGTGGTAGTACGCTTCATCGACAAGCACGATCGATTGCGGCGCACTTTCGGCAACGGCAACAATGGCATCCCGCGTCACCGTAGCGCCGGTCGGACTATTCGGGTTCGCAATCGCGATCAGCCGCGTGCGCGGATGGATCGCACCGAGCATCGCATCGAGCGGAATGCGAAAGCTATGTGTCGCAAGCACCGCGCCAGTCTTCGATTCCCACGCCGGCACCGCGTCAATCTGGGCCTCCGCCGCCGAGCCGTAAACCTCGTACATGCTGTACGTCGGAACCGGCAGCAGCATGGCATCGCCGCGATCCAGAAATGCCTGGCACAGCACGTGGATCGCTTCATCCACGCCATTGGTCAGCAGGACCTGCTCGGCTTCCACGCCCAGCGAAGCAGCCACCGTCGCCTCCACTGAACCGCGCTCCGGATACCGGGTCAGATCTGCGGCCGTGATCTTCCGCAACGCGTCCAGCACACGCGGCGAACACGCCAGCGTGTTCTCATTGAAGTCCAGCCGCAGCCCATCGCGCCCGGCGACCGGTGGATGATACTCCTTCATGCGGCGCACGCCCTCGCGCGGTGCGGGTGCCTTCGCAATTACAGGCTCAGGCACGGGCCAGTCTCCGTTCGACGGCGGCCGCGTGCCCGCTCAGCCCTTCAGCATTCGCCAGCGCCACCGCTGCTGGACCCAGCGCCCCCACGCCATCCGCGTTGTAGCTCTGCACCGTCACCAGCTTGAGGAAATCCATCACGCTCAACCCGCCGCGGATGCGCGCCGCGCCGCCCGTGGGCAATGTGTGGTTCGGCCCCGAGACATAATCTCCCAGCGGCTGCGAAGACCAGTTGCCGATGAACACCGATCCTGCATGCTCCACCCACGCAAGGTCTTCTTCGCTGTCGATGGTCAGGTGCTCCGCGGCAAGCCGGTTCGCGATCTCCCGCGCTTCCTCTTTTGCCGCTGTGACGATCACGTATCCATGATTGCGCAGCGCCTCGCGTGCCACCGGATTGCGCCGCGACTGCTCCTTCACCTCGCGCACCACCAGCTTCGCCAGCGCAGCCTGCGAGGTCACCAGCACGCTTAGCGTCTCCGTATCATGCTCCGCCTGTGCCACCAGGTCGGCGGCAATCGCCTCCGGATGTCCGCGCTCGCTGCACACAACAATCTCCGTCGGTCCGGCCAGCATATCAATGCCGCAGTCAAACGCAACCATGCGCTTCGCCGCCGTGACATACAGATTGCCCGGACCAACAATCTTTTCCACTCGCGGCAGCGAAGGCGTTCCGTACGCTAGCGCGGCAATCGCCTGCACTCCGCCCACCTGGTACACCTCGTCGATGCCCAGCAGCGCAGCCGCCGCCAGCGTCTCCCGAGCCGGACGCGGCGACACCACCACGATGCGCCGCACGCCGGCTACCTGCGCTGGGATCGCCGTCATCAGCAGCGACGAAGGCAACGGATGCCGTCCGCTCGGCACATAACAACCCACCGCCGCCAGCGGCCGCACGCGCTGCCCGGTCTTCACGCCGGGCACCGGTTCCAGGTCCCACTCCTGCGGCAACTGCCGCTTTGCAAATTCCATGATGTTGCGCGCCGCCAGTTGCAGCGCGGCGTGCAGCTCCGGACTCGTCTCCTCCCAGGCGCGATGCAGCTCGCCCGGTGCAATGCGCAGCGGCTTATTCCGCGGCACGCCGTCAAAATGTGCGCGCGCAGAAAGCAACGCACGATCTCCACCACGTCGCACATCGTCCACAATGCGTCGCACCTGCCGCTCCACGCGATCCAGATTCACCGCGCCGCGCCGCTCCAGCGACTGCAGCAGCCGCTCGACTTTTTTCGCGCCACTACCGCTGGTTGTCAGCAGTTCCAATTGCCCCTCCTGAACCACGCGCCCGCATCAAATAACCACCTTATTCAGCGGATATTCCACTATGCCCGTTGCGCCCGCCGCCTTCAGCCGCGGCAGCACATCACGCACTACGCCCTCTTCCAGAATCGTGTTCACCGCCGTCCACTCCGCATCGCGTAACGGCGAAACCGTCGGGGAATTCAGCGCCGGCAGCACCTGCAGCACCGCATCCAGATGCTGCTTCCGCACATTCAACATCAGCCCAACCTGGCCCTGCGCCGCAATCGCGCCATTCAGCATCAGCGCCAAATTGTTCACCTTTTCGCGCTTCCACGCATCCTGCATCGCGCTGCGATTCGCAATCAGGTGCGTCTCGCTCTCCATCACCGTATCGATGATGCGCAGACGATTCGCGCGCAGTGAGCTTCCCGTCTCTGTCACTTCCACAATCGCATCGGCCAGCGTTGGCGGCTTCACTTCAGTCGCGCCCCAGCTGAACTCCACACGCACATTCACGCCTTTAGCCGCGAAGTATCTCTTCGATACCTCAACCAACTCCGTTGCGATCGTCTTGCCATCCAGATCCTCGGCGCGCGTATACGGCGAGTCCTCCGGCACGGCCAGCACCCAGCGCACCTTGCTGCGGCTCTGCTTGGCATAGATTAGGCTGGTCACGCTCTTCACATCCAGACCGCTCTCCACAACCCAATCGACGCCGGTCAGTCCCGCATCCAGCACGCCCTTCTCTACATAGCGCGCCATCTCCTGCGCGCGGATCAGCATGCACTCAATCTCCGCATCATCGATCTGGGGAAAGTACGAGCGCCCATTTGCGTAAATGCGCCAGCCTGCGTGCTCAAACAGTGCAATCGTCGCCTCCTGCAGACTGCCTTTGGGAATACCGAGTTTCAGCCTCTTCGCCGTTGCGGTCACGCGCGCACCTCGGCTGCAACCTCAATCGCGATCGGCCGCGTAAAGCAGCTTACCGTGCCTTCATGGCACACCAGCCCATCGCCTTCCACCACCACTTCAAATAGCAGCGTGTCCTGGTCGCAATCCGTGAAAGCCTTCACCACGCGCAGCCGGTTGCCGCTCGTTTCGCCCTTCATCCACAGCTTCTGCCTCGTGCGGCTCCAGAAGGTGACAAATCCGCTTTCCAGTGTTCGCCGATAGCTCTCGTCATTGAAAAAGCCCACCATCAGCACCTCTTTGCTGGCGGCATCCTGCACGATGGCGGGCACCAGGCCGTCCATCTTTGCGAAATCGATTGCTGCGTTGCTGCTCACGTGTCTCTCTCCGTCGTATTGTTTGCCTGAAATGCAAAAAGCCCACCGTTGCTTGGCATCGGCGGGCTGCTGGACCTGATCTCGGGTTTGCTGCTTAATTTCCGGAGGAGTCCGCCGACACGTTCGCCGCGTGGTGATGATGGGCATGGCGATGGTGGCGATGGAAAGTCATACGAGACGTTCTCTCCGTAGAGATAACGCTATCGGCTCCTCTGCGATGTGTCAACTGAGCCCGCCGTCACCCAGTGAGTCATGTTGCGCAGCCCATGCTTCCTGGCTAGCATGGTCCGGCGAGTAATGGACCACTTTTCATATCTGATTGATCGACAACACCGCTTCCTGCTTATTGGGATCGTTTTATTGATCATGACCGCGGTCTTCACGCTCAGCGGGGAAACCTTAGAGCGCTACCACGGTTTTGTGTATCGTGCCGAAGATCCCAAACGCGTTTGGTGGGACGTCGTCATGTATTTTCTTGCCGGCCTTTTCTTC
>DASUWP010000175.1:0-2050 GCA_036378335.1 Acidobacteriaceae bacterium | reverse complement strand
CGGGAAAAACATCATTTCCCTGAAGCTTTGGATCGCGCCAGATGCTGGGCTGCGCTCCGAGATATTGTCCGACGCGTATTTCGAGCGCGCGATGAAAGTTCGCAACCCAGCCCTTCTGACCCTCTAGCAGTTCCTGGTTGTCAAGGTGGGCATAGCTGATGAACACGTCGTATTCGAAGGTCATCTCGTCTCGCGTTCACCGCGAATTTAGCACAGCCGCTCGAAGCTATGCGGAGTTGGGGTTGCCCGAGATTTAGCGACGCGATCGACGCGCTGTTATCGGAGAAAGAATAAACTCGTCAATGTGGGGCGAGCCCTACCTGAGCACCAGTCGAGCATCGGTGTACCGTGACGCTCACCGCGTCGCGCAGACTGTATGGACTCGGCGCAATCATTCTTGCCGCACTAGTTACCTGTTCGCGCAGCGGCGTCGGCACACCGACATTCTTGATTGGCTTGGCTGTTGCCGGCATCGCGTACCTGTTCGCGGTTCGCGAGTTTCGGATAGGGCTGTTCCCACGTAAGGTTCTCTTCACTTGTCTCGCGTTGGCCGCTTTGTGGCGGATTGCATTCCTGATAGTGCCGCCGGGCTCAGATGACGACATCCACCGCTATCTATGGGATGGGCGGGTGCAGCGGCTCGGCTATAACCCTTACAGTGTGATTCCCGCGGATTCGGCGATGGCCGGGCTACACACGCCTGAGACTCGCGGGCTGAACAACCCAGAGGTGCCGAGCCCATATCCAGCCGGTGCGCAGCTTTTCTTTCGGGCCGTTACGGCGATTCACGAATCGATCTTCGCGTTCAAGATCGCGTTTCTCGCCTGCGACCTCGCAATCGTGTTCGTATTGATCAACGTGTTGCGTCGCAGCGGCGAGGGAGAACATTGGGTCCTCGCTTATGCGTGGAACCCGCTACTCGCCACAAACGTGGCAGGTAGCGGCCACATCGATATTCTGGGCGTGCTGCTGCTGTTAGTGTCGGCGGCTGCGCTTGGACGCCGTTGGCGGATGATCGCTGCGATCGCATTTGCGCTGGCCGTTGCCGTAAAATTTCTTCCGATCGTGCTGACACCCCTTTACTGGCGTCGCATGCGCATTCGCGATGCGTTGCTGGCGGCCATCGTTTTCGGACTGCTGTACGTGCCATTTCTAAAATATGGGCCGATTCCGATCGGATCCCTTCTGACATATGTGCTGACTTGGCGGTTCAATGACCCTGTCTTTGCGAAGCTCGAGCAAGTGGTGCCGCAGATTGCAGCCGGGGTGCCAGTCGTCGCCGGATTTCTTACTGCAGCCTGGCTAAGGAGGCGGACTGAGGAGTGCTCGCCGGACGCATTTGCCTGGCCGATGGCCGCATCGCTTCTGTGCGCGCCGGTCGTGTATCCGTGGTACCTGCTTTGGCTTCTGCCGTTCGTGCGCTTGCGCTCGATATCGACGCTGCCGTTGATGGTTTGGACGGTCAGTATTTTGCCAACTTACGTAGTTTGGCACTTGCGGTCGCTCGGGCATGCGTGGGAGGTCCCCGGCTGGGTCGTGCTGCTGGAGTATGGGTCCGTTGCGATAGCCGCCGCGATCGTGTGGCTCAAAACGCAGACGGCGAAAGACGACCGTCCGCGCCACACTCCGATGCGTATTCAGCTTGATTAGGATCTAGAAGTACGCTGAGACGAGGCTCGTCCCTTGTTTATTGCGCGTTCACCCAGCTGTCTGAGCCCGTCAGCTTGACGGCTATATCCGTGAAGAAGAGGCGGAACGGATTGCCATCCGCCGTTCCGCGGTGGTCCATTGAAACAAGCAGAGGGCCGGCCTTCTTGTAGTCCGCCCAAGTCGTGATGACCTCGGTCGGCTTTTTCGGGCCGCCTCGGTGGTAGATGAATTCCTGTACTCGATTGTCGGGGCCGACGAAGAGTGTCCAAGTGTCGCCGGGCGTGTAGCCAATGTCCGAGGGATATTTCACCACGACCTGCTCGGCGGTACCGTTTCCCAGCGGGAGTTTCTGCATGCCGGTATCTTGCACGTTGGCGCTGCTGTCCCAGTAAGCATGGAA
>DASUWP010000174.1:0-4215 GCA_036378335.1 Acidobacteriaceae bacterium | reverse complement strand
GCGATGCTCGCATCCGTTTCGGCAATGCTGTGGCCATGAAGGAACAGGTGACGGCGATGGATGCTTCGCTGGCAGTGGCCAATACCTGGTCGGATGTTCGCTATGGCGTTCGGCAACTGCGGAGATTTCCGGTTTTCGCGCTGACGGCGATCGTGACGCTGGCGTTGGGTATTGGCGCAACCACGGCGATCTTCAGCGTGATGAATGCGGTTTTGCTGCGCTGGCTGCCGCTGCCTCATCCGCAGCAACTCTACTATCTGCATGTGCCGGACGGGCAGCCCTATGGCGCCTCGAATACCGGAGACAGCGAGACCTCTTTCTCGTGGCCGAGCTTCGAGTATCTGCGCGGCGATCGCAGAGCTTTCTCCGAAGTGATGGCTTTTGTCCCGCTGAATAATGACAAAGTGGGCGTGCGTGCAGGGGGCACGGTGTTGCAGGCCAGCGGCGATATGGTGAGTGGAAACTTCTTCTCAGGGCTGGGTGTGCGCATGGCTCTGGGCCGCGGATTCCAAATGAAGGATGAGCAGCGCCATTCGCCATCCGTTGTGCTGAGCTATGGGTTCTGGAAACGCCAGTATGGCGGGAATCCGGCGGTAGTCGGGCAAGCGATTTACATCAAGGGCATTCCGTTCGCAATTATAGGGATCGCGCCGGAGGGATTTTTGGGGGTTGAGGCCGGGCAGTCGACGGACTTCTGGATTCCGCTGCAGAGCCGTCCTGAGCTGAATCCGTGGGGTAACTCGCCGGATGATAATACGCTCTACGGTTCGCCGAACTGGTGGTGCCTGCGGCTGATTGCGCGGCTGGCGCCCGGAGTGAGTGCACAGCAGGCGGTGGCGGCGGCGACGCCGGGATTTGAGGCGGCGGCGTATGCGAGCCTGGGAAAGCCTGATCCGAGTCATCCGAAGGTAAGACTGTCGCTGGTGGCGGCGAAGGGCATTCAGGGGTTGGGTGATAACTATCGCCAGCCCGTACTGGTGGTGATGGCACTGGTCACGCTGGTGCTGCTGATTGCCTGCAGCAATGTGGCGATGCTGATTGTTGCGCGGAACGCATCGCGGCAGCGGGAGTTCGGTGTGCGCATGGCGCTGGGGGCCAGCCGCTCGACCCTGCTGCGACAACTGCTGGTGGAGAGCGCTCTGCTGGTTCTCTCTGGATCGCTGTTGGGCTGGCTGTTTGCTATGGGTGCAACGCGTGCTCTGGCCGCCTGGTCGCAACTGGAGATAAGCCTGGCACCGGACAGCACCGTTCTGCTGTTTACTGCAGGCGTCTCGGCGCTGGCGGCGCTGGTTTTCAGCCTGGCTCCGCTGCGCGCTGCGACAAGCGCGCCGGTGACGCTGGCGCTGCGTTCGGCGATCGGTGTCACTCACGAAAGGCGGCGAACGGGAAATGCGGTTCTTGCGTTACAGGTGGCGCTTTGCTTTACCTTGCTGACCGCGGCAGGGCTCCTGCTGCGCACGCTGATGAACTACGAAGACACAAACCTGGGCATGCGCACGGACGGCTTGCTGGTCTTTGGGATTACGCCGCAGCAGGCGAAAGCGAATGAGGCGAAGTTGGCTTTCTATCGGGCGCTGCTGGATCGGATGCGCGCGATGCCGGAGGTGGAGTCGGCGACATTTGTGGACAATCGCCTGGGCAGCGGCTGGAGCAGCAACAACGAGCCTACGGTCGACGGCGTGACGACGCCGTTTTCTCGAGTGCCGATGCGGTCGAATGATGTGGGGCCGGACTTCCTGCGTACTTTCGGCATTCCTCTGCTGGAAGGACGAGATATTCGCGACACGGATACGTCGACGTCACAGCCCGTCGCGGTGGTGAACGAGACATTTGTGAAGAAGCTGTTTCCGCACAGCGACCCGATCGGTCATCTGCTCGGAAATCCGAAGAAGCATCCGTCCACGATTGTGGGTGTGGCCAAGGACAGCAAATACAGGAGCGTGGATGAGGCGCCGATTGCGATGGCGTACTTCCCCTACACGCAGGGCGCTGGAGCGCCGCCTACGCTGCAGGTTGAGCTGCGAACGAAGGGCGATCCATTGACGGTCCTGCCGTCGGTGGAGCGGGCGGTCCACGAGATGGAACCGAACGTAGCGCTGGAAAAGCCGATGAGCCAGGCAGCAGTCTTTGAGGACTCCTACGCGCAACAGCGGTTGTTCTCGCGGCTGGCAATGTTCTTTGGGCTGTTGGCGGCGCTGCTGGTGGGCATCGGTCTTTATGGGACGCTGTCATACCGTATCAGCCGGCGGAGTACGGAGATCGGTGTCCGGATGGCGCTGGGTGCGCGGCGATGGCAGGTGCTCCGCATGGTGATGCGCGAATCGCTGTGGATCGCAGTGTGGGGCATAGTGCTGGGAATTCCGCTTGCAGTGCTGACTGGCCACTTCGTGGCGTCGATGCTCTTCGGGGTTGCGCCGTATGACCGATGGACGGCACTGGCATCATTGGTGGGAGTCGTCGCAATCGGTCTTGCTGCAGGATATCTGCCGGCGCGGCGCGCGGCGTCGATTGATCCCATGCAGGCCTTGCGCAGCGAATGACGCTGCTGCGAATGAGGCTGCGAAGAATGCCTTTACGGCATTTGCTGGCTTATGTCGTCACCGGCAGGTTGGGATAGAGCCGGCGGCCTAGCCAAGCTGCACGGGCAGTGATGAAGGCGCAAGAATCAGCGGCGGCACAGATGAGTGCCGCCGCTGTTTCATTCGTGGCGTGCTTTCGCTACTTAGCCATTTCGTCCCGGATGGGCGGTTGCGGCGCGGCGAAGAAGGCTCGGGAGACGATACCTCCGACGATGGCTCCGGCAATCGGTGCGACCCAGAAGAGCCAGAGCTGCGAGAGCGCCCAGCCGCCTGCGATGAGGGCCGGTCCGGTGGAGCGGGCAGGGTTGACCGACGTATTCGTAATCGGGATAGAGACGAGATGGATGAGCGTGAGGCAGAGTCCGATGGCGATGGGAGCAAAGCCCTTCGGGGCGCGCTCATCCGTTGATCCCAGGATAACGAGCAGGAAGAACGCAGTGAGGAGAAGCTCTGCTACAAAGCAGGCGAGCAGGGAATAGCCGTCGGGGGAGTGTACGCCGTAGCCGTTGGAAGCAAAGCCGGCGGCACGGCTGAAGCCCTCCTTGCCGCTGGCGATGATATAGAGGCAGCCGGAAGCGGCGATGCCACCGAGCAATTGGGCGACGATGTAGGGCAGAAGATCGCGCCCGGCGAAGCGGCCGCCAGTGTAGAGACCGATGGAGACGGCGGGGTTGAGGTGTGCACCGGAGATATGGCCGACGGCGAAGGCCATAGTGAGAACGGTAAGGCCGAAGGCGAGTGCGACGCCAGCGAAGCCGATGCCAAGTTGCGGATAGGCAGCGGCGAAGAGCGCGGATCCGCAGCCCCCAAAGACCAGCCAGAAGGTACCAAAGAACTCGGCGAAGGCCCGGGTGGAGAGGGACATAAGTTCGCTCGCTTTCTTAAGAAATGTAACGGCGACCGATTGTCGCGCAAAACGGCGGCGGATGGGAAGTGAATTTGTATCTCTACACCGAACATTTACGGACTTGCCGTCCGGGGCAAAGGTACCTTTGGCGCGCGATGTGGATTCGCTGCCTTTGGTCGCTCACATCTGATTTTGCGCCGCGACTTGGCTGAGTCGGACAGGCAGGGAAGGACGGTGGGCGCGGTATACGCTCACTCTTCGAGGTGGAGATGGACTCGCGCGACCGGCACCTCTGGGGGGAGAAACAAAACGGCCCACGATGCACCTCAACCGGCGCATGGTGGGCCGTTCGGCGGTCGGTAGTGGTTACGCCTGAGTCGTGCGCGTATGCAGACGCCGGCCCATGTTGGTCGTTCGAACATGAGCGTCGTGACCGATATGCGAACGCGACATGAGCGGAAATATAGTCCCCGGCTCGTGGCTATGTCTACGGAGTGGCGGGTAAAATTTGTTGCGCTTTTTATTGTGAGCTGCGTTGATCTTTGGATTGCATGGAAGGCGGAGGCAGGCTCCGATTCGCGATCTGAAGGTCATTGCGCGATGTACCGCCTCCAGGTTGAGCCGAGGACGGCATAGGCGTATATGGCGGTGTCTGGGATGGGCGTCTCAGAGAGGGATTTCCCCTCCTTTGACTCGACCAGCCACCAGGCTTTCGGGGCCTCCGCGAGATTGTAACCGGCATCGTGGACGAGTGCGAGGCTGACGCGAATGCGCTGCTGCATCTCGGCG
>DASUWP010000173.1:0-28971 GCA_036378335.1 Acidobacteriaceae bacterium | reverse complement strand
GGACTTGATCTCGGCATAGAGTTCCTTCTTGAATGCCTCGGAGCCGAACTCGAGTCCTGGTTCGATGAGCGCGGCGTTCTGCTCTACAGTCAGGCTGGGATTGGCCTCGACGTTGCCGAGAATCCAGCTTTCGCGCTCGGTTACCGTCTGGTCGCGGAACTCTTCGGTAGCCACCTCGTAGCCCCACTCGCGGAAGGCGCCTTCGGTGAACTTCTGGATGTTCCCTTTGTGCACCAGCGTGACCGACTTGCGCTTATTGTCGATGGCGTACTGGATGGCCACGCGCACCAGCCGCTTGGTGCCGGTGATGGAGATGGGCTTGATGCCAATGCCGGAGTCGGCGCGCACCTTTTTCTTGCTGCCCATGTCGTTGTTGAGGAAGTCGATGAGCTTCCTCGCCTCGGGCGTGCCCTCGCGAAATTCGATGCCGGAGTAAACGTCTTCGGTGTTCTCGCGGAAGATGACGACGTCGAGCTTCTCCGGATGCTTCACTGGGCTGGGAACGCCGCTATAGTACTTCACCGGGCGAATGCAGGAGTAGAGATCGAGCACCTGGCGCAACGTGACGTTGAGCGAGCGGATGCCGCCGCCGACGGGCGTGGTGAGCGGCCCTTTGATGGAGACGCGCAGGTCGCGCGCGGCGTTCACGGAATCATCGGGCAGCCAATTCTGGAACTGACGGTAGGCTTTCTCGCCGGCGAAGATTTCGAACCATGCGATCGAGCGTTTACCGCCGTAGGCCTTTTGCACTGCTGCGTCGAAGACGCGCTGCGATGCGCGCCAGATATCGCGGCCGGTGCCGTCGCCTTCGATGTAGGGGATGATCGGGTGGTCCGGCACCTGATACTTGCCGTTGACATACTGTATCGCCTCGCCGCCCTGGGGTAGGGCCACGCCGTTGTAGCTTGTCTGCATGAGGACCGGATGCTCCGTGGAGTGGAATGCGTGTGTCAGTACCTACAACCGTCCACGCTAACATCCTGACAGACAAGCCGCAACGCGGGCCAAATCACGAACTGGACGGTATCATCATCTCCTCAAAAGAAATGAACTTGTGGGGTGACGATGCTGCCTGCCTGCCGACGTGCGTTTTGCCTGTTGATTGCTGCCCTCACCGTTAGCCTTGCGGCGCCAGCGCAGACGCGCGTGGCCATCGTTGGTCTGGTGCACGGGCACGTCGCGGGATTTCTGGATCAGTTGCCGAAGCATACAGAGGTGCAACTGGTTGGCGTGTCAGATCCCGATGCCGCGCTGCGGCAAAAATACGCAGACAAATATCATCTCGACCCGAAGATATTCTTCCCCACGGAAGAGGCGATGATCGTGGCGACGCATCCGCAAGCGGTGCTGGTTTACACCTCGATCCTGGGACACCGTAGAGCGATTGAAGAGGCGGCGCGGCACCACGTTGCCGTGATGGTGGAGAAGCCGCTGGCCACCACGCTGGCCGATGCGCTGGCCATCCGCAGGATTTCACAGGAAGACCACGTACCGGTGCTGGTGAACTATGAGACGACCTGGTATGCGTCCAATAAGGCTGCGTATGACGAGCTGGAAGCGGGCAGGCTGGGCCCGCTGCGCAAGCTGGTAGTGCACGACGGGCACAAGGGACCGGCGGAGATTGGCGTGCAGCCAGAGTTTCTGAAGTGGCTTACGGATCCGCAGCAGAATGGCGCCGGCGCGCTCTTCGACTTTGGCTGCTATGGTGTGGACCTGGCGACTTGGCTGACGCATGGCGAGACCCCGCTGACCGTCACTGCAGTGACGCAGACGCTCAAGCCGGACAAGTATCCGCACGTGGATGACGAAGGCACGATCATCCTGACCTATCCGCATGCGCAAGCCATTATCCAGGGCTCGTGGAACTGGCCGTTCGATCGCAAAGATATGGAAGTCTACGGCGCAACTGGCTCGCTGATGACGATCAAACAGGACAAGGTGCGGGAACGCACGCAGGGCGAGAAGGAAGCGACGGAGCGCGAAGCCACGCCGCTGGCACCGCCGGAAGATGGCTCGCTGGATTATCTGGTCGCGGTGCTGAACGGCAAGCTGAAGCCGCAGGGAGACCTGACAGCTCTGGACACCAATGTGATCGTCATGCAGATTCTGGATGCGGCACGAACCTCCGCGCAGACTGGACGAACGATCAAGCTGACGCGGCTGCCGAAGCAATAATCGACATTTCATAAAGCCGCCGAAACTTTCGAGGAACCCGCAGCTCTCGCCGTCCGTATTCCGGCGCAGAGGTTCTTCATGGAAACCCTGCGGCAGGACATCGCCTATGCGCTGCGCCAGATGCGCCAGTCCCCTGTTTTCACGCTGACGGCCATGCTGACGCTGGCGCTAGGCATCGGCGCCACGACTGCGATTTTTTCGCTCATCAACTCAGTCATGCTGAAGTCGCTGCCGGTGGTGGACCCTGCGAGCCTTTACCGCATCGGCGAGGGGCAGGATTGCTGCGTGGAAGGCAGCCCGCAGGACAACTGGGGAATGTTCTCGTACCCGTTTTATCTGCGGATGAAGCAGTCCACGCCGGAGTTCGCAGAGATCGCTGCATTTCAGGCAGGAGGCACGACGTTCAGTGCGCGACGGAGTGAAAGCGACCGCATCGCCAAACCGATCGGCGGCGAATTTATTACCGGGAGCTATTTCTCAACGTTTGGAATTGGCGCCTTCGCTGGGCGAACCATCGTTCCCTCGGATGACCAGCCGACATCGGCGCCGGTGGCGATGCTGAGTTACCGCGCATGGCAGCAGCAGTACGCCTCCGATCCGAAAATCGTAGGGTCGACCATGATCTTGGACGGTCACCCGATGACCATCGTTGGCATCACGCCGCCCGGATTCTTTGGCGAGACGCTGCGCAGCGACCCTCCTGGGGTGTGGATCCCCATCCAACAGGAGCCGATCTTTCGGGGTAAGAACTCTCTGCTGCATACCTTTCCTGCATGGCTGCGTGTCATCGGACGGCTCAAGCCGGGCGCTACGCCGAATGCATTGCCATCGCGCCTCACGAATCTGCTGCGCGTCTGGCTGGTGGATGAGAGCGGCATGCCGGCGGACTGGATGACCGGCATCAAGGCCGGGTTGTCGAAGCAGAACATCAAGGTTGTTCCTGCCGGAGCGGGCGTTGGCGTTATGAAGGCCAATTACGCGGACAGCCTGCACATCCTGCTCGCGGTCTGCTGTCTGGTGCTGCTGATCGCATGCGCGAATATCGCCAATCTGCTGCTGGCGCGTGGTGCGGCGCGGCGGGCGCAGACCGCGGTGCGTCTGGCGCTAGGCGCAAATCGCAAACGGCTGATCCGCCAATCGCTGACGGAGAGCATTGTTCTCTCCGTTCTTGGCGGAATCGCCGGTCTGGGAGTGGCATATTTGGGCGTCAAGGCGATCGTGGCGCTTGCCTTCCACGGAGCGAAATACGTTCCTATCGATGCGGCGCCATCACTACCCGTGCTGGGCTTCGCGTTTGCGCTCTCGCTCCTGACAGGCGTGCTCTTTGGGACGGCGCCGGCTTGGCTAGCGTCGCGCGCCAATCCGGCGGAGGCGCTGCGCGGTGCAAATCGAACCACCCGCGACAGCTCTTCGCTCTCGCAGAAGGTCCTCGTCGTCGTCCAGGCGACCCTCTCGGTGGTGTTGCTGGCAGGCGCCGGATTGCTGACGCATAGTCTTGCGAACCTGCGACACCAGGATTTCGGTTACGAGACCGATCATCGCGTGACCATCAGCCTGACCGCCCCGTATTTTTACTCGCAGCCAAAGCTGGACGCCATGTACCGCGAACTGCAAGATCGGCTTTCACACATTCCCGGCGTCGAGCGCGCGGCTCTCGCCCAGTACACGCCCCTACAGGACAACTGGGGCGAGATTGTCATTCGCCAGGGTCATGGCATGCCCAACATGAACGAAGACATCGGCTCGTCATGGGACCACGTCAACCCAGGCTACCTGGAGACGCTTGGGGAACCCATTCTGCGCGGCCGCAGCATCACCGAGCAGGACACGGCGACGACGCAGAAGGTTGCCGTGGTCAACGAAGCCTTCGTGAAGAGGTTCTTCAAGCCAGGCGAAGAGCCGCTGGGGACGCATTTCGGTCTCGACCTGCCGCAGTACAACAACACGTTCGAGATTGTCGGAATTGTGCGGAATGCGAAGTACAACGATCCGGCAAGCACCGACCCGCCGCGTCCGCTGTTCTTCGTGCCGCTCGCGCAGCGTGTGCATTACGACGCCGCCCTCATGCAATCGATCGATGACATCACGCACTACATTGAAGGCGGGGTGCTGCAGATTCACGGCAGCATGGAAGGAGTGGAATCAGAGGTGCGCCATGTGCTCAGCGATGTGGACCCGAACCTCACGCTACTGGGCATCCAGAGCTTGCAGGAGCAGGTGGATTCCAACTTCGACCAGCGCCGCGCCGTGGCGCGCATGACCGGGTTGTTCGGTATCCTCGCGCTCATTCTGGCGGCTGTCGGGCTCTATGGCGTAACTGCCTATACCGTAGAGCGGCGTACAAGCGAAATTGGCGTGCGCATGGCGCTCGGAGCCAATCGTCTGAATGTGATCCGTCTCGTGCTGCGCGGGGCCTTCATGCAAATTTTCATAGGGCTGCTGATCGGCATTCCGGTGTCGATCGCCTGCTCGAAGCTGATTTCAGCGCAGTTGTACCAGGTGAAGGGATGGGACCCGCTGGTGCTCGGCGGATCGATTCTGGCGCTCACCGTCTGCGCTTTTTTCGCAAGTATCATCCCGGCGCAACGCGCGGCCTCGATCAACCCGGTGAAGGCGCTGCGGACGGAGTAATGGGTGCGCTTGGGAGTCCCTAATCAGCCCAATGAATGCAATCAACGGGATTGGCGTCAATGCCAGCTTGTGCCCGTGTCACGAAACCTTCCGGGACCCAGCTAATCAGTACGCCCTCGGCGTAATGCACCCATGCATCCCAGGGAGGCGCGTCATACGGATCAAAAAACCCGCTCGATGCGGCCCTGGAAGCTCCATCCTCGACATTTTCGGCTGGAAAGTAAACCAGTAGTCTGCCGGCTTTCTCCTGGGCAATCCGTTCTTCCTCAGGTTGCAGATAGCTGGCTAACAACTTCGAACGCCTGCTGATCACTTCGGCAACAATCGCTGCGACCTCTGTTTCCGAACGAAATCCCCAATGGAAGCCGTAGGCGCAAGAGCAGAGCTGCGCAATTGATATTCAAGAGTCGCAGGCGCTGTGAGTTCCCTAAGGAAGCACCAGCGTATTGCGTCTGCCAACGACTGGCGTACCAGAGGTGAACTCAGGTCACGCATAGGAACATGATTGTATTGACATCCAATTCGTCTTTGGGATTATTTCCGCAGCGTCCTGTGAGTCATGAGATTGAGGTCTGCGATGCATAGCTCCCGAACAGGCGTAATCTTGAGGCAGAGGGTCTGCTTTGCGTCGTCTCTTCCTGCTGCTGGCTGCCGTTTTATTTTCCATTCCCGCGTTTGCGCAGTATTCCGCCGAGAAGCCTCTTGGAGCCTCGGCACAGTCCAAGCCCGCCTACCTGAAGAACGCTGGACTGGACCAGCGGCTGGGAACACAGATTCCGCTCAACCTGCATTTCCGTGACAGCAACGGCACCGATGCGCCGCTGGGGAGATATTTCGCGCAAAAGCCCGTCGCGCTGGCGCTGGTGTACTTTAAATGCGCGATGCTGTGTCCGCAGGTTCTGCACGGATTGGCCAACTCGCTGGCGCAGACCGGATACGCGCCCGCGCGCGATTACGACGTGGTGGTGGCAAGCATCGATCCGACCGACACACCGGCCGACGCTGCAGCCGCTCAGCAGAAGTTCGACGCGCAGCTTGGCGGCGAGGTGCCCGCGGGGAGCGTGCATTTTCTGACTGGCGGCCAGCCGGAAATCACGGCGCTGGCGGAATCAGTTGGTTTTCACTACGTGCGCGTGCCAGGACCGGACGGCAAGATGACGCAGTTCGCCCACTCGAGCGTGATCATGGTCGCGACACCCGATGGCAAGCTGTCGAAGTATCTGACCGGCGTGGAGTATCAGCCGCGCGATCTGCGGCTGGCGTTGCTGGAGGCGAGCAATCACCGCATCGGTTCCCCAACCGACCTGATTCTGCTCTACTGCTGCAACTACTCGCCGGGCGAAGGCCGCTATACGGTTTCGGTACTGCGAGTGATGGGACTGGCGGGAATGGCGTCGCTCTTTGGGCTTGGGGCGATGCTTTATCTGTTGGGCCGCAAGCCCAAGATGAAGACGGCCGCCTAGAGCTTGGCGCTGCGCGCGATTAGCAGCTCTGCTGCCCGGCCGAGCAATCCTCGAAGCACGCTGTCATTGTCATAGCCGGACCTTTGGGCGCGGCGCTGCCCTGCTGCTGCAATGCGGACGCGTGCCGGTTCATCGTTCAGGTAGCGATCGATTTTGGCGCGGCACTCTTCGAATTCCGAGAAAAAGACGGCCTCTTCATCCTCGCGAAAACAGGCCTGGTGCTCCGGCGTGCGCTCCGCCAGGAGAAAGCCGCCGCAGGCTGCAATCTCGAATGACTTGTGCGCGACCTGATCGCGATTGCTGTGGGTGATGAAGGCGAGATTGATGCGCGAGCGCCAGATGGCCTCGCGATAGGCTGCGCCTATGAGCTCGCCTTGCCGGAAGCTGGCGGCGAAGGCGTCCGGAGGCAGTGCAGCCTGCCAGTGCGGGCGCGAGCCCGAGATATCGACGGGCACGCCGGCACGCCAGAGGCGGGTGAGGAAGTCTCCGCGCTTGTCATACGGCGTGCCGATGAAGGAAACGCGGCGATCGCGATCCGCGTCATTCCAGCCGTCGGGCGGCGGAAAGTGCACCGTGGGCTCGTAGCTGGTGCGAATGCGAACGACGTCGCGGGCGCCTTTTTGACGGAAGTCGGCGATGCTGACATCGCGCTGGACGCCGATCAGATCGAAGAGCGGAATGGTGCGGCGATAGAGACGCCAGCCGGGATCGCGGCGCGGGCCGAAGGGATTGTCGATGACGGAATCAACGGCGACGACGCCGTTGTGCCGCAGCCTGCGCAGCGTGGCCGGCTGCAGGCCCAGCACCTTGTCGCATAGAAGAATGTTTGCCCGCTCCCGCTCGGCGGCCTGGAGGATAGCGCGGTTCAGATGCGCAACGTCCGGGCCGGCCTGCAGGCGGAATTGCAGCTTGCCGGCGAGGCCGGAGAGCCTGGCAGATGCGTCCGTATCTACGGCCGCGACGTGCCCCAGCCCCAGACGCTTGAGAGCGCGCAACCGGTATTCGCCGTAATAGTCAGGCGCCAGACTGGAGACGTAGAGGACGCGCAGGCGTTCCAGCGATTCTTCCAGGAAAGCTTCCGCCATCGTGCTGATGTTCCTCCTACGGGACCGCCGGTTACACCGTTTTCTTCTCGCCGCCCCAACTACAGGAATGCGAGTTCTATCGTATTCTGTGAAAACAGCATAAATTCGCGAGACGCACCATCGGGGTAGTCTCCGTTGCTGAGATACTTTTCACTGGGGAATCCGGCGCTGCCGCCCCCATCCGGAGGAACAGTACATTGTCCAAGAGCATGGTGCCGAAGCGCCTGTTTTTCACCAAGGGCGCGGGACGGCATAAGGAGCGCCTGACTTCGTTTGAGCTGGCACTGCGCGATGCCGGTATCGCTGCGCAGAACCTGGTTCGCGTCTCATCGATCTTCCCACCGAATGCCAAGCTTGTCCCCCGCAAAGAAGGTGTCGAGTATCTGTCGCCGGGCGAGGTGGTCTTTGCCGTAGTGGCCGAGAACTCCACCCGCGAGCCGCACCGCCTGGTCGCGTCGAGCATCGGCGTCGCCATTCCGAGCGACCGCAACACCTATGGCTACCTGAGCGAGCACCACAGCTTTGGGGAGACCGAGGACCAGGCAGGCGAGTATGCGGAAGAGCTGGCTGCCGAGATGCTCGCCACCACGCTGGATGTGGACTTCGATCCGGATACGAGCTGGGACGAGAAGAAGGAGATTTATCGCATCTCCAACAAGATTGTTCGCACGGCCAACGTGACGCAGTCGGCGATTGGCGACAAACGCGGCCGCTGGACGACGGTGATCGCCGCGGCGATCCTGATCTTCGAGTAGCCCGCTCGCTCGACAAAATCAAGGGCGCGGGGCTCCGGTCTCGCGCCTTTCGCTTGCGTGCAGCATCAAGAACTATCGAGGATTTCGAAAACGATATGCCCACTGCTTTGAAATACCGCATCGGCCTGGTGCAGATGTCCTGCTCACCGGACCCGGATGCCAATCTGGACAAGGCTGCCGACCAGGTACGTGAGGCAGCACGTGCCGGCGCCCGCGTCATCTGTTTGCCGGAGCTCTTTCGTGCGCAGTATTTCTGCCAGCGGGAGGATACGGCTCTTTTCGATCTGGCGGAGCCGATCCCCGGCCCCAGCACGGAGCGGCTGGCCGCGGTGGCGCGCGAGGAGCATGTGGTTGTGATCGCATCGCTCTTTGAGCGCCGCGCTGCCGGGCTTTACCACAACACGGCGGTAACGATCGAAGCCGATGGGACGCTCGTAGGCATGTATCGCAAGATGCACATCCCCGACGATCCGCTTTACTACGAGAAGTTTTACTTCACGCCGGGCGATCTCGGCTTCCGCGCGCAGGAGACGTCACTGGGCCGGGTGGGCACGCTGGTCTGCTGGGACCAGTGGTATCCGGAGGGCGCGCGCATTACCGCGCTGCAGGGGGCAAACGTACTGTTCTTTCCGACCGCTATTGGCTGGCATCCCGCGGAGAAGGACGAACACGGCACGGCTCAATATGAGGCGTGGCAAACCATCCAGCGCGCACACGCGATAGCCAACGGCGTCTATGTGGGGGCGGTGAACCGTGTCGGGTGGGAGAATGGCGACGTGCGCGGCAACCGTGTGGAAGGGCCTGGCCTTGAGTTCTGGGGTGGCTCGTTCATCGCCGATCCGTTCGGCCGCATCATCGCGAAGGCACCGCACGACCGCGAGGATATTTTGATTGCCGAAGTCGATCCCAAGGCACTCGAGGAACAGCGCCGCCACTGGCCATTCCTGCGCGATCGCCGCATCGATGCATACGCGCCGATCGTGCATCGGTTCCTCGATCCACCGCTCAACTCGAAAGCGGACGTGAAGTGAGCGCGGCGCTCGAAATACAGAATGCGACGCCACGCGTGCTGGGCTATCACATGCCCGCGGAGTGGGAGCAGCACACGGCGACGTGGATCGCGTGGCCGCACAACGCCAGTGACTGGCCGGGACGCTTCCAGCCGATCCCGTGGGTGTACGCCGAAATCGTGCGGCAACTC
Organism: Acidobacteriaceae bacterium; assembly: GCA_036378335.1. Taxonomy (GTDB): domain Bacteria; phylum Acidobacteriota; class Terriglobia; order Terriglobales; family Acidobacteriaceae; genus KBS-83. The sequence goes on along the minus strand of DASUWP010000173.1, from coordinate 19,661 downwards.
GCGGCGGTGGAGCAAGTGCACATGCTGGTGCAGAACGCCGACGCGGAGAAGCGTGCGCGCGGCGTGCTGAAGCGCGCGCAAGTGAACACTGCCAATGTGCATTTCCATCCATGGCCGACCAATCGGGTGTGGACGCGGGACTCGGGTCCGATCTTTGTCCGGCGCAGCACAAGCCACGACGTGAAGAAAGATGGCGGCGTTGCTATCACGAATTGGAAGTTCAACGCGTGGGCGAAGTATTCCGACTGGGAACTGGACAATGCGCTGCCCGGCCGGGTGGCGGAGCTGCTGCAACTGCCGTCGTTCACGCCAACCGTCACGCTTGCGGATGGCACGCAGCACGAGTTGGTGCTCGAAGGCGGCAGCATCGACACCAACGGTGACGGCGTGCTGCTGACCACCGAGGAATGCCTGCTGAGCACGGTGCAGCAGCGCAATCCGGGCGTGAGCCGGGAGCAGTTGGAGCAGGCCTTCCATGACTATCTGGGCATCGACCAGGTGCTGTGGATGAATCGCGGGATTGCAGGCGACGATACGCACGGCCACGTGGATGACATCACCCGCTTTGTGGATCGCAACACGATCGTCACCGCGGTGGAGGCGAATCGGGCAGACGAAAACCACGCGCCGCTGGCCGAGAATCTTGACCGGCTGCGCGCCGCGCGCAATCGCGAGGGCCAACCATTTCGCATTGTCGAGCTGCCGCTTCCCTCGCCGGTCGTCTTCGAAGGACAGCGCCTGCCGGCGAGCTACGCGAATTTCTACATCGCCAACGGCGTGGTGCTGGTCCCTACCTTCAACGACGCGAATGACCGCCACGCGCTGAACACGCTGGCGGAGGTGTTTCCGCGACATCGCATTGTGGGCATCCATTGCGTGGACTTCATCTGGGGGCTCGGCGCGCTGCACTGCATGACGCAGCAGCAGCCGGCGGCCTGAGGCGATGACGGACCTGGAACTGATGCGGTCGGCTTTGGACGAGGCGCGGGCTGCGGAGGCAGCGGGAGAGGTTCCCATTGGTGCGGTCGTTCTGTTCGACGGCAAAATCGTCGCGCGCGGGCAGAACCGCGTGCTGCGCGACAACGATCCAACGGCCCACGCCGAGATTGTTGCGCTCCGGGCGGCGGCGCAGGCCATCGGCAACTACCGGCTTGCCGGATGCACGCTGGTATCGACGCTTGAACCATGTGCCATGTGTGCCGGGGCGATGATCCACGCGCGCATCGACCGGCTGGTGTTTGCCGCGGATGACCCCAAGGCCGGGGCGGGAGGGTCGGTGCTCACGGTCCTGAACCATGCCGCGCTGAATCACCAGATGGCGGTCGAGCGCGGGTTGCTGGCTGGGGAAAGTGCTCTGCTGTTACGAGAGTTCTTCCAGCGCCGCCGGTCGTGACCTACAACTAGACAACCCTCATTCCCAATCATTTCATCCACCAAGTATCATGCCGGGCATGCAAGTCATCGTCTATTCCGCCGTCTGGTGCCGCGACTGCCGCGAGGCGAAGCGCTTTCTCGATGAGCACCAGATTCCCTATACCGAGATCGATATTGAGCGCGTGCCCGGCGCCGCTGCAGAAGTGATGCGCCACGTGGGCAAACGCGCCATCCCGCAGTTCGTCATTGACGGCAAGTGGGTGCAGCCCTACCGGCCCGGTTTTGGCTTCTTGTACCAGGAGATGTGCGAACTGCTCGGCGTGGGAGTTTAGGCGGCTCGCTCAGTCCTCTTACGCGACAGTGGTGACGTCACCATCTGCGGGTCCTGGATCGTTCAGGATGGCCCGTGCGTCGGCTTCCTCCGCCGCGCTCACCTGCAACAGCACACCATCCAGCCCATTGCCATAGAGCAGGCCCGCGTTCTCGCCAGCGAGGAAGCACCGGATGCCCGCCGAATCCAGCCGCCCTTTGGCCAGCTCCGCCTGCAGCATGTCCCTGAATCGCTCGATTGTGACCATCTCCTCGCCCGACTGTTGCGGCTGTTCTGCCATCGCTTACCCCCTTTGCGTTGATAGGATGCACGCCCGCTCTTGTGGAATCCCAAGCGGTACGCCTGAAGGAATACTGTGGCCGCGGGCTTCCGTCAAGGGAATCCGCTCTGATGAGAAAGGCGGAGATGGGACAGCCTGATGGAAATCCACAATAGAATGGGAGGTTGCCCTCCGCGATGACAGGGGGAGCAGGGAGACACTGGCTTGATCGCACGCTATACGCGGCCCGGCATGGGCGCCATCTGGACCGACGAAAACAAGTACCGCATGTGGCTGAAGGTGGAGACCGCGGCTTCCGAGACGCTGGCCGAAGACGGGATCGTACCCAGGGAGGCAGCGGCGGCCATTCGTGACAAGGGCGATTTCGATCTGAAGCGCATCCGGGAGATCGAAGCAGAGGTGAAGCATGATGTGATCGCCTTCACGACGGCGGTCGCGGAGAAGATCGGGCCCCAGGCGCGCTGGCTGCACTACGGACTCACCTCGAATGACGTGGTGGATACGGCGCAGGCGCTGCAGGTGAAGGCCGCTTCGGGGCTGCTGCGCGATGGCATCCTGGGATTGCGGGAGGTGCTGAAGCGGCGCGCGCTCGAATTCCAGCACACGCCGATCATCGGCCGTACGCATGGCGTGCATGCGGAGCCCACCACCTTTGGGCTGAAGCTACTGAACTGGTACGCGGAGATCGAGCGCGACCTGGCGCGCTTCGATGCAGCGGCGGAAGACATGCGCGTCGGCAAGCTCTCCGGTGCCGTGGGCACGTTTGGTCATCTGAAGCCAGAGCACGAGATCCGCATCTGCGAGCGGCTGGGACTAAAACCCGCGCCGGTGGCGACGCAGGTGATCCAGCGCGACCGGCACGCGCACTACATCTCCACGCTGGCGGTGCTGACTGCGACCCTGGACAAGATCGCGACTGAGATCCGGCACCTGCAACGCACAGAAGTGCGCGAGGCCGAAGAGTTTTTCTCGGAGAAGCAGAAGGGCTCGAGCGCGATGCCGCACAAGCGCAATCCCATCACCTGCGAGCAGATCAGCGGACTTGCGCGTGTGGTGCGCGCGAATACGCAGGCAGCCTACGAGAATGTTGCGCTGTGGCATGAACGAGACATCTCGCACTCGTCGGTAGAGCGCATTATCTTTCCAGACTCGACCATCCTGACGGATTATCTGCTGGCGAAGACGACATCCGTCATGGACAAGTTGCTGGTGTATCCAAAGCGCATGCTGCGCAACCTGGAGAGCACGGGCGGGCTGATTTTCTCCGGGCAGTTGCTGCTCGACCTGGCGGAGTCCGGTATGTCGCGCGAGGATGCGTACCGGCTAGTGCAGTCGCATGCGATGCGGGCATGGCGCGAGGAGTTGGTCTTTCGCGATCTGGTGGCGCAGGACCCGGAGATCGCGGCCCGGCTTTCGCCGGAGAAGCTGGCCCGCACCTTTGACCTCGAGCGGCAGCTGCGGAATGTGGACGCGATCTTTGCCCGGGTGCTGCAGCATGAGGCTGTGCCTGCATGAATGTCACCGTCGCGGTGACAGGAGCGAGCGGCGCTTTGCTGGCGCAGCAGCTTCTGCGTTCGCTGGAGGCGGATGCGCGGGTCTCTGGAGTTGATTTCATCGCATCGGAGAGCGCATTGCGCGTGATCGCCGAGGAGTTGCGGCTCTCCGGCCGGAACGATCTGGTGGAAAAGCTGCTGAACGGCCCTGCGAAGAAGATTCGATCCCATGCCGAGCAGGACATCGGCGCCTCGATCGCCAGCGGTAGTTATCCATCGGCCGGAATGATCGTGCTTCCCTGTTCCATGGGGACGCTGGCTGGCATCGCGAACGGCATGGCGGCAAACCTGATCGAGCGTGCCGCGGATGTCTGCCTGAAGGAGCGGCGGCCACTGCTGCTCTGCGTGCGGGAGACGCCGTTCAACAGGATCCATTTGCGCAATATGCAGCTCGCCGCGGATGCAGGCGCGACGATCTTTCCGGTGATCCCGGCCTTCTATAACGAGCCTGTGACGACTGCCGACATGAATCGGAATTTTGTGGACCGCGTGCTGGCGCACTTCGGGCTGCCGCAGCCCGGTGCGTTTGTTTGGAAGCCGGACGCTACAAAATAGACAACTACATTGGCAGGTGCTTGACGTGCTCGGCGCGGACGTCGTCTGCGGTGAAGAGACTGAGGAATGGCGCGCCGTTGGCCGCTGCTTCGACTGCTGGCCTCCCCTTCGCTTCGACCCGTTCCACCAGGCAGACGACACCAATGACGCGCATTTTCGCAGCGTGAGCGGCTTCGACGGCGGTGATGGTTGAGCCGCCGGTGGTGCAGACGTCGTCCACGATGAGCACCGGCGCGTTTTCTTCGCAAAAGCCTTCGATCTTTCTGCCTGTGCCGTGCGCTTTCTCGGTTTTGCGGACGAGGAAGCCGTGGATGAGACGGCCCTTCCCGGCGTCGGCGTGGCGCTGCGCGCTGGCGATGGCAACGGCGGAGACGACGGGATCGGCCCCAAGCGTCAGGCCGCCGACGGCATGCGGGTCGAGATGATGTTGATGCAGGAGGTCGAGGATGGCCAGGCCGGTGAGCCGGCCGCCTTCGGCGTTCAGCGTGGTGGTGCGGCAGTCGATGTAGTAATCGCTGCGGCCGCCGGAGGAGAGCTGGAAATCACCCAGCTTGAAGGACTGGCGGGACAGCAAGGTGAGCAACTGCTGGCGGGGGGTGGGAGATTGTGTCATCGTGTCCCTCTGAACTGAATGGCGGCAGTCCGATATTCGCGTTGCGATGGCGACCGCTTCACTTCCCCAGCTTATCCAAGTGGCGGAAGCCGTCCGTGCCGATGAAGAGCATGACGAAGATGGTCGCGTTGTACATGGAGTGCACAAGCGTGCTGGCCGCGAGGGAATGAAAGCGCAGCCGCGTCGCGCACAGCACGACGCTCACGGAAAAAAGCACGGCGAGCGGCGCGAACGAGTGAGCCAGTTGCGCGCCATGCAGCATCGCGAAGCCGATGCTGGTAATGACGGTGGCGAAGACGATGGCCATCTTGCTCCAGTGAGGATCGGAGGGTCCGGAACCATGCTCCGAATGGTGGCCCAAGCGCTGTCCCGCGCCGAAATCGGATTCAGGTCCGAGGTGATGGAAGACACTGGCGCCGGCCGGCGGAAGCGACGAATAGAGGGCCGCCTCCTGCTGCCATTCGTTTTCAGGGATCTGGTGTGCGCCCGGGCTGGCCAGAAGTTCACGTGGGCTGCGTGCGCGCTCGATCACCCAGTCCCATGCGCTGGCGAGGGAAGGCAGCAGGAAGCCGCGAAAGGCCAGCTCTTCAAACGCAGGTGCAATGGTGACGCCGAAGATGGCGATAAGCCAGACACCCAGCCGGTGTGTGAAGAACTTATCGATGGGCAGCTCTTTGGGGATGGGCAGGAAGTTTGACAGTATCTGCACCACCACGCTAGTAGCCACACCGATGCCGACCAGCACCCACCAGCGGCGGCGGACGATGAAGGCGCGCCAGTGCACGCCCTGGCTGAAAGGTCGTCCCCAGAAGAGCGGGAAGATCAGGAAGCTGGCCACCGCGGCCACGGCGTAAAGGATAGCTTCGACCGGGATGACAAGAAGCGGATCGGTCTGCATCTGCTCCGCCGGCTCGCGCAGATGCGCGCCGAAATGCATGAGTCCGAGCTCGAAGATGATGCCGACCACGAAGCCGGCAAACGCAACCAGCAGTCCGAAGAGCAGCGTGTGGCCTATATGAGGCGTGGCAGCGGAGAGCGGCGTGGCGTCCAGATGGGAGACAGGCAGCCGCTCGCGCCGGGCGGCAAGCTCATCCGGCGAGGAAGCAGGCGGCAGAAAACTAGGATCGATCGGCATGCGCTCTACTGGAGGACTGTAGCAGAACGGCGGCGCGTGCTCTTCTTTGGTTGCCCATTCGCAGCCGCGTTGCTCGCTACTCCGTTGTTGGCAACTCCAATGTTCAATTCTGTAACGGACGCCGCGCTGCCGTTATTGGAGTCGTCGGTCGGAAAATAGCGACGCAGGAACTCCGCCGTGTGTGAGCCGGCAACATGGGCCACCTGGGCGGGTGTGCCTTCGGCCACCACGGTGCCGCCCTCCTCGCCTCCTTCGGGGCCCAAGTCGAGGATCCAGTCCGCGTTGCGGATCACGTCGAGGTTGTGCTCGATAATGATGACGGTGTTGCCGAGATCGGTGATCCGGTGCAGCACTTCCAGCAGCTTCCGCACATCGTCGAAGTGAAGGCCGGTTGTGGGTTCGTCCAGCACGTAGAGGGTCTTGCCGGTCTGGCGCTTCGAGAGTTCGCGGGCCAGCTTCATGCGCTGCGCCTCGCCGCCAGAGAGCGTCGTCGCCGCTTGGCCGAGATGCACGTAACCGAGACCGACATCGACTAGTGTCTGCAGCTTCTGCCGGACTTGCGGAATGTCCTTGAGCACCGGCAGTGCATCTTCGATCGCGAGGTCGAGGATGTCCGCGATGGAGTAACCGTTGAACTTGACGGCAAGCGTCTCCTGGTTGAAGCGGCGCCCATTGCAGACGTCGCACAGCACGTAGACGTCAGGTAGGAAGTTCATCTCGATGCGCTTCTGGCCGTCGCCCTGGCAGGCCTCACAGCGACCGCCCGCCACATTGAAAGAAAAGCGCCCGGGCTTGTAGCCGCGCTCGCGCGCCTCGGGCAGCATGGCGAAGATGTCGCGGATCGCGGAGAGCACGCCGGTGTAGGTCGCGGGATTCGAGCGTGGGGTGCGGCCGATGGGCGACTGGTCGATGCGGATGACCTTATCGATCTGCTCCACGCCCTGGATGGCTTTGTGCTCGCCGGGTGTGTCGTGGGAGTCGTAAAGCAACCGGGCCAGCGAGCGGTAAAGAATGTCGTTCACGAGCGTGCTCTTGCCGGATCCGGAGACGCCGGTCACGACCGTCATGACGTTGAGCGGGAAACGCGCGGTGATGTTGCGCAGATTGTGGCTGCGCGCTCCCTCGACGGTGATCCAGGCGCCGTTTACGGGGCGCGGCGCAAGCCGGTGCAGAATGCCAGTGCCGCCGGAGAGATAGCGGCCGGTCAGCGAGCCGGGGGCTGCCATGATGTTTGCCGGAGTGCCTTCCGCCACCACGTGGCCGCCCAGCTTGCCTGCGCCGGGACCGAGGTCGAGAACATAATCCGCGCTGCGGATGGTGTCCTCATCGTGCTCGACGACCAGCACGGTGTTGCCGAGATCGCGCAGCGATTCCAGGGCCGCGATGAGCCGCTGGTTGTCCCGTTGATGCAGACCGATCGAGGGCTCGTCGAGTACATAGAGCACCCCGCGCAGGCGTGAGCCGATCTGCGTGGCCAGGCGGATGCGCTGGCCTTCGCCACCAGAGAGCGAGGCTGCGTTGCGGTCGAGTGAGAGATAGGAAAGCCCGACAGCGTTGAGGAACTCGAGGCGCTCGATGATCTCGCGGCGCAGGCGGTCGGCAATGAGCGCGTCGCGTTGCGAAAAGCTGAGAGCGCGTGCTGCATGCAGCGCGCGGCCAAGGGGCAGGCCGGTGAAGTCGGCGATGGAGAGGTCGTTCACCTTCACCGCAAGCGACGCCGGGCGCAGCCGCCTGCCATGGCATGCGGGGCAGATAGTGGCGGACATGTAGCCGAGCAGCCATTCGCGGTAGCTGTCGGACTTCGACTCTTCGAGCGAGTCGCGCAGCCAGGAGAACACGCCGTGAAAGCCGGTGCGTGGCGCCTCCGCTCCGGGACCGTACAGTAACAGCTCCTGTTGCTTCTCGGTTAACTCCTCGAAGGGCTTCTGGATCGGGATTTTGTACTTCTGCGCTGCCAGCTTTACCAGGCGCGCGAGGTACTGGGAGCCCGAACCGGGACCTAGCGCTCCCTCAAGCAAAGGCTTCGACCAGTCGATAACCACCTTGGTCGCGTCGAAGTCGTAGATGCTGCCGAGCCCATGACATTCCGGACATGCACCGTAGGTGCTATTGAAGGAAAAACTGCGAGGCTCCAACTTAGGAACATCGAGTCCGCAATCGGGACACGCCATGGAGGAGGAGTACAACTGCTCTCCCTCGGCATTTCCGATGAGGACCAGACCATTGGCCAACTGGAGCGCTTTGGCAACGGCAGCCTCCAGACGCTTCTCGACGCCAGGCTTAAGTACGACGCGATCGACGATAGCTTCAACGGTGTGGTTCTTGCGCTTCTCGAGCGAGATGGGATCGGCGAGGTCACGGATTTCGCCATCAATGCGGGCCTTAAACCCTTGCTGGTCAAGCATGTCGAGGAGATCTTTAAACTCGCCCTTGCGACCGCGGACGATGGGCGCGAAGACTGTCAGCCGTTCCCCGGCAGGGAGAGCGAGGACACGCTCCACGATCTGCTCGGCGGACTGGCGAGAGATAGGTCGGCCGCAATTGGGGCAGTGAGGCGTGCCGACGGAGGCGTAGAGCAGGCGGAGGTAGTCGTAGATTTCCGTGATGGTGCCAACGGTGGAACGAGGGCTGCGGCTGGTGGTTTTCTGCTCGATCGAGATGGCGGGACTAAGTCCTTCGATGGAGTCGACGTCAGGGCGCTCGATCTGGTCGAGGAACTGGCGGGCGTAGGCAGAGAGGGTTTCGACGTAGCGGCGCTGGCCTTCAGCGTAGATGGTGTCGAAGGCGAGCGAAGATTTACCGGAGCCGGAGAGGCCGGTAATCACGGTGAGAGTGTTGCGCGGGATCTGGACATTGATGTCCTGCAGGTTGTGCTGGCGCGCGCCGCGAACCGTGATGTTGGTGATGGGCATTTGGAGAGCTGAGAAGTAACGCCCAGGATTGGCTGCGAGGGTTGCCTGGGAAACATGACGCCAAAGTAATGGGATACCGCAGGAAAGACCGAGACAACGTGCTGTCCTCTACGTATCTTAGTCGGCAATAGAAATGAGGGTCAACGCTCACACGGCTCTGCGAGAATAGGCAGCGCTGGGGAGAGTGAAAGAGATGAAACGCGCTCCTTTGGATCGCGCATTCATCCGCAATACAGATTGGCTGGAAGACGAATAGGAATCCCCCATGGACACGATGAATCTCTTAGGTCTTACCTGTGCCGTACTTGCTGCTCTCGCTTTCGGCGTTCTCCTGGCCTATAGCTGCTGCCAGGCACTCTTCGCTCTGTTGCGCGTGCACTCTCATTCACTGCAGCCGGGAAGACAGAGTAAAGCGGTCGAGGCGCAGATTCAGGCCTCCTGACACACCCTCATTGATCCGTTATTGATCCGTTGCTACGCTGCGATGGTCCGAACGGCCTCCCTGTGCCCTGCAGAGCGGTCAATTTGCGGCGACGGGCGACGCTCCTGCGTTGTGCGCACTGATTCCTCGTCTGATTGATCTTGACTGCCAGGCGGGCGGGACTATTCCTGTGGCGGGCTGGGCATGTTCCGCATCTGCGGCGTGGCCCGTTGGGGAGGCGTAGAGGGCGCGATGGATGGCGGCGTGTACTGCATCGGCGGCGCCTCGTCCGAAGAAGAATCGTCAGGATTTCCGTTTTCGTCCGGATTGTCCTCATCCGGGTTGTGCGCCTGCGCCGGATTCGCATTCGGCGGCGCCGATCCCCCAGCCGAGGCCCTGCTGGTGAGCAGCAGTTCGCGAGGCGCACCGTTCGGTAGATCACCCACCATCAGGATGTTGTACGAGGTGCCGTTCAGCAGCGCCGTGAGAACTTCGCGCGGCGCTCCCGGCCCGAAGCTGCCGAAGACCCGCTCATCGCCGCCCAGGCCATCCAGCTTCATGCCTGTCTGGGACGAGACCTGGTGAAGAATTTGCGCCAGGCTGGAGTTGTCAGCCTTTACGGTGAGCTCGTTGTTGCCCGCGGTGACGGTGGCTGGCGCCGGTGGCTGCTGGAACAGGCTCGGCGCGACGGTCGGCGGCGCAGGGGGTGGAGGTTCCGCAGCTGCAACCGCCGTGGGCTTCTTGCCATGGTGGGCGCGCGCAGGCGGCTGCTGAGCCGGTGCTGTCTGCGTTTGGGTCTTTTGAGACGGGGCGGCCTGGGCTGTGGTTTGAGAGAGAGCGGATTGCGGCAGCACAGCCGCGCTACCCAGCGCAAACGTGCCGCAGAGAAGCAGCGATTTCAAAGACTCACGCCGCAAATCCCACCTTCGTTCTGAAATCGGCAGTTTTCCTGCCGTTTCGCTCGCGAACATAGCCCTCATCCACACTTTCCCAATCACTCCATAGACTACGCCACTGGGCGCTTCGCTCACATCGCGCAAAAAAAGACGATTGCAAATATTGCGATGTCGTCGAATGAATTCGTCGAGCCGCTATTACCGTGGTACATTTGTACCTTGATGGCAGAGAAAGATACTAGCCCGATCGAAGTCGAGCGCGTGCAGTCGGGCGTTCGGCTGGAGAAGCGCATGCTGAAGGTATTGAAGGCAATTGCTGAGCAGAAGGACATGAGTCTGGGCGATCTGCTGGAGGGTATCGTGCTGCACGCCTTCGAAGGTAAAGCGCCGTTTTCGCCGCAGACGCTCAAGGACATCGAGCAGTTCCGCAGCCTCTATGGCCTGACGCTGCGCGTACAGGACAGCCATCAATTGCGGGAGCGGCGATGAGGCCGGCTCTGCTGTTCGTGCTGATGCTCTGCGCGCCATCCCTGCTGGCGCAGAAACCGGAGACCCCCATGACCGAGTCGCAATCGCCGGCGCATGTCAGCAACAGTTTTGCTTTTACCGTAAATGCCCCGATGCGCGATGCCGCACCGCTCTTTGGGCCGGAGGGCGAGCGCGTCTGGGCCGGAGACGACTGGGATCCGCAGTTCGTGTTTCCGATTCCGGCACGGGATGTGGAGGGCGCCGTCTTCACGATCCGCCATGGCGAACACACCGCCGTCTGGGTGAACACGCGCTTCGATGTCGAGGCCGGCCGCATGCAGTACGTCTATGTGCTGGGCGATCTGCTGGTAACCACGATCGATGTGCGGCTGCATGCGATGGACCCGGCACACACGAAGGTCGAGGTCACCTACATCCGGACTGCGCTCCAGCCGGAAGCGGGTGAGCATGTAATTGAAATGGGAAAGCACGACCGCGAGCAGGGGCCGGCTTGGGAGAGCAAGATCAATACGTATCTGCAGCGGCGAACGGCCCTGCGTTAACACTCCTCTTTGCGCGAGATGCGGCTGTTGTGTTGAAGTAGGGGCGTGCCACGATCGGTGATAGCGCGATGAGTCTTTCCGCCTTGCCGCGGGTGTTTGCCGCGACCTGCGTGCTTGCGCTCGCTCTTCCCGCCCTTGGCGTCTCCTGCAAGACGCAGGGTGCCATGACGGAGGCGGAACGCGCGCCGATTGTGCAGGCGGCGCGGCAAATTGCGCTCGATGTACAGGCCGGCCGCACGGCCGACCTGAAAGCCGCCACAGTTCCCGCGGTGGCCGCGAACTTCAATAGCATCGCGCAAGCCGCGACCGCACTCACGCCGCTGACGACGGGCGCCACCGTCACGATCAATGCTGTCTACAAACTGGATGCATCCGACGCGAAGCCGGGCGATGAGCAGGAACAGTTCTTCTGCGATGCCGGTGACAACAGCTCGCACGTCACCTTCAGCATTCAGCACCTCCCCCCCGGACTCTTCGCTTTCGCGCTGGTACACGCGACCGGGGTTGCCAAGCCGCAGCAGATTGCGTTGCTGCTGCAATCGCTGAACCCGGGCGGTCCATGGCAGCTTGCCGGATTCTTCCCCAAGCCCCTTACGGTGGCAGGGCACGATGGCCTTTGGTACTGGCAGCAGGCTCGCACCTACGCGCAAAAAAAGCAGATGTGGAATGCCTGGTTTTACTACTCCACCGCGGCTTTTCTACTTCAGCCGGCGGGCTTCTTTTCCAGCACCAACTTTGAAAAGCTGATGGATGAGCAGCAGGCGGCGCGGCCCGGCGATCTTCCCGGCACAACACCAGTGACGGTCAACGCTGACGGGACAGCTTACAAGGTCACGAGTTTTCGCACGGACGACGCGCTGGGCGGACTGGACTTGGTTGCGCATTACAACTCAACCAGCAGCGACCCGGTCGCGGATCGCGCTCACACCATCGCGGTGATGCGCGGCCTGCTGACAATGCATCCGGAGCTGCGGGAAGCCTTTCACGGACTATGGGTTTTCGCCGATGCCGGACCGGCAGGTCAGGCGTTTTCGCTGGAGCAGCCCATGAGCGAGCTTCCCAAGAGTTAAAGCGATACATCAAGTCTGGACTGCCCAAGATGAAGCGCTCATTTGAAAGCGACGACCATCGAGTCGGGTCCAACGAGGTGCTCAACGTAGGCCCCGTGGAAGCCGGCTTCTTTCATCCAGCCCATGCAATCCGCGCCGGTGTAGTCAAAGCCGCCAGGCGTTTCGACCAGCATGTTGAGACTCATCAGGAGTCCGAATGCATTCTTCGAGCGATCATCGTCGATCAAAGCGTCGTAAACGACCAATGCCCCACCGGGATTGAGCGCGTCGAACGCCTTGCGAACAAGCATTTTCTTTTCGGCAAGATTCCAGTCGTGCAGGATGTGGCCCATCGTGAGCACGTCGACGGCTGGAAGCGGTTCGCGGAAGAAGTCGCCGGGTTGGAAACGAAGGCGACCGCTCACGCCATTCGCCTCCGCATATTCTTCGAAGGCTGGCGCCACCTCGGGCAGATCGAATCCGATGCCGTGAAGGTGCGGATTGGCTAGCGCGATCTGAACAGCCAGATCTCCCTGCGCGGTTCCCAGGTCGGCATAGGTCTGATACTTCGCCCAATCAAACTTGCGAGCGATCGCGAGGTTCGCGCCGTGACTGATGCCGGACATCGCGGCTAGAAAGCCCTTCAGCCGCGCTGGATCCGCATAAAGAGCTGCAAAGGGCGATGCGCTGGCATCATTCTTTGCTTCGTTCTGTTGTTGGCCCGTTCGCAGCGCCTCGGTGAGATGGTTCCAGAAACCATAGAGCCTGGCGTTCGCCATTTCGAGGACGCCCCCGATATAGCTCGGCTTATTGCGGTCCAGGAACAGGTCGGTATCGGGAGCATTGCCGTAGCGGCTGTGGGTGCGATGCAAAAATCCGAGCGCCACCAGAGCATCGAGGAAGTCGCGTGCGCCGCGAGGATGCAGTCCGAGTCGACCAGCCAGCGCGTTGAACTCTTCCGGGCCACGCGCGAGTTCCGTGAAAACACCGATCTCAACGGCACTCAGCAACGTCTTCGACGCCCAAAAGCCGAGGCCCACTTGCATGATGTGATCCGGTGCCGGGTGCGCGGCAGCACTCATATCCGCCTCCAGAATTCGCGACCGCAAGATAATACAGCCTTCCATTGTCACCAACAGAAAGCGTCTCTTCTCAGGCATTTGCTGCCTGCAGTGCTGCCCAGCGATCCGCCCGCGCGCTTACACTGCGTTGCAGGCACTACACTAGAGAGGCCGATGAGCACGGAAAAACTTCTCTCCCGGGCAATCCAGGACCGCAGGGCTACCCCCAGCTTCGACGGGCGACGGATCCCTTTCAAAGACTTGCGCCGCATCCTGGATGCCGGGCTGAGTGCCCCCAGTTCTTACAATCTGCAGCCTTGGCGCTTTATTGTGGTCCGGTCGCCAGAGCAGAAACACCGCTTGCGCAGCGCCTGCTACAACCAGCCCAAGGTCGATGAGGCCTCGGCGGTGATTGTGGCCTGCGGCGATGCGGATGGGTGGCGCAACGGCGACCTGGAAGAGATGCTGCGGATGGGCCGGGAGAACGGCATGCCGGAGAATTATGCTGAGCAGGCGAAGGCCGCCATCCCGGCCTATCTATCGAACCATCCGAACATGCCGATGTGGCTCAACCGCCACGTCATGATCGCCTTCACTCACATGATGCTCATGGCGGAAGTGCTGGGCTACGACACGGCGCCCATGGAAGGCTATGAGCCGGAAAAGGTCAGCGAGGTGCTAAAGCTTCCGCTGAGCTACGTCACCGTGGCGCTGCTGGCTGTGGGCTGGGGACGCGGGGCAGATAAGTTCTGGGGCGGCCGCTTTTCAAGTTCGCGCACTGTCTTTGGTGAAGAATACGGCCGGCCCCTGGCCGAGGATAAGCCGGGCGATCGCCACGGCGAGTAGCTGATTCTATGCAGAGAGAGTTTCCAACGGCCCCGATTGCGGGCGTAGGCGCGGTCGTGCTGGACGGGGACGGACGGGTGTTGCTGGTGCGGCGCGGTCAGCAGCCCCTGCTGGGCGAATGGTCGCTGCCGGGAGGCGCATTGGAGCTGGGAGAACGGCTGGAGGACGGGGTGCGCCGTGAGGTCCAGGAAGAAACCGGACTCGATGTAGAGCCGGAAGAGATTGTGGCGGTCTTCGACCACATCTCTCATGCTGGTGATGACCAGGCGCGCGTGCGCTTCCATTACGTTCTGGTGGATTATCGCTGCAGCTTAAGGAGTGGCACGTTGGCGAGCGCTACGGATGCAACGGACGCCCGCTGGGCGAGTTGGAATGAGCTGACGGGCCATGGAGGGCTGACGATACGGCCGTTCACGCTCAGCGTGATTCGCAAGGCGCTGGATCAGGTGAGCGCAAAGCGTGCGGCAGCGGGACAGGGCGCAATCATCACGCGCGATCCGGCAGCAGCCGAGAGACAAGCTCCCAGGCAGGAGGAGCCCTTCCCTTGAGCCGAAGGCGAAGCGGCGCTCGACCGGGCAGCCGCAGCGATCGCGCACGCGCGTTGCGCAATGTGCTGATAGAAGAACCGAAGGACCCGGCAGCTTTGAGCTGGAAGACCTACGGCTATGCCGTGTTGGCAATGCTGGTGTTGTTTCTGCTGGGGGCGCTGGTCGTATGGCAGCAACCCCTTGAAGTGCTGGGGGCGCTCACGCGCGCGCGCCTGGCCTACAACGGATTTCACAACGAGTACACGACGATTCGCGGCAATCGTATTCACTACTACGAGGGCGGCAGCGGTGCGCCCGTGGTGCTGGTGCATGGACTGGGCAGCCGTGCTGAAGACTGGGCCAACCTGATGCCGCAGCTCAAGCAGGCAGGTTTTCACGTCTACGCGATAGACCTGCTTGGCTATGGGCGCTCTGCGCAACCGGCAAATGCGGCGTACTCTATCGCCGAAGAGGCTCACTACGTCGAGGATTTCATCGCCCAGCGCGGATTGGAAAAGGTCGATCTGGTCGGCTGGTCGATGGGTGGATGGGTGACGATGCGGGTAGCGCTCGATCAGCCGCAGCGCATTGGCCGTCTGGTGCTGTGCAACGCGGCGGGCATTCGCTTCGTGCCCTCGTTCACCATCTTCGATTTCGAGCCGACGACGATTCCGGCGGTGCAGCACCTGTATCGTTTGCTGATGCCGCAACCCACGGCATTGCCGAATTTTCTGGCGCGCGACATGGTCAGCAAATTCCAGCGACTGAACTGGGTGGTCGATCGCAGTGCGCGGTCCATGTTCCACGGCGACGACCTGCTGGATGGCAAACTCGGCGGGCTGCAAATGCCGACACTGATCATCTGGGGCAAACAGGACCATCTCATTCCACTGGCGACGGGCATCTCGTTGCATGAACAGATTCCGCATTCTGTACTGGAGATTTACGACGGCTGCGGTCATCTGGCGCCGGGCCAGTGCGCCAGCCGGATCGGTCCCCGCATGGTCGATTTTTTTCAGGGTAAGGAACCACAGATGCAGAAGACTGCGGAGTTCGGTCCGGACTGAAAAGATCAGCGGCGGTCAACGATTCGATGAGTCGATTCGCGATTCAGTGCTTCGCAACTCGGTGTTTCGCGAGTCAGTGGTTCGAGACTCGATGGCTTGCCCGTGCGGTGTGACCGGCATGATCACCGGCAGAGTAACCACGGCGCGGACCCCACCTGCTCTGCGGTTGGTCAACCGGACCGATCCTGCGTGTGCTTCAACAATCTGCCGCGCCAGCGCCAAGCCCACGCCGCTGCCGCCGCTCTTGGTGGTGTAGAAGGGCACGAAGAGGTTCGAGTCATTGGCGATGCCGGGACCGTTGTCCTCAATGCCGATGATCACGTTGCCGGCGTCCACCTGCCATCCCACCTGCACGCGCGGCTTCCCTGCTCGCGTGGCCAGCGCGGCCTCCACTGCATTGCGGACCAGGTTGATCAGCATCTGCTCCACCTGATCGGGATCGATGGTTAGCGTCACTTCGGGACCCCCGATGATCTCCGCGCGTAGCCGCTGCTCCAGGGCCAGCGTGCGTTCCAGCAGCGGCGCCAGTGGCGTCTTTTGTAACTTTGGCGGCGGCAATTGGGCGAGCTGGCGATATGCCTGGACAAAACGGTAGAGGGATTCGGCGCGGCTCTCGATGATGTGGAGGCCGCGATCGAGATCCTCATCGGTGGCAACCCCGGAGATGAGTTGTGTCCGCAGCGTGCCGGCGATCGACTTGATGGGCGCGAGCGAGTTGTTGATCTCATGCCCAAGCACGCGGATGAGGCGCCGCCAGGCCTGCCGCTCTTCTTCCCGCAATGCCGCACTCACATCGGTCAGGAGCAAGAGAGCGTGTGGCACGCCGCGCTGGCGAAAGGTGCTGCGGTGCACGATCCATCGCGTGCTGCGGCCGTCGTGCTCCAGTTCGACGATGCCTTCGTCCGGCTCTTCGAGCAGGCGCGTCAGCCCAATCTGTGCCGCGGGCTGGCCGACGCTCTCGTCGGGCGGCAACGCCAGCACGGTCTCCGCCGCCGGGTTCATCAGACGAAGCACGCCGGCCGGATCAAAGGCGAGCACCGGCGCGTCAATCGAGCCCACGACGCGGCGCAGCAGCGCTGAGGCTTCCAATGCGCCGGCGCGCTGATCCTGCAGCATGTCGGCCAACGCGTTGATCTCGATCGCCAACTCGCCCAGCACATCGTCTGTGCTTGAGCCTCGCGCACGAAACGCGTAGTCGTCCTCGCGCAGGGCGCTGACTACGTTCGTGAGCGTTTGCAACGGGCGAACGACATGCTCAACCAGCAGGCCGAAGACGATGAGGGACACGAAGAGGATGACACCGAGCAAGGTGAGCCAGAGGCTGGTGGAAGCGTGCTGCGCGATGAGCAGCCCGCTGCAGGCCAGCAGTCCAGGTAGCGCAATGGCCATTGCGAGCACCC
Organism: Acidobacteriaceae bacterium; assembly: GCA_036378335.1. Taxonomy (GTDB): domain Bacteria; phylum Acidobacteriota; class Terriglobia; order Terriglobales; family Acidobacteriaceae; genus KBS-83. Next base: position 2,610 of record DASUWP010000173.1, on the reverse strand, counting down.
GCAGGCGCGCTTCGAAACTCAGGCCGTGCGGACGCGGCCGCCGCCCGCTGCGGCGGCGCGATCCATGAATGCGTATGCCTCGATTTCCAGGTGCCCGGTCTGACGAGTCAGACTTAGATGGCATATTTTTCCATCCGCCGATAGAGGGCGCCCCGGCTGAGGCCCAGGGCCTCCGCCGCCTGGCTCACGTTGCCTTGGGCACGCGCCAGCGCCTTGCGGATGAGGATACTCTCGACTGCCTCCAGACTCATATCGTCGAGGCTGGATGAAGTTGTTGCAGAGCGCGGTGACATGAGATTGAGGTCGCCGATATCTACCTTTTCCGTACGCGCCATCAGCACGGCGCGCTCGATGCAATGATCCAGCTCGCGGACGTTGCCCGGCCATGCATATTGCATCATCATCTCCAGCGCACGTGGGGCGAAGCCGGAGAGCAGGCGGCGATAGCGCTTGCTCCAGCGCGCGAGGAAATGGCCGGCCAGCAGCGGCACGTCCTCCCGGCGCTCGCGCAGCGGGGGCAGGTGGATCTCCACTGTGTTGAGGCGGAAAAGCAGATCCTGGCGGAAGCGGCCTTCCTCGCTTTCTTTATGCAGGTCGGCATTCGTCGCGGAGAGCAGGCGCACATCCACCTTGCGCGTCTTTGACGAGCCCACGCGCTCCAACTCACCGGTTTCCAGCACGCGCAGCAGCTTGGCTTGTTGGCGCAGCGGGACGTTAGCAATTTCGTCGAGGAAGAGCGTGCCATGGTCCGCTAACTCGAAGCGGCCGATGCGGTCCGTGCGCGCGTCTGTGAAGGCGCCCTTCACATGGCCGAAGATTTCGCTCTCAAATGTGCCTTCGGGAAGCGCGCCGGTGTTCACGGCAACCAGTGAGCGCTGTGCACGCGGCGAGAGCATATGGAGCGTCTGCGCGATGACTTCCTTGCCCGTGCCGTGCTCACCGGTGATGAGCACGTTGGCATCCGATGGGCCGATGCGCGCGATCATCTCCAATACCGGCTGCATGGCGCGCGATTCGGCGATCAGCGTGGGCAAACCCTCGGCACGGAGGAAGCGGTTCTCCGCTTCCAGCATGTCCGCCTGCCGCTGCACGCGATGCAGATCAAGCTGTGTGCGCAGGACGGTCAGCAGGCGAGCGTTGTCCCACGGCTTCTGGATGAAGTCGGCAGCACCGCGCCGCATGGCTTCGACGGCGAGCTCGACGCTGCTCCATGCTGTCATCACGATGATTGGGACGCGCAGGCCATAACTCTGGATCTCCGCGAGCAGATCGATGCCCTCCGCGCCTGATGTCGTGTCGCGCGTGTAGTTCATATCCATCAGGAGCGCGTCGTAGCTCTCACTCGCGAGACACTCGATGAGCTGGCGCGGCGACGCGGCGCGATCCAGCTTGTAGCCTTCCGGGCGCAGCAGTATCTCCAGTGCATCCAGGATGGCGGGCTGATCGTCGGCGATGAGCAGACGCTGCAACTGCCCTTCCTGTGTGCGCGTACCGTTTGCGGTGGAGCGTTGCCGTGCGCTGCTCATGCTGGTTGTCACTCTACTATGGCTGTGATGTTGGCGGCTGGGATGTTGAGGGCGGCGGCGGTGCTGCTTGTGGCATCGTTACGGCGGGCGGCTGCAGCGCGGACGGTGGTACTGGCGAAACTGGCTTATTCACGATTCCGGAGTGGGCATCGTCAAGCGATATTCCGAGACGCTGAAGCGTCTGGCCGGTCTGGCTATACAGCGCTACGCGACTCTTCTCGTATTCTGTTTCGGCAGCCGCCAACGTGGAACTGGCAATCGCGAGGTCATGCTCAGCCGTAAGGGTCTCAAAGTTTGAGCCTGCGCCGAGCTGCTGCTCCTGTCGCTTGATATCGAAGGTGCGCTGCGCAAGATCGCGCGCTTTACGCGCCGCTTCGACGCGGGCTTGTCCCTGCTCCAGCGCATATGCAGCGTTCCGTACCTGAATTCGGAGATTCTTCTTCTGCTGCACGAGGGTCATTTCTGCACGGCGCACTTCTAACTCAGAGCGAAACTGATCTGCACGCCACTGCCGGTTGCGGAGCGGAATGTTGACTTGTATTTCTGCAAGGTAGTCCGGCGAGGTGTTGTTGAATGCATTCTGCAGGGTCCCCGCATAGCTCGTAGCACTTGTCACCGGATTGGGCCCTAGATGCGTCGTGTCATAGAAGGGATTTGGCGCTCCGCCCAAACCATAGCCAGAGTAGTAGCCGGAGAGTACTACCTGCGGCAACATAGCGTTGCGTATCGATTTCCTAGAAATCTCGGCACTGTTCTGCGTCAGTTGCAAGATGGTCACGTCTGGACGGTTTTTGGTCGCTTCGTCGATCAATTGCTCAACCGGAGGTATTTGTTCCGGTTGGAATGCTTCCAGTTCCACCGTGGGTATCACTGGCATTTCTTCCAGTCTCTGATCGAGCTGCTTGGTCAATGCAGCCTTCATCAGCGACTCCTGCAACTGTAGGGTTGTTTTCGACACGGTGAGGTCCTGCTGCCGCGTGGCGACTTCGGTTTGCGCTTTCATCACATCCATGGCAGGCACGGCCTTTAGTTCCAGCTGCTTCTCCTCGTCGTCCAGCGATTTTTGCGCAAACGCGAGCGAGCG
>DASUWP010000172.1:0-4352 GCA_036378335.1 Acidobacteriaceae bacterium | reverse complement strand
CCGTTTCTCGACAACCGTCCAGGAAACCTCGCGCCTAACGGTCTGGAGGGTAATCCCGGCGGACCCGATCCGGTCTTCACTGTGTCGTCCTACAACTCGATCATTACGCCCGGACAGGTCATCATTCCCGGCGGACTCTCCTGCAGTGCGGACAATCAGTGCGGCGTCTTTTCGGTAAACCGCAATTTCCGCACTCCTTACAATTTCAACTACAACCTGCAACTCGAGCAGTCTCTTGGCTCGAAGGCGCTCTTCCAGATCGGCTACGTTGGCAGCCAGGGTCGCCGTCTTCTGAGCTTGCTCAACATCAACCAGCCCTATCTTCCTGCTGAGGCGGCTGCTCTCGGGTATGCACGTCCGTACTCGCTTGCCTATCCGCAGTACGGTGATATCAATCAGATCGAGAGCATCGGTACCTCCAACTACAACTCGCTCCAGACGGTCTTTAGCGTGCGCAACATGCACGGCGTGACGACGCAGTTCAGCTATACCTGGAGCCACAACCTGGATGAGGTCACGTCTTACCGCGGGCAGCTCCCGCAGGACAGCACCAATTTCAAGGGCGACTACGGCAACAGCGACTTCGACACCCGCCATACCTTCGTCGGTTACGTCAACTACACCGTGCCCAGCTTCCGCGGTCCATCCCTGCTTACGCACGGCTGGCAGTTGAACTCTGTGATCACCCTCAAGGGCGGTCAACCGATCAATGTCTTTACCTCCAACGACACCTCAGGGACGGGTGAGTATACCCAGCGCCCCGATGTCATCAGCAATCCCCTGGCCGGTGTCAGCCACAAGATCCAGAACGTGGCTGGTGCGCGTTTTGTGCAGTGGTTCAACCCGGATGCCTTTGCAAATCCGGCTCCGGGAACCTGGGGCAACTTCCGTCGCAACAGCTTCTTCGGTCCCGGCTTTGCCGATGCCGATCTCTCCGTCTTCAAAAACACTGCCATCACCGAGCGGGTTAATACCCAGTTCCGGGTGGAGATGTTTAACGTCACCAACCGTCTGAACCTGGCCAGCCCAGGCCCGCAGCAACTTGGCAATGCCTATTTCCAATCGGATGGCTTCGGTCAGACAAGCTCCACCATCGGCGCAGGCAATTACGCGCCTGGAATCGGCCCTGGAGAGCCGTTCAACACGCAACTCGCGTTGAAGATTATCTTCTAGGGGCGCACCCGTGTTGTCTCCCGCGGCACGGCTGCGCATCCTGGCGGTCGTGTCGCACTCTTTTTTGGCTGACAAAGCTATCTATATAGGCTCAAAGTAGGCTTCTCCCCAGTAAAGGATGTGTATGGCACTCACCCGGCGTCAGTTTCTCTTCCGCGTGGGGCAGGTAGGCGGTTACAGCGCTGCCTTCACCATGATGCAGGCTCTCGGCCTGCTGCCCATCGCTGCAGCCGAAGCGCAAAAGGTCCGCGGCGTTTCCGGTCATGGCACCCGCGTCGTCATCCTCGGCGGTGGCATCGCCGGCCTCGTCTCTGCGTACGAGATGACCAGGCTCGGCTACACCTGCACTGTCCTCGAAGCTCGCGATCGCGTCGGCGGCCGCAACTGGACTATCCGCCGCGGCTCACGCGTCAACTTCACCGACGGAACGGAGCAGACCTGCGCCTTCGACGAAGGCCTCTACTTCAATGCCGGTCCCGCACGGCTGCCGTCCATCCACACCCACATGTTGAACTACTGCCACGAGCTTGGAGTGCCGCTCGAAGTCGAGATCAACACTTCGCGCTCCTCGCTGCTGCAGTGCGACAACTTCAACGACGGTAAGCCGGTCGAGCAGCGGCAGATGGTCAACGACACGCGCGGCCACGTATCGGAGCTGTTGGCCAAATGCATTCGCCAGGGCGCGCTCGATCAGGAGCTCAGCGCTGAGGACAAGGAGCGCATGCTCAAGTTCCTCGCCGAGTATGGGGATCTCAAGCCCGACGGCAAGTTTGTCGGCACAGAGCGCTCCGGCTACAAAGTATTGCCGGGCGCCGGGCCGCAGACCGGTGTGCCGCGCGATCCGCTGCCCATGCACGCGCTGCTCGACGCCGATCTCTGGAGCGGCCTCCTCACCGAAGACATCATCGACTGGCAGGCCACCATGTTCCAGCCCGTCGGCGGCATGGATCAGATTCCCCGCGCCTTTGAGAAAAAGCTTGGCTCGACCATTCGCCACAATGCGCAGGTCATGCGCATTCGGCAGTCGCCCTCCGGTGTGCGCGTGTCCTATAAAGACCGCGCCAGCGGCAGCCTCGAAACTGTCGAAGCCGACTACTGTATCTGTGCCATGCCGCTCACCACGCTCAAGAACGTCGATGCCGACTTCTCCCCCGGTGTCGCAGCCGTCCTAGAGCATGTCAGCTATGACTCGGCTTATAAGGTCGCATGGCAGTCACGGCGTTTTTGGGAGCAGGATTACAACGTGTACGGGGGTCTCTCTTTCCTGCGGCAGACCGTCGACGTCGTCTGGTATCCCAGCTATGGTCTCTTCTCGCCGCGCGGCGCCATCGTCAGCGGCTACAGCATCGAAAACGGCACGCCTTTCGGCAAACTGCCCACCATGCAGGCGAAGCTCGATGCCTCGCGTCTTTCCGTCGAGAAACTCTTCCCCGGCCGCGGCAAGGAGCTACAGGATCCTGTCTACGTAAGCTGGGGCAATATTCCTTTCAATCTGGGCTCGTGGATCAGCGGCTTCGGACGTCAGGACGCGACGGACTATGCCGTCATGACCCAGCCCGATCGCCGCGTGTACTTTGCCGGCGACCATACCAGCCACATCGTCGGCTGGCAGGAGGGCGCGGCGCTCTCCGGAATCCGCGCCGTCAACATGATCGGACAAAAGGTTCAACCAGGAGGAATCATTGGCTAGCTTCCGTACCGCTGTAGCTCGCGTTGTCGTTCCGGCCGCATTCGCCATCGCCTCCATCAGCGCGGTGGGACAAGCTCCCACCCGCATCCCGCTGCCCAACAACTCGCCATTCCCTATCTCGCAAGGCGTGTGGGTCGGCAACACGCTCTATCTCAGCGGCGCACTCGATCCGGACTTCAGCAAGGCTCCCGCGAAAGACACCAAAACGCAAACCGTCGGCGCGCTGCAGGCGATCCAGAAATCGCTCGCAGCCCAGAAGCTCACCCTCGGCGACGTCGTCATGATGCACGTCTATCTCGCCGCCGATCCCGCAACCGGCAAGATGGACTTCGCCGGATTCATGGGTGGCTATACGCAATTCTTCGGTACGAAAGACCAACCCAACAAGCCCGCGCGCTCGGCTATGCAGGTAGCCGCGCTCGCCGCCCCGGGAGCGCTGGTGGAAATCGAAGTCATCGCCGTGAAGCCATAACGGCTAGATGGCGGGCGGTTGAAACACCGGCCGGTGCGCCTTTTTCGCGTCCTGATAGTCGGTCCAATACCTCTGAAAAGGGAAATGCCGTGCATCTCCCTGGAACAGACCGATATCGGTTGCCAGGTTGATCGCGAGCAGAAAAATCGCTGCGCGCCGCCAGGCCACGCCGAACGTCGGCTCAGCAGCTATATCTTCGCGTGCAGATTGCAATCTGCTGTTCGACCAGCAGGCGGCGATGGCACAAAGCGCCGCATTCAGCTCCATCATTGCGAACCATCGAAAGCGATCGTACGCCACAAGGTTCAGCAGCAATGGGGTCAATGTGCAGAACACGAAATACCACCGCAAGACGCGCCGTCGTGCGCCCGCAATCCACCATGCGATGCCCAGAAAGAAAAGCGTAGTCGGTAAGAAAGCGAGCAGGCCAAAAAGTTCGTATACCCAATACGCGCCCGCGTGCATGTAGCCCAGCATTCGATGCAGAGCATCACTGCTGGAATGAGCGAAAATTTCGGAGATGACCCCATCATGCGATGGAAAATCCACGCGCGCGTGGATCGCGCCGGCCAGTTGCGCAATCTCTGCAGGCGCCATCTTCGCGTGCCCCATCGGAAGCAGAACGATCGTCCACGGGATGACCAAAGCCGCCGCGAATCCAACCCAGAGCATCTTCTGGCGCCGCTCCTCTCCGGTGAGCGCAGAAACGACGCCCACAAGCGAGACAGGCAGATAGGCGATGGCATATAACTCATGCACCATCACGCCAATGATGCCGGCAACCAGCGCCGCAATCACCTGTGCGCGCGGACTCTTGAACTGCATCACTCCCAGCACCAGGAGCGTCATCAAAATGTCGTAATAGCCGACAAGGTTTGTCAGCATCGTGATGCAAAAGCTGCCCGCCAGCAGAGCGCTGAATGCCCCCAACCCGGCCGCGTCCAGGCCGGAGCGCCGCACACTGCGTGCCAACAACCAGAAGAAGCCCGCCAGCAAGCCAAATGCCACGACGCAAAA
>DASUWP010000171.1:0-20001 GCA_036378335.1 Acidobacteriaceae bacterium | reverse complement strand
AGCGCGCAAACAGCGTCAACACAGGTACTCTATCCAATGTGGACGCACACCAAAGAGCGGATCCTGCGATTTATGTACAGCTGCGCGAGCACGCCCTACAATTGCGGCTTTCGTATCTCGCGAATAATTCCGTACAAGTCGTTTTAATGGATTGGAATGTCAGCAATGGTACGGCAACAGTACTTGCCGCGGCTGACGGAACCGCAAGCGTGTATCTCAGCAGCGGGGGAGGCTTCCTCGGCGGAGGCCAAAAATATCCGACTATTCGCGATGCGGCCCTCCGAGCCATACATCTCGCCACGAATTTGCTCCCCTGTTCCGATCGACTGAACGAATGGATCTGCCACCGCAGGGAGATATCTTTTTTTATCTGACAACCAGCCAAGACAGACGCTTGGCCATCGCAACTGACGCACGGCTGAGAACCGGAACTGATCCTCTTGCCGCGCTTGGCGGTGCGATGCAGAAGATCGTCACGGAGTATCGATTGACGAGTTCCAGAACAACATCTACCGGTTAGTTCTTCCCCCATTCCCGAATCGAATCGCCCAGCGCCACCGATATCAAATTCGTGCCAAATAACCCCACCCAATTCGTTAGCATGGAATTAGGTCATCTCTCAAACGCGGACACGCCACCCGGGGATGGCCTCTAAGTTCAATCACCAGACGAATTTGCAGATAACTCCTTTGGCTGGACGAATTTAGCCGCCGGAACAGCGCTAATCCGCTGATTCCAGAGAAGTTTCGCGCCAGCCTCCCGGTACCGGAGGGGGGTGGGGGGGTAACGTGACCTCTGCTATGCTCGTCGTTTAGTCAATACGAAGGAAAGAACCAATGGCAAAAAGCATCAACAAGGTCACCCTGCTCGGCAATCTCGGCAAGGACCCGGAGATCAAATTCCTCCCCAGCGGCCAGGCGGTCGCCAACTTCAGCATCGCCACCACTGACCGCTACAAGGACAAAGCCGGCGAATGGCAGGATCGCACCGAATGGCACAACGTGGTCGCCTACGCCCGCACCGCGGAGATCGTCCGCGATTACGTGAAGAAGGGCAATAAGCTCTATGTCGAAGGACGCCTCACTACCCGCTCCTGGGACGACAAGGACACCGGCAAGAAGGTCTACCGCACCGAGATCGTGGTCAACGACCTGGTCCTGATCGGCGGACGCGGCGACGGTGAAGGCGGCGGCAGCTACAGCGGCAGCCGCCAAAGCAGCGGCGCAAGCGGCGGCTACGCCCAGCCCGCCCCCGACTACGGCGACACCGGCATCACCGACGACGACATCCCCTTCTGAACGGTTCGCGAGAACAGAATGAAGCTGGGCTGGCGACTCTTCGCCGGCCCAGCTTCGTCAGCGCACTACGCCGGAATTGCTTTCAGATACTCGGCGTCGATCCGCAGCGACTCTTCCCAGGGCACGTCGAACGCCTCCTGCTCCACGAAATAATGCTTGATCGCGCCCTTCTTCGCCGCCGCGACGATCGGCCGGTAATCGATCGAGCCCCGGCCCAGTTCGGTGGGAACCGGCGGAGCGCTCGCTGAGAAGGGTTGGGCTGCCTTCTTGAAGTCCTTCATATGCAGCATGGAGATGCGATTGGGATACTTGTGCAGGTACGAAACCGGATTGCCGCCGCCCACAAACACCCAGCCGCAATCCATCTCGAAGGTCACCAGCGCAGGATCGGTCAGTTTCATCAGCTCGTCGTATGGAGTCACTCCATCCACCACGACAAACTCCGGCGTGTGGTTGTGATATCCGAAGCGGAATCCCGCCGCCTTCACCTTCGCGCCCCACCGGTTGAACTGCTCTGCGTTCCAGTGCCAGTCCTCGAGCGAGAAGCTGTGCTCGGCGCCCTTCGCAGGCGGATTCTTGTGCCCCGGATACGAGCACAGGATGTACTCCGCCCCGAGCACCTTGTGGAAGGCGATAATGTCGTCGAGCGTCTTCGAGAGTAGATCGGACGAGTAGTGCGCGCTGACGCAGCGCAGCCCGGCTGCCCCCATTGCTGCCTTCACGTCTGCAGCCGAGTGACCGAAGTAGCCGGCCGCCTCCACGTCACGGTAGCCAAGCGCCGCCACCTTCTTGAGGGTGCCGGCATAATCCTTCGGCAGCATATCGCGCACCGAGTAGAGTTCGAGCCCGAGCGGCAGCCCGAAGGGCAAACCCAGGACGGGGTGGGTGGTCATCAGAGCGCAAGCGGAAACCGCCGCACTCGTTTGCAAGAATTGCCGTCGAGTAGAAAGTGCCATATGGCCGACCATCATACCCAAATCCGCAGCATGAAATTCGCTCGCTGCCATTCGAGCCTTCAGGTGGTGACAATAGAAGCCTTCAGCCAGAGACGATTTCCGAAAAGTCCGCGATGCTCGAAAAGCGTCCGGCAACCTCCGCAATCAGCGAAAGACGATTCCGCCGCAGCACAGCATCCGGCGCCATCACCATCACCTTGTCGAAGAACGAATCCACCGTCGGCCGCAGCGTCGCGATGCGGCCGAAAGCCTCAGCGTAGCGATGTGACGCGCGCAGCGTCTCCACTTCGGGCGCAACCACGTTGAATTGCTCATGCAAGGCGCGCTCCTCTGGTTCGACCAGCACGTTGGCAACCGCCGCTGTATCGTAGGGCTCGCCCTTCTCTCGCGCCTGGCGCAGGATGTTCTGAATGCGCTTGAACGCTCCCGAAATTGCCGCGAGGTGTCCTTCCGCATCGGATGCGCGAACCTCCGTGAGGGCCTGCGCGCGCGCGATAGCATCGGCCACATCGTCGCCGCCCGCGGCCAGCACCGCCTTCGCCACGTCGTAGCTGAACTCCATCACCTCGCGCAGGTAGAAGTCCAGCCGCTCGCGGAAGAACGCGGCAACAGCAGAGGTCGAGGTCTCGGCCAGCGCATCCTGCTCCGGGCTCGTCGCCATCCATTCCAGCTCGCTCAGCTTCAGCGGCAAACCGGATGCAGCGAGAATGCGAATCACTCCGTTGGCTGCGCGGCGCAGAGCAAACGGATCCTTTGACCCCGTCGGCTCCAATCCCAGCGCGAACATATCCACAATCGTCGCCATGCGATCGGCAAGCCCCAGCAGTTGACCTTCGACGCTCGGCGGAATCGCATCGTCCGCCGCGGCCGGACGATACTGCCAATAGATCGCCTGCGCGACCCGCTCGCCCAGGCCTTCCGCGCGCGCGTAGAGTCCGCCGATCACGCCCTGGAGTTCGGTAAACTCCTTTACCAGCTCCGCCGTCAGATCGGCCTTCGCCAGTCGCGTCGCCGTCAACAGCGCAGGCTCATCCACGGCGATGCCGCGAGCCGCCAGCGTCGTCGCGAGCGCTGATGCAAGCCGGATATTCGTCTCCGTCTTGGTGAAGTAGCTGCCCAGGTCCTTCTGGAACGTCACGGCCCTCAGCAACTCCACACGCTCCGCAAGCGGCGTCTTCTGGTCGAAGGTCCAGAAGAATCGTGCATCGTTAAACCGGGCCCGTAGCACGCGCTCGTTGCCGTGGCGGATGACCGCCTCGCCGGCCGCATCCACCTGTGTATTGAGCACCGCGAGGAAGTGTGGCGCCAGCTTGCCGCCCGCGTCGTTCACTGCGAAGTATTTCTGGTGATCGCGCATCACCGTCACCAGTACCTCATCCGGCAGCTCCAGATATTCGCCCTCGAAGGTGCCCAGCACCACACTCGGCCATTCCGTAAGCTGGGTCACAGTTTCGACCAGCGGCGCGTCCTCGCGCCAGCGCGCGCCCTCTACGGTCCGGGTCACGCGATCCAGCGCCTTGCGAATGCGCTCCCGCCGCACACTCACGTCGGCAACGACATATGCCGCTTCCAGCTTCGCTACATAATCGACGGGCGATGTGATCGTCACCGGAGCATCGCCGTGCAGCACCCGATGGCCATAGGTTGCGTTGCCCGCAATCTTGCCACCGAATTCCACCGGCACCACCGCCGAGTCGAGCAGCGCCACCATCCAACGCACCGGCCGCACAAAGCGCTCGGGCTTACCCGGCCGCCAGTACATGTTCTTCGCCCAGTAGATCTTCCCCAACTCAGCGGGCAGCTTCTCGATCAGGATCTCCGCGGCAGTGCGGCCAGCCTTCGTCACCGTGGCCGACACATATTCGCCTTTGGGGGTCGTGTGCTTGACCAGCGCTTCAACCGCAAGACCAGCCTTCTTGGCAAAGGCAGCAGCGGCCGCCGTCGGCTGTCCATCCTTGAAGGCTACCTTCCAGGCGGGACCGGTCAACTGCTCGGTCACATCCTGCTGCTGCTCAAGCACGCCGGAGATCGTAACCGCCAGCCGTCGTGGGGTCGCATATCTGCGCAGATCGACCTCACCTGTCAGCAGGTTCTCTGCCACCAGCATGCTCTTCAGGCGTGCAGCAAGCTCCTGCTCCGCGCCGGCGATCATACGCGCAGGAATCTCTTCCAATCCAATCTCAAACAGGAACTCTGCCATCGTCTTTCCCCTCTTCAGCCTCAGGCAGCCTGCCCTGCAGTTTGCGTAGCGAGTGTCGCGGCGTATGCGCGCGCCACCCCAACAGTCAGATTGCGGATGCGCCCGATGATCCCGACGCGTTCCGTCACGCTCACGGCGCCTCGCGCATCCAGCAGGTTGAAGAGGTGCGAACACTTCAGGCACAGATCGTAGGCCGCCAGCACCGGCACGCGCTCGCGCTCTTTGCGGGTCGCCTCGTCCTCGCGCACCAGCGCAAGCAGCGCCTGGCACTCCTGCTCGTACAGACGGAAGTGCTCCCACAGCTTCGCGACATCCGCATGCTCGAAGTTGTACGTGGAGAACTGCACCTCTTCCTCCAGCCGCACCTCGCCATAGGTGATCGCGCGCTGTGTCACGGGATCGCGCGCCCACACGATGTCGTAGATCGAATCCACATCCTGGAGAAATGCCGCGATGCGCTCGAGCCCGTAGGTAAGCTCAGCGCAAATTGGATCCAGTTCCTGTCCCCCGCATTGCTGGAAATAGGTGAACTGCGTGATCTCCAGACCATCCAGCATCACCTGCCAACCCACGCCCCACGCCCCGCCCGCCGGCCATTCCCAGTTATCCTCTTCGAACTTCAGGTCATGTTCGCGCAGGTCGATGCCCATTGCCGCCAGCGACTCCAGATACAACTCCTGCACACGCTCCGGCGGCGGTTTCAGGATCACCTGGAACTGTGTGTGTTTGTACAGACGATTTGGATTCTCGCCGTAGCGGCCATCCGCTGGACGACGCGAGGGCTGCGCATATGCCACATAGAAGGGCCGCGGCCCGAGAACGCGGAGAAACGTCTCCGGCGACATGGTGCCGGCGCCAACCTCTACGTCATAGGGCTGCTGCAGCACGCATCCGCGAGCCGCCCAGAAGGTCTGCAGGTTGAAGAGGAGTTCCTGAAAGGTCAGTGCGCTTGCGTTCGCCACACGCTGATTCTAAATGAGCGGCTTCGTCCGCCTATCGCGCGGCGTGCCCGGTATACTGCCCTTGCCCACCATGCGCCTGCTGCCTTTCGCGATTGCGATCCTGCTCTCTACACCTGCGATGCCGGCACAGAATGCTTCCGAGACTGCCCAGACCGCCTCCATCGCAGACGCGACTGCGCTGCATGACTACGAGTCCTGCAGCTTCGATGATGGCCTGCAGATTGCGAAGATCGATGCGCTTCCGCCCGGCGTACAGCAGCGCACCATCAATACCACCCAAGGGCCGAAGGTCATCCAAATGCTGGCTGGACGCCGCATCATGTTTGCCTACGGAGTTGGCGGCGACGTCTTCGCCAATGTGAAACCCGAGGTGCTGCCGGAGGCTAGCTGGAAAACAGCAAAGCAGAACCTGCTTGATGAGATTGCTGCCATGCTCGCAGCGGATCACGGCACCGTGCCCAATACGAGCCTGCCGAGCACAATGCACGATCTCGAGATACACGGCCTTGATCGCACCGGACTCAAGGGCGGCACGCTTGGCTTTTACCAGCTCTTCGATAATGCGCGCCACATAGCCACCAGTGTCTACCTTCTCAATCAGGAGCCGCTGACGCGCCGCTTCTCTACCATTGAGCAATATCGCAGCTTGCGCACGCGCTTCCTCGCAACCTACACCGGCTGCATCTCGCAAAATCGAAAGCTGCGGACGGCCGCCGCTCCCTCGGCACCCTGAGCACTAGGCGCCCGCACGCACCAGCACGCAAGTGATATTGTCGCGTCCACCCGCGGCATTGGCAGCGGCGATCAGCGCGGTGCAGGTGGCTTGCAAATCTCGATCGGCGGCGGCCAAAATCCCGGCAATCGCAGTATCGGTCAGCTCGCGGGTCAGCCCATCGGAGGCGATCAGGAAAAGATCGTCACGTTGCAATTCCAGCTCCTGAACGTCCGGGACCACTTCGCCGCGGGTCCCGATCGCTCGCGTGATCACGTTTTGCATGGGCGAGCGGCGTGCCTGCTCATGGGTCATGCGGCCGATGCGAATTTGTTCTTCCACCAGGGAATGATCCTGCGTCAGGCGTTCGAAGGTGCCGGCGCGCCACCGGTAACAACGGCTGTCGCCAACGTGCCCTACCCAGGCGGCGTCGGCGGTCACAGAAAGGAGCACAAGCGTTGTTCCCATGCCTTCCAGCCGGCGGTCCTGCCGTGCCCGCTCAAAGACCGCGCTGTTGGCCAACTGCACTGCCTCGCGAATGGCCGCTGCCCCAGGCTGGGCCTTGGCCAATGCAGCAGCCGCGGTTTCCGCCGCCAAATGACTTGCAGTTTCACCCGCGGCAGCGCCACCCATACCGTCGCAAACGACAAATGCGCCTGCTTCCGGCCGCATCACGAAGTAATCTTCATTGGCGCGGCGCATGCGTCCGCGATCAGTGATCCCGGCAGCGGTCAAGGCCGCTCCCTTCACCTGCTGCTCTTCGGTCCGAGTCTGCATTATGCGCGCGAGCGTATCCCCTTGGAAGGGGCGGTCGGAGCAGCATACCGGCCCCGCAATCGTCCATGCTACCCGTTGATCCGGTTTTGTGCACCTGCTACTTCATGTGTAAATAGCGGCAGGCAACGAATTGCGTTACCGGCCGCTTTTCCTGCCCGTCCATGAGCTACGGCTGCGGCAGCACCATGACCTGAACCCCGCTCGGTTCCGCAGCGGAGCGATACACCTGCTCGGTGGCTTTCTTGAAGTCCTCGGGCTTGGCATGTGGGATGTCCGTAAACGTCTGCGGGTTGCGGTCGGTCAGCGGAAACCACGAGCTCTGCACCTGCACCATGATGCGGTGGCCCCTGCGGAAGGTGTGGTCCAGGTCCGGCATCTCGAACTCCAGATTGGTGACCTTGCCCGGCGTCAATGGCTCCGGCTTTTCCCAGCTGTTGCGGAACTTGGCGCGCATCGGCTCCCCGCGCAGCATCTCCTGATAGCCGCCCATATGCAGCGGCGGCGGCCCGAGGACACGCTTGTTCCCCGAGCTTGTGCCTTCCGGATCCGGATAGTCATTGGGGTAGACGTCAATCAGCTTCACGTCGAAATCAGAATCGGTGCCACTGGAGGCGATCTTCAGCTTTGGCGTGATCGGCCCCGCGATGGTGACATCTTCCGTCAGCGGATCGCTCTCATACACCAGCACATCCGGGCGCGTGGAGGCGAAGCGTTGATCGTCCACCATGTAGCGTTGTGGCACCGTGTCCGTGACATAGGGCACAAAGGGCACCGGGTGCATTGGATCGCTCACGTACTCGTCATAGCCTTTGCCGCTATCGCCGGCCGGCGCTTCGAACGAGAGCCTACCGTCGGAGTGGAAGTAGAGCATCCTCGGCTGCGCGCCAGGCGGCGGCCAGCTTGGATACTTCCGCCACACATTCGTTCCCGTCTCGAACATGTAGGCCTCGGGCGGCGCCTCACCCTTCCCCTTCAGGTAGTACTCAAAAAACGGAAACTGGATCTCCTTGCGGAAGAACTCGCTGGTCTTCGCGTTGAAGGGAATGTCGCCCAGAAACTCGCCATCGCTGCGCGCCCAGCCGCCGTGCACCCAGGGCCCCTCGACGATTGTGTTCGCAGTCCCGGGGTTTGCCTTCTCGATGGCACGCCAGGTACGCCATGGACCGCTCAGGTCCTCGGCGTCATACCAGCCGCCCACGGTCATCACGGCGCAATGCACGCCGTGCATGTGCTGCGACAGGTCGCGCGCCTTCCAATAGCTGTCAAACGTATTGTGGTAAAGCTGATCGGACAAGAGCGGGTTCGAGCCCTTCAGGTCACGCGTATCCAGCAGTGACGTCGGGGTCGCCTTCAGGTAGAACTCGTATGAGTCCGGCGTACCCATTTCGAAACGGTCTTGCGGCGCCTGTGCAGGCGTCATTGGATGTTCGAAGGGCCGGAAGTATCCGGCGTAGAAGCCGAAGTTGGCCGCAAGCATGAAGGCGCCGCCGTGATACGCGTCGTCGCCCTCGAACAGATTCGTCATGGGCGCCTGCGGGCTGGCCGCTTTGATCGCAGGATTCGAATCGATGATGCTGGCCGAGGTATAGAAGCCCGGATACGAAATGCCCCAGATGCCAACCTTGCCATTGTTGTTCGGCACGTGCCCCAGCAGCCAGTCCACGGAATCGCTCATGTCCGAGCTGTCGTCGACGTCTGTCTTCGATTTCTTATCATCGATGTGCGGCCGCATTTCGATGAACTTCCCCTCAGACATATAGCGCCCGCGCACATCCTGATAAACGAAGATGTAGCCGGCCTTCTCGAACTCGTCGGAGGGTCCAAGCTGCTTCTTGTACTGATCCTCGCCGTAGGGCGCGACCGAGTACGGCGTGCGATCCATCATGATGGGCCATGTGTGCGACTCGTCCTTCGGCACATACACAGACGTAAAAAGCCGCACGCCATCCCGCATGGGAATGCGGTACTCGTATTTCGTGTAATGCGCCTTTACATAATCTTCGCTGGGAGCATCCGACTTTTCCTGAGCCCAGGTAGCGGGGAGCGTTGCTGCATACAGTGCTGCTACTGCGAACGCCGTCATCAGGCGGACAGATCGAAATGCCATCAATTGTGTCTCCGAAGGGAGGAAAAGTAATGCAGTGAACAATACCACGGCGTCTACAAGTCAAAGCCCGCCAGAGTAGCTGGCGGGCTCGATGAATGCAAAGTATGCGTAGAGTGTCAGGACCCGTTTGAACAGACGCTAAGCGAAGCATGGTGGAAGCTGAACCAACCGTTAGCTGAGGTACTCGCGGGTGCGCCGAAATACGGCAGCATCGCCAGATCCTGCAGATGATAGGTGAAGCCGTTCTGGGTGTAGGCGTAATCGCCATAGTTCGCTGTGTTTTCCAGCGGATCGCCGTTCTCCAGGATGCCGCACGGGGTTTGGTTGCCATTCGGGTCCGCTACCAGCGGATCGTCTGCCCATTCGCCAATCTCGTGTGACAGCGCCGAAACGTCCTGCGAAAAATCACCTGGGTGATCCACGTAGGTGGCTTGAGCATATGCCTGCGGATTGCTGGAGCTGCCTTCCGCCGAATGATAGCCACCAATGCAGCAGCTGCCGCCTTGGGTCAGATAGACGTCATAAGTGAGGAAGATCGGGAACGCATTGGGCTGGATGCCCTCCGCGGCGATGATGTTCGGCAACTGAGCATCAAACCAGTTGATGTCCACCAGCCCAGCCGTAAAACCGAACGGCGAGCCGGTCTTGCCGTAACTGGTGGGAACAGTGAACGTTTGTTCAGGCAAAACCGTGGGATTGCCGAGCAACAGATGCGAGTTGGTGTGGCTGCTGACGGTTCCCCAGAAGTTCGCGCGCTGATACGCGTCAATGTATTGCGTACTGCCCACATCAATCGAGCCCAGCTTGTAATCAATGCTCGATGTAAAGAGAGGCGAGTTGACAGTGTTTTGCGTTACAGAATTCCCATTCGACAGGACATGGGCGGGATCGAATGTGGACTGTCTCCCCCTTCTTCCCACGATGATCTTCACCGGGATGATGTAGACCGGGATGGAGACTGAGCTGTTTGTGGAGGGCGCGGCACCCACCATGTTGTAGGTGTAGTTCGTGCCGTTGTAGTTGAACGAACCATTCCACGTCTGCAGTGACTGGCTCGACGCGCGCGGCATTACCTGCTCGGAATAGAGTCTCGGTGCCAGCACGGTGTATTTGCCCTTAGGCGCTTGCGTCTTGGCGGCGTCGCCGGAGGATTGAGCCAGCGACGCGAGGGGAAGGCAGGCTGCGATCGCGATGCCGGCGGACAGCCTGGTGAGAACAGATTTTCTCAAGGGGAATGCTCCTTGTTAGATTGCGAAGAATTTCGCTCGTGTCCGGCGGATTGTAAGGTCCGACGAACGGAACGTTGTAAGCTCTCCGCTGGAAAGAAGCAAGGGCGTTCCTACAAAAAGTAGGGCCGGCCTGTGGGAATTCCACCGAGGTTACATATCTGGATAACCAATCGGTAAATATGCCGACATAAGTTTCCAAGTAACCGATTGCAGACAAGATCGCTGAAGGCAATCGCGTGCCCGGCAACATGTCCGAACTGCGAGGGCAACAATCGTCGTGGCAACAGGTTTTGCGCGGCCGAAAAAAGAAAATCGCCGGAGTCTATGGCCGGCGATCTCTGCTCAGGTCGTGGAATGCCCTTTAGCGTACGCCGCCCTTGGCGTCCATCCGTGACTGCGCATCGTGCATCAGCTCGTTGGCACGCTCATATTGAGCGGGATCTTCGCCAGCCTTGTCCCACATCTTCTGGCCCCGCTCATATTCGCGCTGCGCCCCTGACGCATCGATTTCCTCCGGTTTCACCGCGCTCTCCGCCAGGACGGTCACCCGGTTGGGCAGCACTTCGGCAAAACCCCACGCGACATAGTAGCGATCGTTGTTGCCGTCGCCGCCGCCGTGGATCGTCATCAGACCTGTGCCGAGCTCGGTAAGCAGCGGTGCAGCACCGTAGAGCACCTCGAGATAGCCGGTGCGGCCCGGCAGCTCCACGGAATCGGCAGCCGTATCGACCAGCTCCCGGTCCGGGGTGACCAGCCGCACCTGCAGCTTTCCGGCTTGTACCTGATCGGCCATCGGTCTAGGCGTTCACTTCCTGCAGCTTCTGCGCCGCTTCCAGCACATCCTCAATCGCGCCCTTCATGTAGAAGGCCTGCTCGGGAATGCTGTCATGCTTGCCTTCGATGATCTCCTTGAACGAGCGCACCGTGTCCGCGACCTTGACGTACTTGCCCGGTGCGCCGGTGAAGACCTCAGCCACATGGAAGGGCTGCGAGAGGAAGCGCTGCACCTTGCGCGCACGCTGCACCGTCAGCTTGTCCTCCTCCGAGAGCTCATCAATGCCAAGGATGGCGATGATGTCCTGCAGGTCTTTGTAGCGCTGCAGGATGCGTTTCACGCCCTGTGCGACGTCGTAGTGCTCCTGGCCGACCACGCGCGGTGTCAGGATGCGCGAGGTGGAAGCCAGCGGATCGACCGCGGGATAGATGCCCAGCTCCGACAATGGACGCGAAAGCACCGTCGTAGCGTCAAGGTGAGCAAAGGCGGTGGCCGGCGCCGGATCGGTCAAGTCATCGGCAGGCACATAGATAGCCTGCACGGAGGTGACCGAGCCGCGCTTGGTGGAGGTGATGCGCTCCTGCAACTCGCCCATTTCGGTGGCTAGGTTGGGCTGGTATCCCACTGCCGAAGGCATGCGGCCGAGCAGCGTCGACACCTCGGAACCAGCCTGGGTGAAGCGGAAGATGTTGTCGATGAACAGCAGCGTGTCCGCACCCTGTTCGTCGCGGAAATATTCCGCGATCGTGAGGCCGGTCAGCGCCACCCGCAGACGCGCCCCGGGCGGCTCCGTCATCTGGCCATAGACCAGTGCGGCCTTCGACTTCTCGCGGTTCTTGGTGTCGATAACACCGGATTCCTGGAACTCGAGCAGCAGATCCGTACCTTCGCGCGTACGCTCGCCCACGCCGGCGAATACCGAGACGCCGCCGTGCTTCGACGCGACGTTGTTGATCAGCTCCTGAATGACAACCGTTTTGCCCACACCGGCGCCGCCGAAGAGACCGATCTTGCCGCCCTTGAGGAATGGCTGGATCAGGTCGATCACCTTCACACCCGTCTCGAACATCTCCTCGGAAGTGGACTGCTCTTCAAACGATGGAGCCTGGCGGTGGATCGGCCGCATCTCCTTCGAGTGGACCGGCCCAAGCTCGTCCACCGGAAGGCCGATCACATTGAGCACACGACCCAGCGTGGGTGTGCCGACTGGCACAGTGATCGGACCGCCCGTGTCGATCACCTTCATGCCGCGCACCATGCCCTCGGTCGATTCCATCGCGACGCAACGCACGCGGCCTTCGCCGATGTGCTGTTGGACTTCCAGGATGACGTTGATTGGCGACGGAACATTGAAGCCATCGCTCACCACGCGCAGCGCCTCATAGATCGGCGGCATTGCCTTCTCGTCGAACTGCACGTCGACTGCGGGGCCGGAGATCTGCACCACCTTGCCGACGTTCTGCTTGCCCGGCGCGCTGTTTCCGCCCTGATACTGCGCGCCTTCGTCCTGCCCCTCGCCCATGCCCTGCACGGCGTCGCGATGTGTCTCATTCATCTGTGCCATATCGTCCTGTCTTCCACCGCATCGCCATGCGATGCACTCTGTTCGTCTTTATAGAGCGGCGGCGCCGCTCACAATCTCGATAATTTCCTTGGTGATGGCGGCCTGGCGCACGCGGTTCATGGTCAGCGTGAGCGAGTCAATCATCTCCGACGCATTGTTGGAAGCCGAATCCATCGCCGTCATGCGTGCAGCGTGCTCGGAAGCGACCGACTCCAGCATGCCGCGATAGAGCTGCGTCGCGACAAAGCGCGGCAGCAGGCTGCGCAGCATCTCTTCCGGCCGCTGCTCGTAGATGTAATCCACATCGGCAGTGCCGAACTTCTGCGCCTCTTCATCGGCCTCGTGAGTGTCCGGCTCCTCAAGGCTCACGCCCGCGCTCCGCGCCGCTTCGCCCGCGCGCTCCCGCTCCTCTTTTGAGAGCTCCTCGGCCTGTGCGATCGCGTGCTCTCCCGGCTCAGCCAGGGGCACCAGCCGCTCCACCACCACACGCTGCGAAATGACCGAGCGAAACTCGTTGAACACTACATAGGCCGCATCGATCTCACCGCTGACGTAGCGGTCCACGATGTCTTGGCCGATCTCAGCCACCGCATCAAAACGCAGCTTCTCCAGCATCGCGGGATGATCGCCGGTCACCTCGATGGGCGCGGAACGCTCCCCGCGACGACGCACCAGTGGTTTCTCTTCCAGTTCGCTCTCCAGTGACATGCCTTCGGATGCATTGGGAGTCTGCGGATTCTGTTGATCGCCCTCGCCAACATCCCGGGTCACCTTGGCTGCCGCATAGCGGCGCCGGAACAGATCACGCGCCTTGCGTCCAATGGTTTCCACATCAACGTTGCGGCCCTGCTCCCCGTTTTGCGCGGTGATGAACCGCATTGCCGCCTTGATGATGTTCGAGTTGAAAGCACCGGCGAAACCTTTATCGCCCGATACCACGATGAGCAGCACGTTCTTCTCTTCGCGCGGCGCCAGCAGCGGATGACGCACTTCGCCCGTCTCCGGGTTGTAGACATCGATGCGGCGCATCAGCGAGCGGATGACGCTGGCCATCATCTGCGCATAGGGCCGCGCTGTCACGGCGCGCTCCTGCGCGCGGCGCAGCTTCGCCGCAGAGACCATCTTCATGGCCTTGGTGATCTGGCGCGTGTTCTTCACGCTGCGGATGCGCCGTTTCAGATCGAGGACGTTTGCCATCGTTGATTAGGCCTTCGCCGCTACTTCCTTCTGCTGTTGATCGGCCGTGGCCTTTTTCTTGTCTTCTTCGCTCAGCGGCTGGACGGCTGATTCCTTCAGCTTCGCTTCCTGATGCTCCGCGACATAGTTCTCCTTGTACTCCTTCAGCGCCGCTTTAATGCGGTTCTTCAGGTCGTCGTCGAGCGTCTTTTTCTCGATGATGTCCTTCAGCAACTGCGACTGACCGGAGTCGAGATACTTGTACAGACCCTCTTCGAAGCCGCGGATGTCCTCGACCTTCAGGTCGTCGAGATAGCCGTTGGTGCCGGCAAAGATGATCACCACCTGCTTCTCGGTCGGCAGCGGCGAGAACTGCGGCTGCTTCAGCAGCTCTGTCAGGCGCACGCCGCGGTTGAGCTGGTTCTGCGTCACCTTGTCGAGGTCGGAGCCAAACTGCGCGAAGGCTGCAAGCTCGCGATACTGCGCCAGGTCCAGCTTCAGCGTGCCGGCCACCTGCCGCATGGCCTTGATCTGCGCGGCGCCGCCGACGCGGCTCACCGACAGTCCCACGTTCACTGCGGGCCGCACGCCGGAGTTAAACAGATCGGTTTCCAGATAGATCTGCCCATCGGTGATAGAGATCACGTTTGTGGGGATATAGGCCGAGACGTCGCCCGCCTGGGTCTCGATAATTGGCAGCGCGGTCAGCGATCCGCCGCCTTTGGCATCGCTCAGCTTCGAGGAGCGCTCCAGCAGCCGGGAGTGCAGATAGAACACGTCCCCGGGATATGCCTCGCGTCCCGGCGGACGGCGCAGAAGCAAAGATATCTCGCGATACGCCGTCGCATGCTTCGACAGATCGTCGTAGATCAGCAGCGCGTGCTTGCCGTTGTCGCGGAAGTACTCGCCGATCGCGGTCGCCGCATAGGGTGCCAGATATTGCATCGGCGCCGGCTCGGAAGCGGTCGCGGCAACCACGATGGTGTAATCCATCGCGCCGTATTCTTCCAGTGTCTTCACCACTTGCGCCACAGAAGAACGCTTCTGGCCGATGGCGCAGTAGACGCAAATCAGGTTGTTCTTCGCGTTGTTGATGATGGTGTCGAGCGCGACCGCGGTCTTGCCCGTCTGACGGTCGCCGATAATCAGCTCGCGTTGGCCGCGGCCAATCGGAATCATGCTGTCGATGGCCTTCAGACCGGTCGACATCGGCTCGCGTACCGGCTGCCGGTCCACCACGCCCGGAGCCAACCGCTCCACCGGATAAGCCTGAGTGTTCGCCAGCGGACCCTTGTCGTCGATCGGATGGCCCAGCGCGTTCACTACCCGGCCCACCAGCGACTGGCCTACGCCCACGCTCATGATCTGCCCGGAGCGCTTCACCTGATCGCCCTCGCGCAGCTCGGTGTAGTCGCCCAGCAGCACAGCGCCTACTTCGCTCTCGTCCAGGTTCATCGCCAGACCCGCCACGCCGTGCGGAAACTCGATCAGCTCGCCGGCCATGACCTTCTCCAGGCCATGGATGCGCGCAATTCCGTCGCCGAGCGAAATGATGGTGCCCACCTCGTCGACGTGCACCTCGGAGTCGTAGTTCTGGATCTGCTCGCGCAGCAGCTGTGTGATTTCGTCTGCCTTGATCTGGGCCATGCTCGTGTCGTCTCTCTATCTATCTCGGAAATTCGTCTGTTGGTGATTGTGTAGTACTCGCGGGGGCTTGTCGTGAGCGCTGCACCGGTGTTTCGTCACGTTACCCGGCGATCAGCTCCTGCTTCATGCGATCCAGGCGCCCGCGCACCGACCCGTCGTAGATGGTGCTGCCGATGCGCACCACTGCGCCGCCAATGAGCCCATTATCCTCTCGAAAGCGGGCGCGCACCCGGTTGCCCGCCAATCGCGCCACCTGCTGCTCCATCTGCGAGCGCTCGTCATCATCCAAACGCCGCGCGGAGATCACCTCTACGTCTGAGATGCCCTGACGCCGGTCCATCTCGGCTCGATACTCCGCAACAATGTCTTGGATAGCGCTCATACGGTCATGCCGCAACAGCACCGCGAGGAAATTGCGCACCTCGCGCGCCAGTTGCAGGCGCGGCGCCAGTGCATCGATCACCCGTACCCGTACCTCGGCTGACAGCGCGGGATTGAAGAGCGCCTGACGCAGGTCCGCGCTTCCCTCCAGTGTGGAGAGGAAATCGTTCAATTGTGCATTCACCTGGTCGGCAGGGATGCGCTGGCTGAGAACGACATCGGCGAAAGCCCGTGCATACCGCGCTGCAAAATCCGCCATCAGTTCCGGCCCCCCTGGCTGCCATTGGAGCCAAGGCTCGAGGCGAACTCCTGGATCAGTGTGCGATCGTCTCCCTCGGTCAGGTGCAGCCGCGATGTCGCGCGATCAACCGCCAGTTCCGCAGCGAACTTGCGCAGCCGGCGTTTCGCCGCGGCGCCTGCGGAGGCGATCTCCTGCTCTGCCGAGGCTACGATCTTGTGCTTCTCCTCTTCCATCGCCTGCTTGATCCGGACCTCGTCGTTGGCGCTGTCGCGCTCGGCCTGCTCCCGCACCGCAGCGATCTCGCTGTCCAGCCGGCCCAGGCGCTCTTCCACGGCACGCAGCCGTGCCTCGGCCTTTTCAGTGGCGGTACGCGCCTCCACAATTTGCCGGTCCAGTTGCTGGCGCCTGCTGCGGAATGCCTTCGGCAGGCCCGTTACCAGGAAATATCCGACGAAGACAAACAGCAGGACCGCGTTGAACGCCCAGAAGAACATGGACGCGTGTTCCGGAGACAGATGGAACAGCTTCGCGAAGGCACCAACGGAATCGGAATGCCGGAAAACGTACTCCTCATCCTCCTGCTCCGCTTTCGCCAGATTTTGCGAATTCGCCGTCCGGCTGTCCATGAAATCGCTGCTGCTCTGCTTTTGCGCAGTCGGCTTGGAAGATGCGCCGGACTGCGCAGTCGCGGGCTGTTGTGCCTGGGGAGCAGGCGCCTGCGCAAACGCGGGCATTAGTGACCCGGCGATCAGAATCGTCGCAGCAGCCAGCCGTATGGAAGGTACCCGCATCAATTGCCGCTCCATCAGTAGGCACTCCTTGCGCCGACGCTGGTGGCCGATGGCACGATCACACGTAGAATTTCCGCTGCCAGAGCATCTGCCCGGCTGTCCAGCGTAGCGCGTGCGTCTGCCGCCTCGGCATCGAGCCGCTCACGCGCACCACGCACCGTCTCGTGCGACGCATGCCGCGCCTCTTCCAGCACCCGGTCGCGCTCCCGCTGCAAGGCCTGCATGCGCAGCTCCCGGGCGTGAAAGATCTCCGCCCGCGCAGTGCGCAATTTGGCCTCATACTCCTGCGATCGTGCATCTGCCGCGCGGATAGCCGCTTCTGCGCGCGCCACAGCACCGGTCGTGCGCTCGCGCCGCTCCGCCAGTACTTTCAGCAACGGTCGATGCACCAGCAGTCGATACGAGATCACCAACAGCAAAAACAGCACAACTGTAGGGATCGAGCGCAGAAAGAGATCGGCCAGTTGTTGGAGGATAAGGTCCAATGCAGTCCCCGAGGGTGCCATCCATCAGGATGGAAGATGGCGGCAAATACGTCTGGAAACTATGGTTCTAACAGAGCCGATTTTGGGGTGTCAAACCGCGGGAAAGAGGCCGGATGAACCCGCCTTCATCTCATTGAGAATAACTCTGAAGAGTTGTTGACCGCAGCCCGAATCGGGGTAAACTGATATGTATCTCGACCCGGTCCGGGTCTGCTGAACGCAGGGTCGAAGGGACGTATCACCGCTTCCCTTCCCCTGCAGCTCAGCGCAACTCCGCTGCCAATTCACTTTGCTTCTCTGGCAGATCTCGTCCCATCGCCATTCCAGAACCGCCGGTAGCGTCCGAGCAGCGACGCGGGCCCTTCCACCACCATCGTGACACCGCTGCCCGCGAAGACGCGATCAGAGATACGGGCGCCTGCGCCCAGGGCCGCCAGCACCCCGCCCTCGCTCTGCGGCACCGTCATCGTCTGCATCACCAGCGGGTCGGCAGACAATGCCGCGTCCATCCTCGTCAGCAATTCCTCTACGCCTTCACCGGTCCTGGCTGAGAGCACAATCAGATCCGGACGTCCCGAGAGCCCCGCGCGTTCCGTTTCCGGCAGCAGGTCGCTCTTGTTCAGCACCTGAATCTGCTTCGTGCCTTTTACATCTAGCTCCGCGAGTACGCGATCGACCTCGCGATGGTGTTCCTCGCGCATCGGGCTCGCCGCGTCCTCCACATGGATGAGCACTTCGGCCTTTTGCACCTCTTCGAGGGTGGCGCGAAACGAGGTGACCAGCGTGTGCGGCAGGTCGCGGATGAACCCTACCGTATCGGAAAGCAAGATCTTGCGACGCGAAGGTAGCATCAAGCCCTTCAGCTTGGGATCGAGAGTGGCGAACATGCGCGCAGACTCGAGCACGTCTGCGCGCGTCAGCCGGTTGAACAACGTGCTCTTGCCCGCATTGGTGTAGCCGACCAGAGCGATGGTCGGAACCGGCACAGCTTCGCGGCGCTGTCGCTGCTGACCGCGTACACGGCGCACTGCCTCCAGATCGCCGCGCAACTGCACCAGCCGCCGCTGGATGCGCCGGCGATCCGTTTCCAGCTTCGTCTCACCAGGGCCGCGCGTCCCGATGCCGCCTCCAAGCTGGGACATCGCCGCGCCGCGCCCGGCAAGCCGCGGCAGCATGTATTCAAGCTGCGCCAGTTCCACTTGCAGGTGGCCCTCGCGGGTGCGCGCGTGGCGGGCAAAGATGTCCAGGATGAGCTGCGTGCGATCCACGACGCGCGCGGGAAGGTCATTCTCCAGATTTCGCAACTGTGTCGGTGACAAGTCCTGGTCGAACAGAATCACGTCGGCCTCAGCCGAGGACGCCACCCCCGCAACTTCTACGATTTTTCCTTTGCCGATCAGGGTGGCAGCGTCCGGTTCCAGCCGCCGCTGCGCCACTTCTGCAACCACATCGCCGCCGGCGCTCACCACCAGCTCACGAAATTCCTCGCGGCCAGCTTCGAATTCAAAGGCGGATGTCGCAAGACGGGGGCCGCGCTGGCCGTCGCCAGACGTGCCGGGCGAATCAGCCGAAAGCTGTTCCAGAGGGTCGACAGGTTGAGCAGCCGCACGAGCAGCAGCAGCGGCCCGCGACGCTGCGCGCCGCCGCCCAGAAAATTCCACTGAGACCAGCACACACCTGTTGGTCCGTACTGGTTGCGAGGGTACGGCTCTGCTCATAGGGGGAGAGGGGGGAGAGCGATCCTGCGCGTTACGATTCTGCCTCCTGCCGCAGCGGTGTGGGCTGCCCGTGCGGCACAGCAGCCGGAGGATGGCCGAGCCGGTGATCGTGCATCACGGAACGATTGCTGACCACAGTCGAGATCGCATGTTTGAAAATCAACTGCTCCTGACTGTTGTTTTCGAGCAGAACCGAGTACTTGTCAAACGAGCGGATCCTGCCAGTCAGCTTCACGCCACTGACCAGGTAAATGGTGATAGGGGTCTTGTCCTTGCGGACCGTATTCAGAAATGTGTCTTGAATGTTTTGTGCCGGCTTACTATCCATGGTGCCGATCTCCGATGCCTGACGGCGACTTGTATTTTCGTTCAACCGATACCGTGCAGCGCTTGCAAAGTGAAGCAATTTTGCGCTCGTTGCATGGCAGTGTGACATTTGCCATCAAAAAGTCAGTACCTGCCGGAACGCCTTCACCAAAAAAAGCGCTGGACGGAACTCCGGTCAGACACGTGTGTCGGATGCAGAAAATAAGCCCGGGGTTGCGATAGGCTTCTCTGGTGATCCCGGAGCATAACGTTACCACGTCCGAGCCATCTTCGGCGGGAGCCAGCAAGCTAACCCCGCCCGCCGTACCCCTGCTCGATTTCGCGCGGGAATATGCCCAGATAGCGCCCGAAGTGATGGCGGCGGTCGAGGCGGTCTTCCGCAGCCAGCGCTTCGTCCTCGGTCCCGAAGTGGCCGAGTTCGAGCAAGCCGCTGCCCGGCACTGCGGAGTGACACACGCTATCGGATGCGGCTCGGGCACGGACGCGCTCTGGCTGGCCCTCGCCGCAACAGGCGTTCAGCCGGGCGACCAGGTTCTGACCACCGCCTTCTCCTTTTTCGCGACCGCCAGCTCCATTCTGCGGCTGGGAGCCACTCCGGTGCTGGCGGATATCGATCCGCGCACCTGCAATCTCGACCCCGGCGCAGCGGCCACGG
>DASUWP010000170.1:0-6858 GCA_036378335.1 Acidobacteriaceae bacterium | reverse complement strand
CGAGTTGACGATGCTGGAATTATTCAACCAGCTCGTCACCTGCATTGTCACAGTCGCGTGGGCGCTGATCAGCCCCACCATCTGGGCCCTTGTGGGAGGCCGCATCATCGCCGAAGCGATACGTTGTGCCGCTACCTACTGGTTCAAGCCGTTCACGCCCCCCAAATTTGCGTGGGACAGAGATGCGGTCAAAGCAATTGTGAAGTTTGGCAAGTGGATCATGGTGGGTACCGCGCTCACGTTCCTTGCCTCACAGTCCGACAAGCTGATCCTCGGCAAGCTGATTACATTCAGTCTATTGGGCCTTTATGGCGTGGCGTACTCCATGTCGGATATCCCGCGGCAGATCATCAATCAGTTTTGCACCAAAGTAGGCTTTCCATTTCTCGCCAAGTTCCAGCAGCTGCCCCGTCCTGAGTATCGAGCGCAGTTGCTGAAGTACCGCCGGCTGGTTCTATTGGGTGGCGCAGTGTTGCTTACGCTCGTCGTTTGCCTCGGCGATATTTTCATCCGTCTGGTCTACAACCATCGATATCATGATGCAGCCTGGATGGTGGGCATTCTAGGCGTCGGCCTGTGGCACACCTTGCTCTATAGCACCATCAGTCCCGCAATCTTTGCGCTGCAGCGCTCGCACTACAATGCCTTCGCTCAGGCTGTATATTGCGTCACGCTTTTCGCCGGTCTTCCCTGGGGTTTCCATCACTATGGCATGGTGGGCGTGCTGATTGTGGTGGCGGCTGCCGATCTGCCGATGTACTTCTGCTTTCAATATGCGGCGTTCCGGGAGGGCATCAACACCGTCGCGCAGGACATTCTCCTCACCTGCGTGTTTGTTGCAGTTCTCATCGGGGCCCTTGCCTTCAGGCACGCGATCGGCTTCGGATCTCCCTTTCCCGCGCACCTGATGTAAGCGGGCGCCTATTCGCCGGCCGCGGCTTTCAAGTCGCCTGACGCGCGGTCGAGCGCAGCGGTCAGATCGTCCAACTCCTTCTGCGCGCGCTCGCGATTGTTTGCATCGATTGCCTCGTTCACACCCGGGATCACGACGGCGGCGTAACCGGTGTACTCGCCTGGCGCGTAGATCGTGTGGCGAAACCAGGGCCGGCCCGGCAGGCCCTGCGGATCGAGCAAGTCACCCTCGACTTGGCGCAGCTTCTGGTTCATGGCATTCAAGTCGCCTGACGCGGACTTTTCCTGTGAGTATGCCGCTTCCGCAGAAGTCAGCATCCTGCCAACGGCGGCGTTCGCCGGGGCAAAGCTTAGATGCATGGCTGCCTTGTCTGACTTGGCCTCCGCAGCTTTCAGGTATGTGGCGATCTCTGTGGCGTAGGTCACATAGTCATAAGGCAGCACATCGGCGTCGGCAATGTGCAACACTTCGAGTCCGAAGACGCGTGCCTGCTGTTGCTCGTAGACGAAGGTCGGATCGGCAAAGCGCGTGAACCACGCATAGTTGTCGAAGACCGAGTGATAGACGCCATAGCGGCCGCGGGAGCCGATATCTGCAGAGGGCACGCCGGCGTGCTGGAGAAACGGCGTGAAATCCGAACCCGAGCCCAGATCGCCCACCTGGACCGGCCCATGTTGCGGCGCTTCGCTGCGTGCTTCTTCCATAGAAGCGGAAGAGCCAGTGCGCGAAGCCTCTGCCTTCCATGCATCCAACACGGAACCGCCGTGTGGGCTCGGCACCTCGGCCGCAATATCGCGAACGTATTGTTTCAGTGAGGGCACCGCCGCCGCCTCAAACTCAGGGCCGGAGACGCCGACGTCGGTATTGAAATAGGCCACCGCGTGATCGAGCTGCTTGGCGTGATCTTCCACCCATTCAGTCGAGCCGATCAGGCCCTCCTCTTCGCCGTCCCAACTGCAGAAATAAATCGTGCGCTTCGGCTTCCAGCCCGATTTCAGCAGTTTGCCTAATCCGTGCACTGCTTCAAGCATGGCGGCAGTGCCGCTGTTCGGATCCACGGCGCCATAGGCCCAGGCGTCCCGGTGATTGCCGGCGATCACCCATGCGTCTGGATCATCCGTGCCGGGAATGCGTCCGATCACGTCCCAGATGGTGCGATCTGCGTAGTCCATCTTCTCGTTCAGGTGTACGCGGACGGAGCCATCGCCGCCCATGTGATAGGTGAACGGAAGCGCGCCTTGCCAGCCTCGTGGCACGCCCGGACCAGTGAGATGCTCGAGTATCGGAGAAGCGTCCTTATAGGAAATGGGCAGGGAAGGAATAGAAGGCAGGCTATCGATCTTTTGCGGCGGGAGTCGTTGCGTGTCAGGCAATTCTGGCGTGGACGCAACGTCTGGCGTCTGTGCATCACCCGGATACTTGAACATGAACTGCACCGACCCGCGCTGCACGCCAGTATCGGGACGATATGGCCCTTTGGGGTAGACGTCTCCCTGGAAGTAGCCATCGTCATACGGGTCGGAGTAGATGAGGACGCCGGCGGCGCCACGCTGCTGCGCGATGTAGACCTTCACGCCACGGAAGTTGCCGCCATAGCGAACCAGCACGATTTTGCCGTGCAGATCGATGTTGTCATCAGCCAGCTTCTGGAAATCCTCAGGTCGGCCATAGTTGGCATATACCACGTCGCCGGTTACATCGCCCGACGGAGATGATCCGTTGAAAGCGGGCAACACGCGCGGATCGTCCTGGTAGGGATCGGCGCTCACATGTTCCCTGGAGGGTCCCTGCATAAGGACTTTTCCCTCTCTGTCGGTAGCCTCCACCTGCACCGTCTTCGGCAGATTGAGCCATGCCTTATAAGGCACGATCGTGGTCTCGAGTCCAGCGGCTTTGAATTTGTTTGCCACGTACACTGCCGTGCCGTAGTCCTCCTTCGAACCAGCAACGTGCGGCACCGCTGTCAGCATCTTCAGCTCTTCGCCCGCGAGTTTTGCGTCCGGCACAGCGATAAATTCGCGATCGATCTGGGCCTGGCGGGCAAAGTCGCGATATCCAAAGAGCGAATTGGGAGCCATCGTGGATTGCGCGAGCAGAGGCAGGGCAGAAGCGAGAACGACCGTGGCGATGAATTGAGGGCGCAAGAACAAGAGAGGATCTCCTGACGAGTAGTGCCGATGATCAAAAGAGTAACCCAGCTTCCCGCGGGTTTTATGCAGGGCCTGCAGCTTACACTTGAAAGAGTCGGGAAAGGACCAGGATGCAGTGGGCGATCGGCGGATAGGTGCAGAGGAGCCCATTGCGATAGAGGAGGCGGTTCCGGAGCAGCGGTTACCGGCTGCGGTGAGTCCGCGCGGCTTTCCGGACGAGGTGCTGATTCCTGCGGGGAAAGCAGACGCACTCGAACGGGATCGCTTGCTGGATCCCGCATGGCCGAAGGTCATCTGCTCCTTGCGTACACCGGATTTCCGCTTTTTCTGGTGTGGCAATTTCCTTTCGAACGTCGGCACATGGATGCAGAACATCGCCCTGAGCTGGCTCGTGCTGCAACTGACGAACTCCTCCTACTGGCTGGGCATGATTGGCTTCGTGGCGGCGATTCCGTATCTGTTGTTCACGCTCTTCGGCGGCGTGATCGCCGATCGCATGAACAAGCGCAATCTGCTGATTACGACTCAGTCCGCAATGGCGCTGCTTGCATTCGTCATGGCCGCGCTGGCATATACGAAGATCATCACCATCCGGCAGGTGGCGGCGCTCTCGTTTTTGAACGGGCTCGCAATGGCGATGAATGCGCCAAGTTATCAGGCTATGGTGCCGCGGCTGGTGCCCATGACCGATCTGCCCAACGCGATCGCGCTCAACTCTGTCCAGTTCAACCTTTCGCGCGTCATAGGCCCGACACTCGGTGGCTATGCGATGGCGTGGGCCGGAGTGGCAGGGAATTTCCTGCTCAATGGCTTCAGCTTTATGGCGGTGTTGTTCGCGCTGGTGCGGATGCGCTACCCAGCGGAGGTGCCGCACACACAGCAGGGCGTATGGCACAGCCTGGTCGAGGGATTTCGCTATGTCCGTCGCAGACGGGAGATGTTCGTTCTGGTGATGCTTGTGGCGAGCGCGAGTTTTCTTCTATTTCCGTTTCTCACCTTTGTTCCTTATTTCGTAAAGAACACATTGCACGGCGGTGAGCGTGAGCTGGGCCTGATGATGGCGTGTTCTGGGATTGGCGCCTTCGTGGCGGCTGCCATCATCGCAATGCGTGGCCATATACGCCATCGCGGCCCGGTGATTGTTTTCTCGGGAACCTTCGTGATGGGCGCAGCCATCATCTTCTGCTATTCGCACAGCTTCGCCCTATCGGCCGCAATGTCCTGGTGCGAGGGATTCGGCCTCACCATGACTTCGTCGCTCATGAACCTGGCCCTCCA
Organism: Acidobacteriaceae bacterium; assembly: GCA_036378335.1. Classification (GTDB taxonomy): domain Bacteria; phylum Acidobacteriota; class Terriglobia; order Terriglobales; family Acidobacteriaceae; genus KBS-83. Next base: position 2,517 of record DASUWP010000170.1, on the reverse strand, counting down.
ACAGCTCACCTCGGACGAAATGCGAGGACGCGTCATGAGCATCTATGCGACCAGTTTCCTGGGGCTGCCGCCTCTCGGATGCCTGCTTGCGGGAGAGCTATCCCGCCATCTGCCCACCAGCGATGCCATCGCAGCAATGGCGGCGATGGCACTCCTGTCGTTCATCTTATTTTTTGCAGGTTCTCCGGCCCTGCGGCAGCTGGATTGACTGCGGATCGCCCTTAGGCCACAAGCTGCGTGCAGTGGGAGCAGCGCTTCGCCGCTAGAGGAATGTCGCTGAGGCATTCCGGGCATTGCTTGGTGCTGGGCGGGGCGGCCGGTACGGGCTTCTTAAACTTGTTGAGCAGCGTGTTCACCGGAAGCACGACGAAGAAATAGATCGAGCCTGCGATCAGGAGAAACGAGATAAGAGCATTGAGAAAGTCGCCATATTTGATCTTGCCGCCGTTCACATCGAGGATGAGAGCGGAGAAGTCCGGTTTATGGACAATCGCGGCGATCAATGGGTTGATGATGTCGCCTACCAACGCGGTGACGATCGCGCCGAAAGCGGCGCCGATAACAACGGCGACGGCAAGGTCCACGACATTGCCGCGAAGGATGAAATCACGAAAACCTTTCAGCATGGCATTCTCCCAGAAGCAGTGACGTTGCTGTGGCGACATGCTATCTCAGTTTCGTTGCAGATTAGAAATTGTGGTGAATCGGCCCTATTGTCGGAGAGTTGGCGCGACGCTGGTCCGTGCAGTATCCTCGTGCGTGATCCAGCCGCAGCCAGACACAGAAATCAAGGCCCATTTCCTCATCCAGCCGGGATGGCAGAACTCCGGGCCGCATCACTGGCAGTCCCTATGGGAAGCACGGCTCGGCGGCGCTGCCACGCGCGTGCAACAGCAAGACTGGATGGTGCCCGAAGGCGCTGCGTGGTCAAGCGCTCTCGAAGAAACCATCCGCCGCACGCCATCCCCCGTAGTCATACTCGCGCATAGCATCGGCTGCCTGGCTGCGGTCTTGGCCATTGCCAAAGCACCGGTTGCAGCGGTGGTGCTGGTGGCGCCGGCAGATGCAGAGCGACCGAACGCCCCAGGGGCACTCCACACCTTTACGCCCATCCCGATGAATCCGCTCGCGACTCCGGCACTGCTGGTGGCGAGCGACAGCGACCCGTATTGTACGCTGGAGCGCGCGGAAGCCTTTGCGCAGGCATGGAAGGCGGATTTTGAGATCGTGACCGGCGGTGGCCACATAAACGGCGATGCTGGCTTTGGACCATGGCCGGATGGATGGTTGATGGTCGGCACGTGGCTGGCGCGTCATGGCCTCGGCTGGCCGACGAACGGGAGCACACATGAATAAGCTGGTGGCGAGTGCCGATGAGGCGGTGGGCGACATTCCGGATGGCGCGACCATCATGCTGGGCGGCTTTGGGCTGTGCGGCATCCCCGAGATGTTGATAGCGGCGCTGGTGCGCAAGGGCGTAAAAGGTTTGCGGACCATCAGCAACAACATGGGGGTGGATGGCTTCGGCATGGGACTGATGCTCGAAGCCGGCATGATCGAGTCCCACACGGGAAGCTACGTCGGAGAGAACAAGCTGCTGGAGCAGAAGGTCATCCGCGGCGAACTGGATCTGACATTGGTGCCGCAGGGCACGCTGGCCGAGCGCATTCGTGCCGGCGGCGCAGGGATTCCGGCGTTCTTTACGCCGACGGGATTGGGCACTCCCGTGACTGAGGGCAAGGAGGTCCGCGAGTTCGACAATAAGCGCTATGTGATGGAGCGCTGGTTGCGCGCCGACTTTGCGTTGGTGAAGGCGTGGAAGGGCGACCGCGCCGGCAATCTCGTCTATCGCAAGACCGCCCGCAACTTCAACCCGATGATGGCCACGGCAGCGAAGGTGACGATTGCCGAGGTGGAAGAGCTGGTTGAGACGGGAACGCTGGATCCCGATGCAATCGTGACCCCCGGGATATATGTGCAGCGCATTTTCCAGGGCCAAACCTATGAGAAACGTATCGAGCGTCGGACGGTACGGCTTGCCACTTGATCCGGTTCCTACTTGCTCCAGTTTCCCCAGGGATAAAGGAAGAGGAAGAGGATCATCGAGATGGTCATGACATCGACGTACAGAAGGATCATCACGGCGCCATGATAGAAACTCCAGCGTGGGCGCAGACATCGCAGCGTGTCCCACGTACCGAAGAGGGCGACGAGGATGGGCACCAGCAGCTTCAGGGACGGCGGATCGTCTGGCCAATGTGCCAGCAGGAAAGACGCAAGCAGGCTACCGAGTACCAATACAGTTCCGCGTAGTAGCGAATGCTGGCGAAGATCGAGGGACCGGGGCAACATCATGAGGCGACTATGAGTACTCCATCCAATGCTGTATCAAATTCGGGGGGCTCTGTACCAGCGAGGGCGTCCGATGCGGTGAAACGCGAGCGCATTGTGCGACGCGCCGCGCTGGAACTGCGCGACGGCTTCTACGTAAACCTCGGCATAGGGATGCCCACGCTC
>DASUWP010000169.1:0-2138 GCA_036378335.1 Acidobacteriaceae bacterium | reverse complement strand
CATCTGTCCGCGTGCTGGCCACAGTCATGTGCCAATGCTCTGGAGATACCAAATCACTTCGCGAATTGCCGCACGCGGAGCACAGAAAGGCCAGCAGACCAGGCTTGCCGCACATTGGCGCAATCTCAGCCACCGTTTCCATCGGGTGGTGGCATTGCCGGCACACGGTCTGGAACTGCACTTGGTCGTGTGAAAACTCGCTGGAGCGCTTAAGCGTGGAAAGGGCGGTATGGCGGCCTGCTCGTTTTGCGGGGGTTTGAGGGCTTTTGCTCAGGAGCTTCTACACTCTCCAATTTCAGGACCAAGGCGTGATGTGGGCGATTACGCCCTCATCACTGCCAGGAGTGGTTGAACACCGATGATGTTCATGACGCGGGTGAGATTGTATGCGAGGACGTGCAGGGCCATCTCGGTAGCTACCTTCGGCAGGCGCTTCATTAGAAAGTGCGTCGCGCCCATGCGCATCTTGAGCGTCGCGAACGGATGCTCCGCCGTCTCGCGTCGCTGGCGCATCGCCTCCGGGTTCTCATCGAGACGCCGCTGCACGGCTTCGAGCACATGCTCGTGCTCCCATCGCGAAATGCGCCGCAGGGGCGCTGGCGTGCACTGAGACTTGAGCGGGCAGCGTGGGCATGCCGTCGTCCAGTAACGGCGCAGCATCTTACCGGCTTCCTGTCTCGTAAAACGATAAGTCAGCTTCTCCCCTGCAGGACAGCGATAGACATCCTCCGCCGGCAGATAGACAAAGTCCTGCTTGCCAAAGCGGCCATCTGCCTTCGCACCCGAGGTCATCGGCTTTGGCAGCGTCACTGTAATCTCAGCCTGGTCGCAGGCCAGAATCTCGGTGCCGTTGAAATAGCCGCGATCGGCGACGACATCGAGTTGGTCAGTGTGAAGAACTTCCTTCGTCTGCGATGCAATTTTGGCCAGTTGTGAACGATCCGAGCCGGTATTCGTCACCTCGTGCGTGACGATGAGATGATGCTGCGTATCCACAGCTATCTGCACGTTATACCCCACGACGCCTGACCCCCGCCCGCTCGTCGCCATCGAACGTGAATCAGGATCGGTGAGCGAAATCTGCTGATCGGGCGCGGCCAACATTTGCTTCTCGATGGCTTTCAAACGCTGCAGCTCGCTCGCCAACTTGGTCAGCTTCTCCTTAAGATGTGCCGTCTTGGCGGCCAGCGCCTCAGATGGCTCCTGCCGGTCGGCGGTATCGAGCTGGCTCAAGTAACGCGCTACGCTCTCCTCAATTTGAGCGAGCCGACGCTCCATCTTTGCGCGCGTGAAATTCTTGTCGCGGTTGTTCACGGCTTTGAACTTGCTGCCGTCAATGGCCACGCTCGCCGTCGTCAACAGGCCAAGCTTGCGGCAAAGTGCGACAAACCGCGCACACACCTTGCGGATCGCCGGACCATTATCCTTGCGGAAATCCGCAATCGTCTTGTGATCAGGAGCCAGCCGGCCCGTGAGCCACATTACCTCAACGTTGCGCCCACCCTCGCGCTCAAGCCGGCGGCTCGACTGAACCCGATTGAGATAGCCGTAGATGTAGAGCTTCAGCAGTACCGATGGATGGTACGAAGGCCGTCCGGTTGCCTCGGGATCGACACCGCCAAACCCAAGCTCTGCAAGATTGAGCTCACCAACAAAAACATCGATCGCGCGAACCGGATTATCCTCGTAAATCCAATCTTCCAGGCATTCCGGGAACAGCGTGCTTTGCTCGCGATCCAACCCCTCAACGAAGCGCCTCATCTCAGTCTCCCGCGAATCAATATCGCGAGAATCGCACAACGAGGCGTTTTCACACAGCCAGGGTCATTCAGGATCCTTTCCGCCGAAGCGACCTAGTCCGCCAATGTCCGCTGTTCCTCGATCTCGACCGGATTTGCTGCGTGCCCTTAAAATGACGTGACGTGCCAACAAGCCTACTAGAGCGGGACTTCTCTTCGACTCGCCATCCCGCTCTAGTTATTTGGTGGAGCATGATCTTTTCCGAAAACCGGTTCCCACTTTTCGGGATCATGCTCTAGTTGCGGTTCTTCGAGGTCGGCGGCGGCGGCGTCGGCTTGGCGGCGCTGGGCGGTGTCTGCAACATGGGCACTCGCGACTGCAGCGGTTGCTGCATGGGC
>DASUWP010000168.1:0-19118 GCA_036378335.1 Acidobacteriaceae bacterium | reverse complement strand
GCCTGGTCCTGGCCGATGGTCTGCACTACGCGCAGCAGCTCGGCGCAACGCACCTGATCAATGCCGCCACGCTCACCGGCGCGGTCGCGGTTGCGCTTGGCCAGATCAACGCCGGCGTCTTTACCAACAGCGATGAGGAGTACGCACATTTCGCGAAGGCAACGGAACAGTCGGGCGAGCGCTTCTGGCGTTTGCCGCTTGAGGACGAATACCGCGAGTCGATCGTCTCCCAGATCGGCGACATCAAGAACACCGGCGGACGTTACGGCGGCTCCATCACCGCGGCGATGTTCCTAAAGGAATTCGTCGGCGATACGCCATGGCTGCATCTGGATATTGCGAGCACGGCCTGGAACGATGACGCGAAAGCATGGATTGCCAGCGGCCCAACCGGCATCGCCGTGCGCACGATCGCGGAGTGGGTGCGAACTTACGCCTGATCTCTGCGGTTCTCGAATATAGAAAACGTGGCGGAAGGTTTCAGCCTCCGCCGCACGATATTGTTATTTGAAAGTCATGGGAATTGCTCAGGATTTACTTCTGACGCCTTGCTGTTCCCTTACCCTGTGGCATGCGCGTGCTGCGGAGTCTTCGCCACGACTTCCGTCAGTTTCTTGCTGAATGCCGGAATGTCATCCGGTTTGCGGCTGGTAATAATGTTGCCGTCCTCCACCACTTCCCGATCCACCCACTTGGCGCCTGCATTGATGAGATCGGTGTGAATTGACGGCCACGACGTAACCGTCTTTCCCTTCACCACCCCGGCTTCGACCAGCATCCACGGGCCATGGCAGATGGCCGCCACCGGTTTGCCCGAGCCTACAAAGTCGCGCACGAAGTCCACCGCTGGCTTTTCCATGCGCAGCCTGTCTGGATTGATCTGGCCGCCGGGCAGGATCAGCGCGTCGTAATCATCTACTTTTGCCTTGCTCACTTGCTTGTCGACCCGGACACTGTCGCCCCAGTCGGTGAATTTCCAGCCCTTGATGGAGCCGTCCTTTACGCTCAGCACCTCCGTCTGGGCGCCGGCCGCTTCGACATTCTTCTTGGGATCGGTCAGTTCGACCTGCTCGAACCCATCGGTCGCCAGAATGGCGATTTTTCGTCCCTTTAATTCACCGCTCATACATACACCTCTGCTATCTAGGACTCTGGGGATTTCTGTGCCGTTGCCAGCAGGGCTCGCATGGCGCAGAAGTCCGTCCGGAAATTTGCATGAAAACCTTAGCCTGTGCATCGGACTGTGCATCCCACCAGCCGGGCACAGCAATATCCCGAGCCGTATCCAGGAGAGATTGAACGTGACACCCAGCACGAAGGCGATGCTTGCCGCCGCTACCGCACTCTTCACCCTGACCGCCTGCAACTCCACCAAGACCATCCCGATCTCTGGCGCTGGCAGCACCTTTGTCTATCCGGCGATGGGCCGCTGGACCGCGGACTACCAACAGGCGCACAAGGATGTTCGTATCAACTACCAGTCCATCGGATCGGGCGGCGGCATTCAGCAGGTGAAGTCCAGCACGGTTGACTTCGGCGCTTCCGACGCCGCGCTCACGGACCAGCAACTGGCGGAGATGAAGCCCGTATTGCAGCTGCCGGAATCAGCCGGCCCAGTCGTCGTCACCTACAATCTGCCGGAGGTGAAGCAGCCGCTGCATCTCTCGCCTGAGGCGCTGGCCGGCATCTTTCTCGGTACGATCAAGACCTGGCAGGATCCCGTGATCAAGGGCGCGAATCCCGGCGTGGATCTACCCAAGACCGGCATCGCGGTCGTTCATCGGGCGGATGGCAGCGGCACCAGCGCTATCTTCACCACCTACCTCTCAGAAGTCAGCAAGGATTGGGCCACCAAAGTGGGCAAGGGCACACAGGTGAACTGGCCCACGGGCAACGGCGGCAAGGGCAGCGAAGGCGTGACCGGCCAGTTGCGGCAGACGCCGGGGTCGATCGGCTATGTGGAGCTGACCTACGCCCAGCAGAACAACCTGCCCATCGCGGCCATTGAGAATCAGGCCGGCCACTACGTGCAGCCCAGTCCGGCGAGCACGACGGCAGCCATCAACGGCTTCCTGAATCAGCTTCAGCAGGACCCACGGATTCCCATCGTGAACCCGCCCGCGGGCGCGAGTGACGCCTACCCAATCGCCGGCCTCACGTTCCTCATCGTGCCCAAGGACGGCACCGATGTGGAGAAGCGGCAAGCCCTCAAGAATTTCATCAAGTACATCGTGACCGACGGACAAAACGTCGCCAGCTCGCTGAACTACGCCCCGCTGCCCGACGGCGTAAAACAGAATGATCTGAATGTGCTGAACCAGATGACTGCGCAGGGAAAGCCGCTGCAGTAAGCAGAAGCCAGACAACTGCAGAAGAAAACAGCAAAGGCAGATGGAGGACGCATATCCATCTGCCTTTGTCTGAAGTTGTCTGATGTCAACTGCCGTTGTCTGCTCTCCTACATTACTTCCGGTGCATCGATACCGAGCCAGCCCAGCACGCGAATCAGCTCTCGCTCTGCAACTGCCGCGGTTGCGAATAACAATTGCTTCCGCTCCGCATCCGTCTCGGTCAGAATGTGGAAGCGGTGGTAAAAGTTATTGAACTGCTGCGCGAGTTGAAAGGCGTGCTTGGCCAAGTACGCAGGCTCCGCCGTGGCGATCGACTGCTCCAAGACCAGCGAGGTCTTCGACGCGGTCTGCCACAACTCCCAGATGTCACGACCATCCTCATCTTCGACATACTTGCTGAGTGCAGCGCCATCTACTGCTGCCAATGCCGCGGCGCTGCTGGTCCCGCTCTTGCGGAAGATACTGCGCACGCGCACCACGGCATACTGCACGTAGGGGCCAGTCTCGCCTTCGAAGCTAAGCGCGTCGTGAAAGTCAAAGGCGATCACCGAATTGCGCGTGTACTTCAGCATGAAATAACGCAGCGCACCGATGGCGATGCTGGCTCCAATGCGCAGCCGCTCAGCGTCGCTCAGCTCCGGATGGCGCGCATTCACTTCGGCCGTCGCCGCGGTGATCAGCCGGTCAATCAGATCGTCCGCCTTGACGCCGAAACCCTTGCGGCCCGACACCTCGATGTAAGGACGGCCGCGGTCTTCCTCTGACAGCGTGTAGCCCAGTTCCTCGGCGCAGCGCGGGGTGAGCGCCACCATCTCGTAAGAGAAGTGCACGTAACGGTCCGCGGCATCGGTGTAGCCCATACCACGCAGCGCTTCGATCACATTCGCCTGCGGATCGGCCTGGCGCGAATCGATGACGTTATAGATCGCCTGCGCGCCCCCAAAGTGCGGATGCTCCTGCTCGCCATGCTCGGCCGAGATCCAGCAGGTGTGGTCGGCATACTGAAAGAAGCGCTGGTACCCGAAGTCGCGTCCCAACAGGCCGAACTTCCAGAGGTGATACGCGATGTCCTTGCCGACGTAAGTGACGGTGCCGTTCGAGCGCACAATCACCTTGGCGTCTTCATCCGGCAAACCGCCGGAGGCGCCATCCTGGCCACCGTCAGCAGTAACACCCTCCGTGCCCGCGCGCCGCATCACCCAGCAGCCCTTGTTCTTCCCTTCCGCTTCGAGATACAGCACTCCGCGTTCTTTCAACTGCGCGAAGGCCAACTCCCAGAAGTGCAGGTGCAGGATTTCGCTCTCGCGCGGAAGAAAGTCATACTCGATGTCCAGCCGCTGCATCGTTTCCAGATGACGCCGCAGCACGGCCGTGGAAATCGTATCTGCGGCTGCGGCAATCTCGTTTCCGCCGGCTTCGATTGCGTGCAGCGTGCCCAATCGCAATGCGCGCCGATTCGCCTTTTCTTCCGGATCATCTCCTGCGTCGTACCAGGCCGACACCTTCGCGTACACATCCCAGCAGTAGTAATCGAGCCGTTCGTTGCGGGCCGCCAGTTCACGGAAGAGGATCGCGATCTGCTCCCCGGACAGGTTCTCGAGGTGCATCAGCCCAACCACCACATCCGCCACCTGCACGCCGGTGTTGTCGATGTAGTTCTGCACATCCACACGCTGGCCTGCCGCCCGCAGCATGCGCACAAAGGTGTCGCCCAGGATGGCATTGCGCAGATGCCCGACGTGCGCGGCCTTGTTCGGGTTGATGCTGGTGTGCTCGACCAGGGAGTGCACGCCCGCACCGAAACTGGCATCCTCCTGCGCCTTCGCAATCGCCGTCAGCGCCGCGCCGCGGTCGAGCCGCGCATTCAGGTAACCCGCGCCAGCAACTTCAAAACTGGCGAAACCGGGAAGCGGTTGGCGCTGCAGTGACTCCAGCAGCTCTGCGGCAATCTGCTTCGGTGCGCGTCGCAGCGGCCGCGCGAGCTCAAAGGCCACGGGCGTCGCGTAGTCACCCATGGAGACCTGCGGCGGCTGTTCTATATTGATTTTGCCCGCGGCGCTATTGGTCCGGCTCGCGACGGAGGCAGCCGCCTCGCCGTAGCGTTCGAGCAGGATGCTGCGCAGCCGCTCGCGCAGAACTCGTTGCATGTCTCTGTACAGTGGAGGGTCCTTGCGGCTGCGGCCCCATGTCAGCAGCGACTAGGAAGGCCGAAAAGCCTTGATTTTATTGCCGATTTTAGCAGAGCGCGATAGGCTCGCCGTTTGACGCACCCCGGGAGCACACCTAAGATAAACAGTAGTCTCGGTCGTCCTGCCGCAATGCAATTGCCGGAAAGTCCAGCCTGCTGATGCCTGATCGCCCTCCTTATTACCTGACCACGCCGATCTACTACGTGAACGCGCGGCCGCATCTCGGCACGGCGTACTCGACCATCGTCACGGATACCATTGCCCGCTACAAGCGCGCGCAGGGCTTCGACGTCTTCTTCCTCACCGGCACCGACGAGCACGGCCAGAAGATCCAGCGCTCCGCCAAGGCGATGAACTGCACGCCGCAGGAGTTCGTGGACAAGGTGGCGGCCGAGTTTCGCGCGCTATGGGACAAGCTTGGCCTGAGCTATACCGACTTCATCCGCACGACGGAGCCGCGCCACAAGCTAGGCGTGCAGCGGCTGTTCACCTTGCTCAAAGACCGCGGCTACATCTACAAGGGCACCTATACCGGCCAGTACTGCGTCACGGACGAGGCATGGGTCGACGTTGGTCCGGGCGAGCCGTGCCCGGACTGCGGTCGGATCACCGAGACTGTCACCGAAGAGAACTACTTTTTCAAGCTCTCCGCCTTCGAACGCAAGCTGCTCGAGCTTTACGAGCAGCAGCCCGACTTCATCCGTCCAGAGACGCGCCGCAATGAGGTCATCTCGTTCGTTCGCAGTGGACTGCGCGATCTCTCCATCAGCCGCACCAGCTTTTCCTGGGGCATTCCCGTGCCAGGCGACGAAAAGCACGTCGTCTACGTGTGGATGGACGCGCTCGCCAACTACATCACTGCGCTCGGCTGGGGCTCGGAAGACGATTCGCAATACAAGCGCTTCTGGGCCGGAGATGATCTGGCCGCAAACGGCGCGCCGCTGCACATCATCGGTAAGGAAATCTCGCGCTTCCACTGCGTGTACTGGCCCGCGTTCCTGATGGCTGCCGGTCTGCCGCTACCGAGATCGATCTTCGCGCATGGCTGGCTGCTCTTCGACCAGAACAAGATGTCGAAGTCGCGCGGCAATGTCGTCCGCCCGGAAACCATCCATGATGTCCTGGGCAACGATGCAATGCGCTACTTTCTGCTGCGCGAAGTGGTCTTCGGACAGGACGGCAACTTCACCTTCGACGCGCTGGTGCAGCGCTACAACGCCGACCTCGCCAATGGCTACGGCAATCTGGTCAGCCGCACGCTCGCGATGATCACGCGCTACTTCGGAGGCGTGGTCCCGGAGGGCACGGCAGACGCACAGGTCCGTGAAGCCGCCGAAGGCACGACGACTACCTTCCGCGAGCGCATGGACGATTTCGACTTCTCGCGCGCGCTCGAAGCACTTTGGCAATTCGTCGGCACCGTGGACGGCTACATCACCGCCACCACTCCATGGAAACTCGGCGCTCTCGAGGACGAAACAAGCAGACGCAGGCTCGGCGACATTCTCTACACCTGCGCCGAAGCCATCCGCATCATCACAGCGCTGGTCGCGCCGGTGCTGCCGGAAGCCGCGGCGAAGGTATGGCAGCAGCTTGGACTCGGCGACATCGCTCAGGCCGATCTCAAAAACATCGCTTGGGGCACTCTCAAGCCTGGAACGAAACTCGGCGAACCCGCCCCGCTCTTCCCCCGCGCAGAAAAGGACGCAGTCACCCGTATGAAAGAGATTGAAGAGAACCGACCTCAGAGCGCGCTCGAACAGGCGCTGTCCTCCATCCCCACCGTTCGCGTCGAGCCATCCGCCGCAGCCGCGCCTTCGGAAAAGGCTGTCCAGCCCGCCGAGAAGGCCGACACGACCGCTCCGCAGGCCGGACCGAAGCCGATCGTGGGAGCGCCACTCAACCCTGCTGCCCCTGCCGGCACCGCACTTGCAGGCACCAGTGTTCCCGGCCAGATCACCATCGACGATTTCATGAAGGTCGAATTGCGTGTGGCGCAGGTCAAAGTTGCCGAACGGGTGCCAAAGGCAGACAAGCTGCTCCGTCTGGAAGTGGACCTGGGTACAGAAACGCGCCAGATTCTGGCCGGCATCGCCGAATCCTACGAGCCAGAATCGCTGATCGGCCGCAAGGTCATCGTGGTCGCAAATCTGGCACCGCGCAAGCTGCGCGGGCTCGAATCGAATGGCATGCTGCTGGCCGGCTCGGTCGAAGGTGGCAAGGCTGTGCTGGCCAGCTTCCTCGAAGACGTGCCGCTCGGCGCAAAGGTGAAGTAGTCTCATGCCCGCTGGCGCACCGGCCCTCACCGATTCCCACGCGCACCTGGACAGCGCGCGCTACGACGCCGACCGCGAAGCCATGCTGAAAGCCGCGCGGGATGCCGGCGTGGGCAGTGTACTTTCCATCGGTATTGGTGAAGGGCCGGACACAATGCATCGCGCCCTCGATTTGTGTCGCGCATACGCCGGCCGCACCGACGTCCCGCGCCTCTTTGCCACCGCCGGTGTTCATCCTGACGACGCAGCCGCGCTCGACAATGCTGCGCTCGACAAGCTGAACCAGCTGCTCGCTGCGCCCGAGGTGATTGCTTGCGGTGAGATTGGCCTGGATTATTACTGGGACACCGCGCCGCGCGCCGTGCAGCAGGAGGCCTTCATCGAGCAGATGGAGCTCGCCGCCGGCCATTGCCTGCCCATCGTCATCCACTGCCGCGCCGCAGAGCGCGCGGGCATCGGCGACACTGCCGCATGGGACGACACTCTCGACCTGCTGGATCGCCACTGGCGCCAAACCGGCCTTGGGGGCATCCTGCACTGTTTTGCCGGCACGGTGGATCACGCGCGCCGTGCCATCGACTTCGGCTTTCTCATCTCCTTCGCGGGCAACATCACCTTCCCCAAAGCGCAGCCCATCCGCGATGTCGCGCAGGCTTTGCCGCTCACCTCCATGCTGGTGGAAACCGATGCGCCTTTCCTTACTCCGGTACCGCGCCGCGGCCAGCGCAACGAGCCTGCGTATGTAACCGAAACCGCAGCGAAACTCGCCGAGTTGCTCGGCATCGAAGTAGAAGAGGTGGCCGCCACCACCACGCGCAACTTCGAGACGCTAATGAAGCTTCAGGGCTAAGATCGCCTTCTAGAACTACGGGGCTCAGATGGTTAGAGCGACGGGCGCATAACCCGTAGGTCATCGCGAGGCGAAGAGATTTCGAAAGGAAAGAAACATGGCCGCAGAGAATTCGTTTGACGTAGTCAGCAAAGTGGAGATCCAGGAGGTTCGCAATGCGATTGACCAGGCCATCAAGGAGGTCCGAGCGCGCTTCGATTTGAAGGATTCCAACTCCGAAATCAAGCTTGAGGACCAGGACAAAGTCATCCAGCTCGCTTCCGCCGACGAGTACAAGCTCGAGGCGGTGAAGGAGATCCTGTCGCATAAGCTGGTCAAGCGCGGCGTCTCGCTGAAGTCGCTCAAATACGAAAAGCTGGAGCCGGCCATAGGCAAGAGCGTTCGCCAGAAGATCACGCTCCAGCAGGGCATCGCGAGCGAGAAGGCCAAGGAGATCGTGAAGGTTATCAAGGACTCGAAGAAGAAGGTTCAGGCCTCGATCCAAGGCGAAACCGTGCGCATCAGCGGCAAAGATCGCGACACGCTGCAGGAGGCAATTGCGCTGCTGCGCGGCCACGACTTCGGCATCGATCTGCAGTTCACCAATTACCGCTCGAATTGACGCTTCGCCTTCAAGGGTCGCACGCCGCGTGGCCGACCAGTATCCGCGTCTCTCTGGCGGAGCACCTGACCGCAGTGTCTGGCGGACCAGCAAACCGCCGTCTTTGGCGGACCAGATACACTACATTCATAGGGAGCCCGCGGCGACGTGAGCACACAGGCGGTAGGAACAGCGAAAGAAGTGTTCGAGCTACTGCGGGACGACCTCCGCGCGGTGGAGCGAGAGCTCGCCCGCGACTCCGACTCGACCGTCCAGGCGATCACCGAGATTGCCGGCTACCTGCGTGAAGGTGGCGGCAAGCGCATCCGCCCCACGCTGCTGTTGCTGGCCGCGCGCGCTCTCGGCTATCGCGGGCGGGGCAGCGTCCGGCTAGGCGCCGTGGTGGAGATGGTCCATACCGCCACCCTGGTCCACGACGACATCATCGACGCCGCGGATACCCGCCGCGGCCGGCCCTCCGCCAACACCACCTGGGGCAATTCCCGTTGCGTGCTGGCCGGCGACTGGCTCTACATGCAGGCCTTTCGCGTCGCGCTCGAGGAGCGCAATTTCAAGGTGCTCGACCTGCTCATCATCCTTACCCAGCAGATGGTCGAGGGCGAGCTGCTACAGACCGAAACCATCGGCCGCCTTGTCTCGGAAGACGAGTACTACGACCTGATCTATCGCAAGACCGCCTGCCTCTTCCGTGTTTCCATGCGGCTGGGCGCGGTGCTAGCCGACGTCAGCGAGGCAACCGAAGAGCAGCTTGGCGAGTACGGCCGAAATCTCGGGGTCGCTTTCCAGATCGTCGATGACGTGCTTGACCTCACCGCCAGCGAAGAGACTTTGGGCAAGCCCGTGGCCAGCGATCTGCGCGAGGGCAAGGCCACCCTGCCGGTGATCCACGCCTACCAGCACGGCACGGCGGCCGAGCGCGCCGTCATCGACCAGGTGCTTGGCGATCAGTCTTTCGAGCGCATCTCCCACCCGGAGATTCTCGCGATCCTCGAGCGGCATCGCTCGGTCGATTACGCGCTCGCCTCCGCCTACCGCTACGCCGACCTGGCGCGTGCATTGGTCGCCGATCTGCCGGAGAGCGACGAGCGCAGAGCTCTGCTCTGGATGCCGGACTTTGTTGTCGCCCGCGATAAGTAGGTTGCGTTTCGCCGGTACGTCCTTTTTTGGTTGCGAGGATTTCTAAATGCCTCTCCTGCCGCTGCATCTCTCGCCCGGAGACTTGAAGTGAAGCCGCGCTATCTTCTCGCCGTCTGCATTGCATGCTTCGCGAGCCAAGTATTTGGACAGCAGTTGGTCAGATTCCCACTTCCAGATCGGCCAATAGAAATCCAGGCAGACCTTTACGGCAGCGGCACGCGGGGTCTAGTTCTCGCTCATGGTGGACGCTTCCATAAAGAGAGCTGGAACAAGCAGGCACAAGCTTTCGCTAATTCCGGTTTTCTGGTCCTAGCCATCGGTTTTCGGGGCGACGGCCTAAACCCAGACGGATCGCCGGGCTCCTTTGGCTCTACCGCCGACAATGCGACGGATGTGCTGGCTGCAGTTTCTTATCTTCATCGGATCGGCGCGAAGACAGTCTTCGCCGTCGGCGCGAGCATGGGCGGAGATGCCGTTGGAGAAGCCGACGCAAGGTCTACACCGGGCAACATCGCCCGTGTTGTCTTCCTGGGCTCGTCAGGCGGCGACGCCCCGGAAAAGCTGAGCGGACGCAAGCTGTTTATCGTCGCCCGTAACGATAGAAGCGGTTCCGGCCTGCGACTGCCGGAGATATCGCGCAACTACGCCAGAGCACCTCAACCTAAGAAACGGGTGATCCTCGATGGATCTGCACACGCACAGTTCCTCTTCGATACCGATCAGGGACCGCGCCTGCTGAAGGAAATCGTTCGCTTTCTTTCAGAGCCGTAGCAGGGCGGTTTCCTGAGGGTAAAATGTAGCGACAATCATTTCGAAAACCGCTGTTACCGCAGACCACCCGCAACCTGCAGCAATGACCCTGTCACCCAGCCTGCTTCGTCGGACGCGAGGAAGGCCACGATCGTTGCGATATCATTCGGCTGTCCGATGCGGCCGAGAGGCGTCTGCTGTATGTATTGATTCATGAAATCGCTGCCTTCGAAGCCCGCTGACTTCACGCCCTCGGTCAAGACGGGGCCGGGGTTGACAGCGTTCACGCGAATCTTCTTCGGTCCCAGTTCCTTCGCGAACACGCGGGTAATCGCATCCACCGCACCTTTGGTACCGCTATATACGGCGGATGTCGGAGGAGTGTTCTCGCTCGCTACCGACCCGATATTGATGACACTGCCGCCCTCCGGCGGAAACAACGCCACTCCCGCTTTCGTAGCCAACAGTAGCCCTTTCACATTGGTGTCAAAAATACGGTCGATCTCCTCCGCGGTGATTGCTTCGACCGGAGCAAATGCGTACACGCCCGCATTGTTCACCAGGATGTCCACCTTGCCGTAGACCTTCTTGGTCTCCGCAAACAGGCGGTCGATTTCTTCGGCCTTCGCGACACTGCCGCCAACCGCGATCGCCTTGCCGCCAGCCTTCGTTATCTCTGCAACCACCTTCTCGGCACCCTCTTTGCTCGAGGCGTAATTCACCACCACGGACGCGCCTTGCGCCGCAAGTTCCTTCGCGATTCCGGCGCCAATGCCCTTCGATGCTCCGGTCACCACGGCCACCTTCCCCGTCAGCTTTGCCATATTTCCTACCTCGTTTCGATCTGTCGTTGGATAGTTCGACGCTCATCGAACAGATGCGCGCGCTGAGCAATGGATTCAGCGCGTGCTGTGAGAATTTGTGAAGAGGGGTTACAGGCCGTACAGGCGGTCGAGACAGGCATCCTGAACTGGCCGTTACGGAACCTCGCTCCGAGGGGCAGTCCGGCTGTGATATTCTCCTCCGTCCGATGTCTGAATCCTCACATCTACCCATCCGTGTCCTGGTCGCGAAGCCAGGCCTGGACGGCCACGACCGCGGTGCCAAGGTGATCGCGCGCGCGCTCCGCGACGCCGGCATGGAGGTCATCTACACCGGCCTGCGCCAGACGCCGGAGATGATCGTCAACGCGGCGCTGCAGGAAGACGTCGATTGCGTAGGTCTCAGCATTCTCTCCGGCGCCCACAATGCCATCGTGCCCCGCGTGACCACGCTGCTGAAGGAGCGCGGCGCGAGTGACGTTCTCGTAGTCGTCGGCGGCACCATTCCCGAGCAGGATATCGAGTTCCTCAAGCAGCAAGGCGTTGCCGCCATTTTTGGCCCTGGCACCTCGCTCGATGCGACCGTCACCTTCATTCGCGAGCACGTGAAGCCGCGCGACCTTCTGGTCTGATTCAAACCGGTTCGGGGACATCCGTCAGCGGCGCGCCTGATTTCCAACGAATCGGCTCCACGCGTCCGACAACCAAGACCCACGCGAGTCCTCCCGCTACGCATATGACAGCCGAAATCACCAACGCCGCTGCGAAGTGTCCGGTCCTGTCAACGAGAAACCCCGTCAATGCCGGACCGATGACCCCGGCAAAGTTCGCGAAGCCGTTCTGCAAACCCGTCCACCGTCCCACGCCCGCCGGCCCGGCAAGCGTCTGGCCGAACGCAAACAAGGTGGCGCTGGTCATGCCACAGCCCACCCCTGCAAGCAACAGATAGAAGAGGTAGGTGGCCGGCGTGGAGAACGACAGGGCACCCAATGAGACAGCGGCAAGCGCGAATCCGATGCCCATCGCCGTCTTGCGCACCTGTGTGGCGGTGCCCCCATGCCGCATCCACAGGTCGGCAAGGGCGCCGGTTACGAAGGCGGAAGAGGCGTCCGTCACGTAATACAGCGCAGCAATCCGCGACATCGCAGTCATCGTCATGTGCTGTTCGCGGACCAGGTAAAAAGGTAGCCAGGTCACCATGAAGTACAGCAGATAGTTGCTGCTGAAATGACCTGCCGATGCGCCCCAGAACGAGCGCTGTTCGAATATCTCGAAGAACCCGGGCGTCTGGCCCTTCGCAAGAGTCGTGGCTATCACTTCTTCACGCGGCCTCCATCGCCACCATGCGGGAAGCCACAGCAGGCTCACAATTCCGATGGCGAGAAACACCGGACGCCATCCGTACCTCGCCATCAGCAATCCGCCGCCAAAGGTTCCCAGGACTGCCCCGCAGCGCATCGCCCCGCAAACGACTCCATTCGCGAAGCCTCGTTTCTCCTCCGGCAGATAGCGAGCGAGTATCTGTGAAGACGTGGGACAGACGACTGACTCTCCGATGCCCAGCAGCAGACGCAGGGACATCAGCATCACCAAACCCGTAGAGATGCCGGTAAGCGCCGTTGCCAGCGACCATACGAGAAAGCCGAGAGCCAGGACGCGACATGGATCGAAACGATCTAGTACCCAGCCGCCGACAAACTGCATAGCGGTGTAGGTCCAGAAGAATGCCGAGAAGAGCGCTCCTAGCATGGATGCGCTCAAATGCCATTCGTCTCTCAGCAAGGGCGCGGCGATCGACAGATTCCCGCGGTCGACGTAGTTGATGACCACAGCGAGGAAGAGCAAAAACAAGGCGGGTGCAAAGCTCGCCCCTCGCCCTCGTCGAAGCTGTGAGTTGTCCATGAATGCCTTGCAGCATTCTCCGCTGGCCTTCTTAGCTCTGGCAAGCGCGTATCCGTACCGCGCAAGAGCAGTAATCGCGACAGCCGCGCAGTTCCTTATGGAATCAAAATCACGACACCAGCTTTTCGCGGGGCACCGCGACCGGGCCGTCCGGAATATTGGCCGTGAGGGGAGTTTCCGGTTTTGCAACCGGTTTCGGCGCTCGGCGCTTGGGGGCTTCCTTCGCGGGCACGCGCGTGATGGCGACGATAGCGGATTTCTTCTGTTCTGCCCATCGTTTGCGCTGGGCCGCCGCGATTCGTTCGCGGGCCTCGGCCGAAAGCTCGCGTCTCCGCGATTTTCCGGGTTTCGCGGCCTTCCCGGTATCCGAGATGGAAGTGCCGGGGGCACTCGGGATCTTTGTTGCAGCCGACTGTTCAATCATGGTTCGGGCAAGCCGAAGACGTGCAATTTCGGCATCGAGAGCCGCAACGATCTGTTCAGTGTTCACGCACTCTAAACATATCATCGGGCGATCACCGGCGGATGAACTGACAACAGGGGTTCATAGCCTGCAAAGTTCTGAAGAGCTCTTGAATCGGGCGTAAGATGGCGGAGAATCGAATTCGCAGTTTCGAGGACTCCTATGTCCGACGTAAAGCAGACGAATTTCTCGCGGCGCGGGTTTCTGAAGGGCGCCGGACTGACCGCGGCCGGAACTCTCCTGGAACACGCGGAGGCCCTGACAGCGGAAGTAAAAAAAGCGGTGCACGAACCCGCCACGGTGGGTCCCGACGGAGTTGCTGTGCGATTGCACATCAATGGTCATCTGCATGCCACAACTGTGGAGCCGCGCGACACACTCGCCACAACTCTGCGGGACCAACTGGGGCTGACCGGCACGAAAGTGGTTTGCGATCGCGGAGCTTGTTCGGCGTGTACCGTCTGGATCGACGGGACACCGCAGCTTGCCTGCATGACTCTGACGCTGGATATAGGCGACAAGAAAGTCACGACCATCGAGGGCCTCTCGGAGGGCGACAGCCTTCATCCGGTCCAGGCGGCATTTCTGAAACACGATGCGATGCAATGCGGATTCTGCACTCCGGGCATGGTGATGGCGTGCGCCTCGCTGATGAAACGAAATCCTCATCCGACACGTCCTGAGGTGGCGCATGCGATCAGCGGCAATCTTTGCCGCTGCGGCACCTATCCGCGGATCTTCGACGCCATGGATGATCTTTCGAAGAACGGATCCACGAGCCGTGCCGGACTGGTTATGCCACGCACGATGCAGGAGGTCTAAATGGCAGACGAAGCGATGGTGTTGGAAGCGCAGGCGCAGCAGGAAAAGCAGCGCAAAGAAGGTGTGAAAGGCGAGGCCAAGCCGACCCGCGATGCCGAATCGAGCGACGCGAAGAAGCCGCCGGCGAAGGATGTCAGTCAAACCAAAACAGCCAGCGTGCTGTTCGGCATTCCGCAGCTCGGTCTGACGCATGTAGACCGGCAAGTTCCCGCGGATGAGCCGCCGCCGCTTCCGGAGAACGCAAAACTGAAATATGTCGGGCGTCCGACTGTTCGCTACGACGGCGCGGCGAAGGCGAGCGGCCGCGGCAAGTATACAGCAGACATTCATCTGCCAGGCATGCTCTACGCCTACATGCTGGGCGCAAATGTGCCGCATGGGCGCATCCAGTCGGTGGACACTTCTGCGGCCGAGCGCTATCCGGGCGTGAAGGCCGTGCATGTTATCGAGCACGATTATGGTGGCTCGGCCGAGTTGCGCGATCCCAAAGAGGAGACGCCCTCGCGGTATCCGGTTGTGCGCTACGCCGGTCAACCGATCGCGGCGGTTGCAGCAACTTCACAGTCGATCGCGGAAGATGCTGCGAAGCTGATTCAAGTGAAATACGATCCAATGCCGTTCGTAGTCGATCGCATGGATGCTCGGCAGGCGGATGCGCCGCTGGTCTTTCCCGGTCCGGCGGATGCGGCAGGAAGCGCCGGCGGCGGAGGTGGCCCAAAGGATGTGCCGCAGACCGGCAACGTGCATGGTCCGGAGAAGAAGACAAAAGGCGACATCGAAGCGGGTTTCAAAGAAGCGGACGTAGTGGTGGAGAGCGAGTACTTCACTCAGGTGCAGACGCACTCCGCGCTGGAGACGCATGGGTTCGTCGCTGATTGGAAGCCCGACGAACTGACGGTCTATGCCTCAACCCAGGGAACCGCGAGTGTGCGCGATGAGTTCGCAGAAGTTTTCAAGTTGCCGAAGAGCAAGATTCGCGTCATCACGGAGTTCATGGGCGGCGGCTTCGGCGCGAAGTTTGGCGCAGGCAATGAAGGTGTGGTGGCGGCGAACCTGTCACGCAAGGCCGGTGCGCCTGTTCGACTCATGCTCGATCGGCGCCAGGAGCACATCGTCTCCAACCGTCCGGACTCTCACCAGAAGCTGCGCATTGGCGCCAAGCGCGACGGCACGCTGACCGCGATTGAATTGATCAGCTACGGCACAGCCGGTGTGGGCACGGGCGCGGGAACAGCCGGACCTGCAACCAATCTCTACAAGTGCGCCAACATTCATACGGAAGAGAACGACGTCTTCATCAACGCGGGTCCAGGCGCTGCATTTCGCGCTCCCGGACACCCGCAGGGCTCGTTCGCGTTCGAGCAGACCATTGATGAGCTTGCAGTGAAGCTCGATTTGGACCCGCTGGAGCTGCGCGAACGGATTGACGAGAGTCCGGCACGCAAGGTGGAGCGCCAGATCATCCGGGAGAAGTCGAACTGGCGCAACCGCCGGCCCGCCGCCTCTGACACCGGTCCGATCAAGCGCGGCATGGGAATTGCGCAGTCGGTGTGGTATCGCTTCGTCGACATGGACTCGTCGTGCGAGGTGCGCGTCTCGAAGGATGGCTCCGTGGAGGTGCTCTCTGCCGTGCAGGACATTGGCGGCGGCACCAAGACGATTCTCGCGCAGGTGGTCGCAGAAGAGTTCGGGATTCCGCCACAGACCGTACAGGTACGGGTCGGAGATACGCGATTTCCCATCGGACCAAACTCCGGCGGCAGCGTGACCGCGGGATCGATCACACCGGCCATCCGGAATACTGCCTGGCAGGCAAAGCAGAAATTTCTGCAGACGGTTGCGCCGGCTCTGGGAACGAGCGCTGACAATCTCGACCTACGCGATGGCAATGTCGTGTGGAAGGACAATGCGCGATCGGTCTCGCTGCGTAGCGCCGCAGCGAAGATGCCCACCAGTGAGATCGCAGCCCGGACCATGCGGGTGCCCGACTACGAAAAGGCGCGGCTGCTGTATGGCGGCGTCGATTGCGTGGAGCTTGCCGTGGATACCGAGACTGGCCGTGTGCACATCGAAAGGGTGTTCGGTGTACACGACTGCGGCCGCCCCATCAATCCAACGGGCGTCATCAGCCAGGTTCACGGCGGCATTCTGCAGGGCATTTCCTACGCGCTGTTTGAGCAGCGTGTGATGGATCGGCAGAAGGGTTACATGCTGAACGCCAACCTGGAGAGCTACAAGATCATCGGCGCGCGCGAGGTACCGGAGATCCAGGTCGAACTCATCGAGAACTACATCGGCCAGAGCTCGACGGATGCAGCCGGGATTGGTGAATCGGCCGGCATCATCACCCTTGCCGCTGCAATCGGCAATGCGTTTTATAACGCGACGGGCGTGCGGATGCGCTCCATTCCAATGACCCCGTCCAACGTGCTGGCGGCGTTGGGCAAGACGTCAGGAGAGATGACCGTATGAATCGCTTTACTTTCGTCGATTGCGCAACGGTGGATGAGGCACTCTCGCAGATGAAGGGCGATGCCATGGTAAAGGCCGGCGGCATCGACCTGCTCGATCTGATGAAAGATGGCATCGTCTCTCCGCCGAAACTTGTCAGTATCCGGAACGTGCAGTCGTTGCACCGCGTCGAATCGTCCGATGGCGGCCTGCACATTGGACCGCTGACGACGCTCAGCGAGATCGCAGACCATCCGGAGATACAGAAGAAATACACGGCACTCTCCGATGCGGCAGGCCATGCCGCGACGCCGCAGGTACGCAATATGGCGACACTGGGCGGCAACCTGATGCAGCGCCCGCGATGCTGGTATTTCCGCTCCACTGATTTTGATTGCCGCAAAAAAGGCACTTCGGATGAATGCCACGCGCTGCAGGGAGAAAACCAATATCACGCGATCGTGAACAACGGTAAATGCGCGATGGTTCACCCCTCCTCTACTGCGGTTCCGCTGCTTGCCATGGATGCGGAAGTAGAGCTGACATCGAAGGCCGGCAAGCGCACCGTGCCAATGCGTGACTTCTACATCACGCCGGAAGAGGACCTGCAACACGAAACGGCGGTGAAGCCGGGCGAGCTTATCACGGCAATACGCGTTCCCATTCCCGCGGCCGGAACGCGCTCTGCCTACCAGAAGTATGGCGAGAAAGAGAGCTTCGACTGGCCAATTGCCGATGCAGGCGTGGTCCTGGAAATGGATGGCAAGCTCTGCAGGAAAGCGGCCATCGTGCTCGGCGTGGCGGCGCCGACACCGATCCATGCAACGGAGGCCGAAGCCGCACTACGCGGCAAGATCATCGATGAGCGCACGGCGCGCGAGGCGGGAAAACTTGCGGTAGCCAACGCTACCCCGCTCTCACAAAATGCTTACAAGGTGCAGCTCTTCCAAACGGCGGTTTACCGCACGATCCTGCTGGCTGCCGGCCAGATGGACCGAGACCCCAGCGCTATCGGATAACGGTGGTCCGGAAAGGAGTGAATATGGTGGAAGTCAAAGAGAAGACGAAATGCAGATGTCTGCGCAGCAAGTCCTCGTACGCTGCGTTCGGCGAGTATCGGGCGGACCACGAGGCGTTGATGGGCGCGACCAGCACCTTCTGGTGCCTGAAGACCATGGGCAAGGCTGGCCCCGACGAACACTATGTGCATGCTTCCATCTGCAAGGAAGGCAGACGCTGCTGGGAAGCAGTGGAAGAATAAGAGAGTCGCCGGCCGAAAATGTGCCGACAGCGATGCTTCGGACGAACCGCCGGTTCGAGACGGTAAACTTGCCCCGCTCTGAACTGACCCGGCTCGAGGACACTCGCCTCCTTTCCACGATCCCCGAGCCGCGAGCGGCTTGGCGGACCATAAAGGCAGTTGCTTTTTTATGTGGCTACACGTGGATGCGTGAGAACCCGCGAACTTCGCCTCGCTCCCCGTATTCGTCACATTTACCGATACCTGAATCGAAGCATCGTTGCGGTGTGCTGCTGGCTGCACGGCGAGATGGTCGTTGGGGAACCTGCTCCATGACGGGCGTCGATCGTCGGGCTGCGAGCGCTTTTCCGAGGTGCGCCAGGCCTGACCAGCCGAGGCAGGGGGTACTGCGTCGGATTCCATGCTGCGAAAGCACCGAAAAAGGGGGCAGAAGGGGTAACCATCGTTGCCAATATCAGGGATGTGCGCCGGCTGGTCATATCCCCTGTACTTTATCGATCACTCCGCGGACAGCTGTCTACTCGTCTGAAGACAAAGGATTGTCTTGGCATCCGCAGCAAAGATTTCGCTTGACAATCATCTTCTCAAATTGTTCTCATCTGCAACGATCACCGGAGAATCACCTTTCCTTACGTGAAGGCAAACCATTGTCCTGCGCTTACATATCGCGGGACAGGAAATATCGCCTTTGTTGGAGGATCCGGTGACCAGCGGAACGGGTTGAGACGATCTGCGGTCCATTCGTTCCGTTACGGGGAGTCGTGGGCCTAAACCGCCCGATGCAAGAAAAAACAAGCGCGGACCCACAGCAGAGAGGTCTAGCGCAGGCAGATGTAATTTTCCAGGAGGCAACATGAAGCAGTGGATTCACGCCAGCCTTGGCCTCGCCCTGTTGTGGCCGGCCGTTGCGGCCGTCGCACAGAACACGAACTCCGGTGACATTCGCGGAGTCGTCACGGATTCCGCCGGAGCCGTCATCCCCGGCGCTACCGTGAAGGTCGACGACGTCGATAAGGGCATTACCCATACCTACACGACCGATGGAGCCGGTCTCTATGACACAGGCTCGATCGTTCCGGACCATTATCTGATCACGGTTACCGCGCCCGGGTTCCAGAGCTACGTGCGTGGACCGATTACGCTGCAGGTGGCCACCGTCACCGTCGATGCGTCTATGGCGGTCGGCGCAGCGACTCAGCAGGTGTTCGTCAAAACCGATGTCCCGCTGCTGCAAACCGAGACCG
>DASUWP010000167.1:0-11114 GCA_036378335.1 Acidobacteriaceae bacterium | reverse complement strand
CTTGCCAAAGGTGTATTCCGTTCCGGTTGAGGCCAGTGTCTGACCGGAGATACTGACGGAAACCGTGGTGGCGTTGCTGGGATCATCGTTGACGAGAACCACGCCGACCTGTCCGTCGGAACGCCGCACTCGATGCGCGCGCAGCTGCGAGTTAGAAGAGTTAGCAGAGACCATACGGTCTCCGGGACGCGCCACCATCGAGTCGAATTGCACGCCATACCAGGGGCCGATTGGCGTGTTGCTCGATGAAGACTCGTAGACCCCGCTATGCAATTCCTGATACTCGACATTCGACGCTCCCTGCTCGAACCATGTGAGGAACTCATCCACAGTGAACAGATAGGGGAAGAGTCCGCCGTTTGCGTTTGCAGCGGTTTCGGTGACGAGAATTTGAAGCCGGCTCCCGTTGCCGAGCGTGTAATACTGCTGGATGGCAGAACGAAGCGTCGAAACTTCGGTTTTGAGTGTCGCCGGGGCAGCTAGAACCTGTGCATTGGTTCCGCTTGGATACCAGTGATCGATCACGAAATCCAGCGTGTAGCCGGTACCCTGGAGCGCTTTCGAGATGGCGGTCAGCACGTTTTGATTCCAACCCGGAACCCAGGGAGAGGTGCTGAGAAACACACCGCACTTGATATTCGGATCAACCGCCTTCATGGCTTTGATAAACTCCGCTGCGTTGGTTCCGTAGGCCGAGGGAGAAAGCGCCGGTTGGCCCAAGCGTGCCGATGCGTTCTGGTTCAGCACGTGCAGGTCGTACTCCCAGTTGCCGCTGGAGTAGTAGCCGTTGCCGTAGACCTCGTTGCCGATCTCCCAGTACAGAATGCCGTAGTTATTGGTGATATTGGCGTACTCGACCCAGGACGCGGCTTCGCTGGGCGAGGCCGGACCGTTGTTGCTGGTGTTCGAGCCATAGTTGACCGTGATCACGCCCTTGGCTCCGGAAGGCTGAATAAGGTCGGCGATCCAGTTATCGAACGTGTCCCCGGCGGCAAAATAGCCGCCGTTATTCAGCGTGTTATCGCTGCCGCTGAAAAAGTTGAAGATGTCGGCATACGATCCTCCGGGGTAGCGGATGGCATTAAACCCGCCCGTTTTCAGCGAAGCCCCAAGGCCGGGGCTTGTCATGGAATTATCGTAGACCGACGAGTCCACGCCGTAGCCCTGGGCCGGGACGCTGCCCATCGGAGAAGAAGCATTGATGCTGACACTGGCCGAGGTTTGCGCCGACACTGGCCCAGCACCAAGCGCACAGCCGAGCAGAAGCGCTCCGAGCGCATGCATCCGGACGCTGCACCAGCGTACTGATGCCGGAGATGAATACAAGGGGGAGGTTCTCATTAAGAAATCGATTCCTTTCCAAATCGAGGTGACCGGAGATTCGGTCTTTTCTGTCGTCTACTCGCCACCTTTCGCAGGGAAGCGACAACGAAAAAGTAGAGGTCGTTTCATTATTATTTGGGAAGG
This sequence comes from Acidobacteriaceae bacterium, assembly GCA_036378335.1. Lineage (GTDB taxonomy): Bacteria > Acidobacteriota > Terriglobia > Terriglobales > Acidobacteriaceae > KBS-83. Next base: position 9,647 of record DASUWP010000167.1, on the reverse strand, counting down.
TTAAATATGTGCAAAGTTGTACCCGGCGTCTGACCGCCCTTGTGCTTTTCGAAACAAAGAGTTTAGATCGGAACGTTAACAGCACTCGAACGCTGTTAACAGGTTCCAACCCGTAGTTTGATCCCCCGCAGACGTGGAACCATCACCATCCTTTCTCCGAGCACTGGGGCGAGGGCTCTACTTCGTCTTCGGATGGGCAACGGTCACGCTACAAATTCATCGCAGTCAGATTATGCGAAAGACACAGGCCTCCTCGCTCGCGGAATTGGTCAGGATGGCAGTAAGGCTGAGAATTCCACACTGGTGTGCATGAACACTGCCTAGCCCTCGCCTTGGGCGTCATTCATCCGGGATATCCCGGAATCATATAAGCCTGCTCCGTCCCTCCGTCCCATTGGCGCTAGATTTAGCGATGTGAATCGGTTGAGCTTACGGCGGCGTTCGGCAGCGCGACCGCCGCCATAACGATAGTAAAACGCGTTTGACCTTGCTGATCCTCTTTCGCGATGAGCGCATAGTCGCCGAGTCGCTCGTTGACCGCAGTAGCCTACGCAATGTTCTAGGACGGTTATGCGTTTAACTCAGCCTTAATTAGCCGCCTAGCAGATTGGCACTGTACCGCCTGCGCACCTCTGGGGCTGAAGAAGTGGCTTGGTGGGCCCAGAGGGATTCGAACCCCCAACCAAGGGATTATGAGTCCCCTGCTCTAACCGTTGAGCTATGGGCCCTGCGAGAAGTCATGAGACCGAGGCTATCCTGCATTCTCGGCTTGGGGCAAACGAGCACAGACTTGGCTCGGATCGCCACTTCCGCATTGCAAATTCATTGTATCGATGAACTGACGCTCTTCAACCTAGTCGGCATGGGACGGCGCCGAGTTCGCGCCACTTACGCGGCCGTCTCACATGTCATGAGTCACTTCTCCCGTCGTGTCGTCCAGCAATACGACGCTGGCGTTCTGGGGCGTGCTCTGGCTGAAATCGAACATATTGTCGAGCGGACCCGCGACGCTGTCGAAGGATCCACCGCCAATCCGCTGACCCGACAGAAACGTATCCTCGATAAATCGTGTAATCGAGCTCTGGTCCGTCACGGTGGAGTCGACGTAGTTCTTCTTCGCCCACGGCGAAATGACGAGCAGCGGCAGGCGCGGTCCATGGCCACAGCGTCCCTGGGCATGGGGCGTAGATGGGCTCACTCCGGGCAGAGCGTTCGCCGAGCTCGCATTGGGACCGCCACAGTTCCCGGTGCCGCTGAGCGCGTCCATGGGCGTCGTGGAGCCATTCACAATATTCATCACATGGTCGTACCAGCCATCCGAATCGTCATACGCCAGGATGATCGCCGTGCTCGCCCAGAACTGCGATTGCTCAATAGCATTCACCATGTCCACGACAAATTTTTGCTCGTCGAGCGGATCGGAAAAGCCGGCATGGCCATTCTCGTGCGAGGGCGCTTTCAGGAAACTGACGGCTGGCATCTTGCCAGCAGCAAGGGCATCGGTGAAATCGTGGATGTCGTATTGATGGTTCGCTCCATCGGTGTTGGTGCCGATTGCCGCAACCGAAGTGGGCCGGGTGTGTTGCAGATTTTGCGTCGACGCATAGAACTGGAATGGTGCCTCCGTCGGGTTGTAGTCGAGAGACATTGCGTGGGTCACCGAGGAAGCCGTCGAGCGGGCGCACCCTGTCGTTCCGTTCGGGTTGGTGATGCTGAGATCGAAACCGCCCTGAAACCATCCCCAGCTGACGTTCGCCGCGGAGAGCATATCGCCGATGTTCTTGCCCGTCATGGAGGCCGTGGCTGCCGTCCCCATGGTGCAAATGTCGCCCACCGGCTCCGCATCGTTTACCAGAGTGAGACCGCCACTGCCATCATCGACGATCGCCTCGCTGCCGCTCGTTCCCGCCATCGCGCCGTTCGTCTGTCCGGAGATCAGATTGACCGCCCCCACCGAGGACGGACCGAACGTAGTCCCGAAGGAGTGATCGTTCAAGGAGTAATGCTGGGCATAATTCCACATCGCCGTAACCGTGTTGCCGTCAAAGTAGCCCATCGTCAGCCCCTTGGTGGCGGCGGCCGCAGGGGCACTCGTGCTGAGCGCCAATGCCGCCGGATCCGCTTTTCCTACAGCGAAGGGAAAGAGATCCATGGCGCCATTGTCGAACGCCGTCTGCTCCGGGGTGTATTGGTGATCCTGATCTGCAGTCGAAGCCTGAGCGCGATCCAGACGAAATGGGTTTGTCGCCGCGTTCCCGTTGTTCGTATTCGACGCATTCGGATTCGCCCTCAGCAGGTTGCCGCTCAAACCCATGGGCGTAGGAGTTCCCGCAGCCGCTGTAAACGTGGGCTCGCCGGATGGATTGGCAGCTACCGGATAAGTTGCGAAGTAGTGATCGAAGGAGACATTTTCTCCAAAGATCACAACGACATGCTGAATGGCTGTAGGCTGCGCACCTGAGCCCCCGCCTGAGGCGGTCTGATGGGGCATGCCACTCGAGCAGGCAGCAAGAAAAACCAACGGCGACAGAGAACTCACCACAAGAAATCTGTTCACAGCCGTCCCCTTGCTTATCGAAGATGCAGCTTCTTCATGGAGGGATTTTCAGTAGCCCGGCTGGTCATAATAACGATTTCCGCAAAATCCAAAACTCGTACCAGTGGAAGTGCGCGGGGGGTGTTCAGCGCTGCGAGGCGCTATCTCATTTTCAAAATAGGAGTAATGGACGAGACGTTAGCTCTTACAGGCCGGCGGGTGAATCGTGAAACGGTATACACTGGCGCCGATCCGCAATCCATCGCACAGGCTGACACGCAAGAACCATGCAGCGACGCGATCTCCTGAAGTTTGCAGCTCTTACGGCTGGTGCCGCCGCAACCAGGCGCGCTTTCGGCAGCACACTCATGCTGCCCGATGTACCCAATCCCAACGTGCGCCGCGTGCTCATCGTTTTCAAGTGTCACCTCGACGTCGGCTTCACCGACACACAGGCGGCCGTGATGCGGAAGTACTTCGATGTCTACTTTCCGCAGGCCATCGAAATCGGAGCTGCGCTTCGTCGCGGCGGCGGCGATGGCTACACCTGGACTACCGGGTCGTGGCTGCTCTACGAGTATCTAGAGCAAGCCTCCGCAGAACAGCGCCGCGTTATGGAACAGGCCATCGCCGCGGGCGACATCAGCTGGCATGCACTGCCATTCAGTTGGCAAAGCGAGATGCTCGATCGCTCCATGATCGAAGGTGCGCTCGGCTTCTCGCGCTCGCTCGATGCGCGCTTCGGCCACAAGACCATCGCAACCAAAATGACCGATGTTCCCGGCCACACACGCGGCATCATCGCCCCACTGTCTGCAGGCGGCGTTTCACTCCTGGATATAGGCGTCAACGGAGCCAGCACACCGCCGCAGGTGCCGGATGTCTTCCTTTGGAAAGCAACGGACGGCAGCACGCTCCCGATGATTTACCACCATCATGATTACGGCGGAACTGTCGTACTGCCCGGCACCGATGTCGCCTTTTCCATGGAGATGCGCAGCGACAACGGCGGCCCACATTCAGAAGAGGAGATTCAAGCGATCTACACTCGCCTGCGCCAGCAGTTTCCCAACGCCAAGGTCACGGCAGCAACCCTCAGCGATGTCGCCGCCGCGCTTGCCCCCGTACGCGACACGCTCCCGGTCGTCACCGACGAGATTGGCGACACCTGGATTTACGGCATTCCCAGCGATCCGCCGAAGGTCGCGCGCTATCGCGAGGCCGCGCGTCTGCGCCAGGAGTGGATTGCGCAAAAGCAGCTCGAAGTGGGTGGTGAGACAGACCGCGCGCTGCTGCGCCGCATGGCTCTCTCGGTGGAGCACACCTGGGGCACCGACACGAAGCGCTATCTCGACCATGACCATTACAAGCCCGCGGATCTGGCCGCTGCGCTCGGTGAGCCCGGCTATCGCACAATGGAAGCAAGCTGGAAAGAGAAGCGCGATGACCTCAGCGAGGGCCTGGGCCACCTGCCTGCTCCAATGCGTGCCGCCATGGAGCAGCGGCTGCAGACGCTCACTGTAGTCGCGCCCAGTCCGGTCGGCATGCGTCCACACCCGGCCTCGCGCATTTTCGAAACCGCCCACTTCCGTATCGCTCTCGATCCGCGCACTGGCGCCATCATCGCGCTGGTCAACCAAACCACCCAGCGAGCGTGGGCCTCGCCGAAGAACCCGATTGCGCTCTTCACCTATCAGACCTTGGGCCCTGAGGCATATGACGCCTTCATTGCCGCATACCTGACGGTGAAAACCTCGTGGGGGCCGCAGGATTTTGGCAAGCCAAACATCGCACACTTCGGCGCCACCACGCGCGAGTGGCATCCCACGCTGCGCCAATGCTGGATCAGTGAAAGCTGGCAACAGCATCGCATGCTGGCAGAGTTGGCTATTGACGACCCCGCCAGCGCCACTGCCGGTGTGGTCGCGTGGCCCGCGTCGCTCTACCTGGAAATCGTTATGCCAAAAAACACGCCGCAATTGCAGATACGATATGTATCGATCGGCAAGAGGCAGAACCGCCTTCCCGAAGCGATGTGGCTTACCTTCAATCCGATCGTCACCGATCCCCATGGATGGGAGCTGGAAAAAGTCGGGCAGCCGGTGCGCCCGGCGGATGTCGTTCGCGGCGGCGGCCGCAGCATGCACGCTGTCTCGGAACGCCTGCGGTATCGCGATGCGCGCGGCGATCTGGAACTCGCCACACTCGATGCGCCGGTGGTGGCGCTCGGGGCACGCTCCCCTCTCGATTTCTCTCTTGAGCTGCCCACCATGCAAGATGGCGTTCACGTCAGCCTCTATAACAATGCCTGGGGCACCAATTATCCCCAGTGGTGCGGCGGCGATTGGATGTATCGTTTCACGCTGACTGCCTAGTGGAGGAGCGCGGCCCCATAATCAAAGCAGACCGGCATGCCTGCGCACTCATCTTCATCAACTCCCAAAGAACAAAATTGTGATGTCCTCGTTCTCGGTGCCGGCGCAGCGGGACTCATGGCCGCCATCACCGCGGGCCAGCGTGGCCGCCGGGTCATGGTACTCGATCATGCCGACCGGATCGGCAAAAAGATCCTCATCTCGGGCGGTGGCCGCTGCAACTTCAGCAACCTCAATTGCACCGCGGACCGATTTCTCTCTGCGAATCCACACTTCGCGCGCTCTGCGCTCGCTCGGTACACACCGCGCGATTTCATCGCACTTGTCGAGCGGCATCGCATTCCTTATCACGAGAAGACCCTCGGCCAGCTCTTTTGCGATCGTTCTGCGCGAGATATCGTCTCCATGCTTGAGGCCGAATGCAGCAGTGCCGGCGCTCGCATTGTGCTCGATCAGCGCATCACCGAGATTCGCCGCACTGATTCGTTCGCCATCGAAACAACCACAGCCCGTTACCGCGCACACGCACTGGTGGTCGCCACCGGCGGCCTTTCCATTCCAAAGATGGGGGCAACCGACCTTGCCTATCGCATCGCTGCGCAGTTCGGCCTGACTATCGAGCCATGCCGTCCTGCACTCGTACCGCTTACCTGGCAGCCACAGGACAGCGCGCATTACGCGGATCTCACCGGCCTATCCACCGAAGTGATCGCAGCGTACGGCAAAACGCGATTTCGGGAGAAGCTGCTTTTCACGCACCGCGGCCTGAGCGGACCTGCCATCCTGCAGATCTCGTCGTATTGGAAGCCGGGCGCATCGATCAGTATCGACCTCGCACCGGAACAGGACTGCACCGCTCTATTACGTGCACATTCAGGCGGAAGAGATGCCGCTGCGTTGCGCGCGGCACTTCGGGCCGTTCTGCCACAGCGTCTGGCAGAACGGTGGGCGACGTTGCATGCTCCAAACGGCTGGAGCAATGCGGCCCTCCATGCAGCCGAAGAGCATCTCCATCGCTGGGAGGTCACGCCCGCGGGTACGGAAGGCTACGCCAAGGCTGAAGTTACGGCAGGCGGCATCTCGACCGCCGAGCTCTCCGCACAAACCATGGAGAGCCGCCGCGTTCCGGGTCTCTATTTCATCGGCGAAGCCGTCGACGTAACAGGGCACCTTGGTGGCTACAATTTCCAATGGGCGTGGGCATCCGGCGCAGCGGCGGCCCGTGCTGTCTAGGACCATGCCTCATTTGTCACTTCGAAGGATTCTGCCAGCCACCCTCGCTCTGCATCAGCTTCTCCGCCTCCGCCGGTCCCCATGTGCCCGGCTCGTACGTGTGTACTGGAGGCAGGTTCTTTAACAACGGGTCCAGGATGCGCCACGCATCTTCCACATAATCCGCACGCGCAAACCGTGCCTGGTTGCCGGCGATCGCATCTGCCAGCAACTCCTCATACGGCAGTATGTCCTCCGGATTAGTCTGCTGCGTAGCCATCATCTCCACTGGAGTGCCACGTGGAATCTCGCCTGGAACGCGCACATGTGCGCCGAGTCCAATCGTCATATCCGGGCTTACCCGGAACCGTACATAATTTGGCGGCAATGGATCTCTGGAAAAGATATCCGGATGTCGTCGCAGCCGCGCCACCACCTCGGTCGCTGTAACCGGCAATGACTTGCCCGTCCGGATATAGAACGGCACATCCTTCCAGCGCCAGCTACTGATGCAGACCTTCAGCGCCACATAGGTTTCCACCGTCGAACCCGGCTTCACCCCAGGCTCCTTGAGATAGCCGTCGAACTGCCCGCGCACTACTTCACTCGGCTCCAGGCACTGCACGCCCTTCAGCACTTTGGTGCGCTCATCGCGCAATGCTTCGGCCCACGAGCCAATCGGCGGCTCCATTGCAATGTTGCTCAGCAATTGCATCAGGTGGTTCTGCAGCACATCCCGGATCGCTCCCGTCTCGTCGTAAAAGTGACCGCGTCCCTGCACGCCGAAGCTCTCCGCCATGGTGATCTGCACGCTCTCCACGTACTGACGATTCCATATCGGCTCAAGGAAAGAGTTGTTGAAGCGGAAGAAGATCAGGTTCTGTACCGCGTTTTTTCCGAGGTAGTGATCGATGCGGAAGACATCCTTCTCATCGAAGACCTCGTGCACGATCTGGTTGAGTGCTATCGCCGATTCGAGATCATGCCCGAAGGGCTTTTCGATGACGACGCGTGCGCCGTCAGCGCAACCCGATTGCTTCAACTGCTCAAGCACTTCTCCGAAAAGGCTCGGCGGGATTGCCAGATAGTGGATCGGATGCTGAGCCGCTCCCAGTTCCTTGCGCACTTGTTGAAAGGTGGCGATATCCGAATAATCTCCATCCACATAGCACAGCCGCGCTATCAATTTGTCGAATCCCTCCGGATCGAGACCCCCATGCGTCTCCACGCTTTCTTTGGCGCGCTTTTTCAGGTCGTCCAGCGTCCATCCCGACTTGGCGACGCCGATCACCGGCCCCTTCAGCTTGTCGCGCTTGGACAGCCGCTGCAGCGAAGGAAAAATCTGCTTGTACGCCAGATCGCCTGTCGCGCCAAAAAATACCAGGGCATCCGATATCGGTTCCGTCACGTGCCTCTCACCTCATCTTTCATCTCGACCAAGTGTCCGCTGCAATCTAGGCCCGGTCATCTGTTCCTATCATGATGCCATTGCTTCATTCTCCGATTCATCGCGAGCGATTTCCGTGCTGCACCATCACACGGTCGAGCAGGTACAATGCATCCCAGCGACTCCCCCGGCCTGCGCTCGTCCCTCCTGTTATGAGACTCCTTCACGTCATCGCCTCCATCCGCGCCGCTGGAGGCGGCCCCGCAGAAGCCGTGCGGAGCCTCTCCGCCGTGCATCAACGGGATGGCCACTCCGTCGAAGTCGCCTCGCTCGATGATCCCGCGGACCCGGAAGTGGCCAGCTTTCCCTTGCACGTGCACGCGCTCGGCCCTGCCCGCAACAAATACTTCTTTGCGCCCGCATTCAAACCGTGGTTGCGTCAGCACCGCGCCCGCTATGACGCCGTCATCATCAACGGGCTCTGGCAATACCACAGCTTCGGCACGTGGCGCGCCCTTCACGGAACCACTACGCCCTACTATGTCTTTCCTCATGGGATGCTCGACCCATGGTTCAAACGCAGCTTCCCTCTGAAGCACGCTAAAAAATGGCTTTACTGGCCCTGGGCAGACTACCGCGTTCTGCGTGACGCGCGCGCCGTGCTGTTCACCTGCGAGCAGGAGAAGCTGCTCGCACCGCAATCCTTCGCCCTGTACCGTGCACATCCCGTGGTCACCGGCCTGGGGACAGCGCCACCGCCTCCAGGTGGGAACGCGTACGCTTTCCTCGCTGACCATCCGGATTTGCGCAGCAAGCGCCTTCTGCTCTTCATGGGCCGCCTCCACCCCAAGAAAGGATGCGATCTGCTGCTCGAAGCCTACGCCACCACTCTGGCGAGCGATCCGGCATGGCGTCTGGTCTTTGCCGGCCCGGACAGCTTCGGATGGCAACAGGCGCTCCAGATCCGCGCGAATACGTTAAGGATTGCCGACCGCATCGTCTGGACCGGCATGCTCCGCGACTCCATGAAATGGAGCGCGCTCGCCGCCGCAGAGGTCTTCGTCCTCCCCTCGCATCAGGAAAACTTCGGCATTGCTGTCGCGGAGTCGCTCGCCTGCGGCGTTCCTGTCCTCATATCCCGCGAGGTCAACATCTGGCGCGAGATCGAAGCAGCCAACGCCGGTCTGGTTGCTCCCGACACTCTCGAAGGAACAATCAGCCTGCTCACTCGCTGGCAGCAGCTTCCCGACGCAGAGCGCGCAGTCATGCGGCAAAATGCGCGTCAATGTTTCGCAGAGCACTTCGATATCGAACACAGCGCCGGCCGGGTGCTGGAGGCCATTGGGGAGACAACTACAGACCACAGCACATAAACGCAGACAATCTCAGAAGCATTCGCAAATTTCTGCGGTTGTCTGTCGTTGTCTCACTAAGGCGTATCTGTCTCGTTCCACAAAAACGACAAAATATCCGTATAGTCCTGGATCTGTTGCGTCAGGGAAACTCCCGAGCTGTGGCCGCCCTTCAGGCTGTAGTGCAGCAGGGTTGGCCGATCGCTGCTGGTTGCCGCTTGCACTTCCGCCGTCATCTTGCGCGCGTGCAGCGGGTCCACGCGCGTGTCATTGTCGCCGGAAAAGAACATGATCGCCGGGTACTTCGTGCCCTGTTTTACGTTCTGATACGGCGAGTAGCCGCGGAGATATTTGTAGTCCGCCGCGTTGTCGGCCGAGCCGTACTCGGTCGTCCACAGCCGTCCGAATTCGAAGTTCTGGTAGCGCAACATATCCAGCAGCGGATACCCGCACACGATCGCGCCATATAACTCCGGATGCTGCGTCATTGCCGCGCCCATCAGCAGCCCGCCATTCGATCGTCCCCAGATCGCCAGGTGCCCCGGGTCGGTGTATTTCTGGTCGATGAGATAGCGCGTTGCCGCGAAGAAATCGTCGAAGACATTCTGCTTCTTCTCGAACATGCCGGCCTTGTGCCAGTCTTCGCCAAACTCGCCCCCGCCGCGCAGGTTGGGCACGGCAAACCATCCGCCCTCTTGCAGCCACCATGCATACATCGGATTCCAGCCGAGTGTCATGCTGATCAGGAATCCACCGTAGCCGGTCAGCAGCAGCGGCGTCTTGCC